>JBHJIL010000029.1:0-4255 GCA_050043465.1 Leptolyngbyaceae cyanobacterium
AGTACAGGGCAGTCTGCAGCGTGCGTCTGCACGTTTAGAAGCGGCTGAGAAGCTAGCGGGCAACCTGGATAACGTGGCTAAAGAAGCTTACGATGCTTGCATTTCTAAGTATCCCTACTTGAACAATCAGGGTGAGGCCAATTCCACTGACACGTTCAAGTCGAAGTGTATGCGTGATATCAAGCACTACATGCGTTTGATCAGCTACAGCCTAGTTGTCGGCGGTACGGGTCCTCTAGACGAGTGGGGTATTGCTGGACAGCGTGAAGTGTATCGTGCGCTAAACCTACCCACTGCACCGTATGTAGCTGCACTGAGCTTTGCTCGTAACCGTGGCTGTGCGCCTCGTGATATGTCCAACCAGGCATTGACTGAGTACAACGCCATGCTGGACTACGTTATCAACTCCCTTTCCTAGGGGTTTGATTGCATTTAGTTAGTCTAAGCCTGGAGACTCTGACGAGTCTCCAGGCTTATTTGCATGGGTCGATGCGCCGATTTGCTGCGAAGAACAGGTCCGATTGATCAAGTTAGTGTCGTAAGCTATAGGCATTAGCGTTTTTATTTGTTGCTCAACCATTCTATGGATAAGCGTTTTGCTAATATTTTTGGTTTAACAGAAGACCAGTGCATTGCTCTATTAGATACTCCTCCTGAGCAGGCAGCTGACGAAAGTGAGCGCTACATTGCCGCGTCTCAGCTAGCCAATTATCCATCGGATGCCTCTGTTGATGCTCTGATTCGAGCGGTGTACACAGCCTATGACTCGCTAGATAATCGGATCACTCGACGTAAGGCCGTGGAGTCTTTGGGGAAGTTAAAAGCTGTCCGTGGATTAAAGGCTATTCGCACGTGTTTGGCGGATACAGACTGCTATACGGTTGAGTCTGCTGTTTGGGCAATTGGTGAAATTAACACCAACGATTCAGAGATTTTAGAAGAGATTGCCGATCTGTTGACTAAGCCAGAACAGATCTATCGAGTGATTATTCATACGCTAGTAAAGCTAAACTATGGTGCGGCAGTAGATCGCATTCGTCCGTTTATGGACGCTGATGATGAACCGACAGCTAGCGCTGCGATCTCAGCCGTCTGTCGTTTTACCCAAGACTTTAGCCAGATTGACCGAGTCGTTGCATTTTTACAAAGCGACAGCGTTAATGCGCGTCGGGCCTGTCTCGAAGATTTAATCAATTCTCGCTACTACCCAGCGATTGCAGACATCGCCCGCTGCCCTATCTCTCTAATGTTTCGGCTGCGTGCCGTGCGTACGTTAGCTGATATTGGTATGGAAGCTGGAGCGGTTAGCATCGACGAAATCCTACCGCTGATCGAGCAAATCCTCCTAGATCATCCCAAGGATTTGGTGCTGGTACATGAGTATGATCAGCCCCCAGCCCTCGACTTCTTAGTTCGAGAGCTTTACCAAACCGACTTTGGTCGCACCTATCTAGCAACGCAAACGTTTGTTGACCAATATTCAGAGCAGGCTCCGGCGGCTCTTTTTGCGACCTACGAAGCCGAAGCCCACAATGACTATGGCGCTCACTACCACGTGATGAAGCTGATGGGCTGGCTTAAACATCAGCCCGCTTATGACTTGTTGCTAGAAGCCTTACATAATTCTGCACCGCAGTTTATGAAATCCCGAGCAGCCGCAGCGCTGTCCCTCGGTGAGCTGGGCGACTCGCAGGCTATTGCCCCGTTGCAGCGCAGCGCTCAGAGTAAAATTTGGATGCTGCAATACGCGGCGTTAATGGCCCTAGAAAAATTAGGCGACTATAGCCAGCATCAGCTGTTGCTCGAAGCCGATGATTGGGCCGTACGAGCCAGGGCGAATCGCGCAGTTCCCGTGACCCAGGTTTAATGCCTTATTTTTAAAAAATCGAACAATTTCTAGCCCATGGACTCTTCTTTTGAACAGCTAAAACATCCCAATCCCCACATCCGAGAGCGGGCCATGGTGGAGATTATTAATAACCGTGATGACAGCACTATTCCAAAGCTAATGGCCGCTTTGGATGACGATGATACGATCTATCGTCGCGCCGCTGTAAAAACTCTGGGCGCGGTTGGTGTGGATGCGGTACCCGCTATTGTTGATGCCCTTAGCAACAGCGACAATGTAACCGTAAGGGGCAGCTGTGCCAAGGCGCTGGCTCAGGTGGCTTTATACTATCCTGAAGAGCCGTTTCCGCCCCTAGGATTGCAGGGACTCAAACAGTCTCTTCTAGATGAAAATCCGGTGGTCAATATCGCCTCAGCTATGGCTTTAGGAGAAATTGGCGAGGCGGCGTTTGATATTTTAACCGAGACTCTGGGTGCTACGGATAACCCAGCGCTGGCTATATCCATCGTCAATGCGTTGGCCTCTATTGGCGGCGATCAAAGTATCGAAGTCCTGACTCAGCTGGCAGAAGATGACGCTACTGATACCTATGTCAAGCAGACAGCGGTGAGCGCCCTATCTCGGATGGAGCTGGTTAAGCAGTACACTCGCCCAAAAGATAGTTAACTAGTCCCAGTCATCGATGGGGGCCTTTTTTTGCAGCTGGCTGATGGCTAAATTAAAGATGGGTTGGAGACTCTCATCAGTTTCCTTGGCCATGGCAGTTTTTAATATCTCTAGGGTGTCAGGCTGCCCGATTTTCATAATGGCTAATATGGCCGCTTTACGAGTGCCAACGCTGGGGTGATCCAGCAGCGGTTGTAAACTGGCCAGGGCGGGCTGATGGGCCAGGGTCCCCAGGACAGCGGCGGCTTCGCAGCGAACGACCTCAGCCGGATCGTGGAGGGCATTGATCAAAATATCAAAATTCTCAGGGCTCGCTTCTTCTTGAGCGACTTTTGCGATCGCGCCCACCACGGCAGCTCGGACGGCCTCAGATTCTGAACTGAGCGCCTGTAATAGCAGATCTTTGGCCTCAGACCCCATAAATGCCAGGGCCCAAGCCGCATGGCCTTTAATAGTTTCGGGATGGCTAGAATCTTCTAAAATCTTGAGTAATTCAGGGGCGGCTAGCCGACCGGTTCTTGCCAAAGCCCCCACTGACGAGCCCTGTACTACCGTATCGCTGTCGTTTAAAAAGGAATGAACCAGCGTAGGAATCGCTGTTGGATCGGCAATCAGCGTCAGTGTCTTAGCACAGGCACGTCGCACTACCTCGTTAGAATGGTGAGCTAGTCCATCCATCAGCACAGGAGTCGCCGGTTCACCAATCTGGCCTAAAGTTTCAGCAATACGCAGTCGAGTCATTCCTCGCTTGTCCGAGAAACTCTCCACCAGCTGTCGTAGCGTATCTTGATCTGATTCATCAAATGAGAGTAGGTCAATCTGTTCATTGACCTGCTGCACCAGCCTATCGGTGGCAGCTTGCTGCGTTACCTCATCGTTTGTTGTATCAGTCATTGAATTTGTCATTGCCGATCGTCTCTACCTAAATGTTAAATACCGGGTCAGTTACTGCTAGAAGCGTTACTTGAGCCTAGCGGACAGCCCTATTCCGCTGCTGGCTCAGGAATAAGAGTGGCTAGCTGAGCCTGTAGCTGTGTCAGAGCTGCATCAATTTGAGCCAGTTCGGGTTCTAGGCGGGCCATCGTTTCCTTCTTCGATATTTTGGCCTTTTTAGCAGCATCCACTGTCTCAGTAACCAGGCGTTCGCGATACTTTTCAAACTCAACAATCAGTTCGTTAATTTCTTCAATACTGACGTTGGACGTGGCTGTATCCCCAGAGCTAGTCATAATGGCGATTCCTTTAACTTTTTTCAAAAACCGACGGCTTGATTCTGACTCTATTCTTACGGCTGATCCGTCGTTTGTCATTAGTTTGACTGAGTTAAATGAGTCTAAATGAGTCTTATGTAACGGAATGTTGCTTTGTTCTTAATATTGAGGACTTAGGGGACCGCAATTTTCTACTGTGGCTAAGTGACAAACCGAACTGCTGTGGCGGTTGTCAACAAAAATTTCAAATGTTTTTTAAGGTAAGGAGAGCTCAATGCTTGACGCTTTTTCTAGAGCGGTAGTATCCGCAGATGCGAGCACTGCCCCGATTACAGACCTATCTGCACTAAAAGAGTTTGTAGCGAAGGGAAACCGTCGTCTAGACGCAGTAAACGCGGTTGCATCGAATGCTAGCTGCATCGTATCAGACGCGGTAGCCGGGATGATCTGTGAGAACCAGGGTTTGATTCAAGCGGGCGGCAACTGCTATCCCAACCGTCGTATGGCAGCCTGCCTGCGTGATGGCGAA
>JBHJIL010000030.1:0-112247 GCA_050043465.1 Leptolyngbyaceae cyanobacterium
TCGCCCGCCGGGTCCGACACCATTGGCATATTGAAAACCGATTACATTGGCCCAAAGATGCGGTCTTCTTTGAAGACCATGTGCCGGTGTGTGATGGGCATGCCCTGACCAACTTTGGGATTCTCCGCACCGTGGCTATCACCCTCTTCCGAAGAAACGGATTCGACTCCATTACACACGGCATCCGAATGGTCGCGCATGATATTGAAAAACTATTTTCCTTTTTTCAATAGATCAGCCCTGCACTTCGCAAGGGGGACGGTCATCCTCAGATATGATTTGCTGGAGTACATTATTTTCATGCAAACGCCTAACACCTGTTGAGAGAGAGTTACCCAGAGTCAACTATATTAGAGGATATAGCTGCTTGTCTCCATAAATGGCTGATGTTCAAATATCTTCCGGGCAAATACATACCGTTAGCAATCCTAAGCTTATCTCTCGGCCTGCAGTTCACCCCCCATGCTGTAGCAGAGCAGTCTGCAGAAGATACAGCAGGCTCGCTAGAACAAGAAGACATTTTTGACGATATTGCGACCCACTGGAGCCGTCACGTAATCAACTGGTTAGCTGGCAACAATTCTACTCAAACGTCCTATCTAGACAGTTCAGACCAGCGCTTTCGACCAGGATGCCCCATTACCCGAGGGGAATGGATTCAGCTCTCTGTTAACGTTCTCGATTTAGGCAACCAGCCTGACGCTGAACGCAACCCGATAGCCAGCGCTCCTGTATGCCCAGATCGTCCCGATTTGAAATGTCCGTTGTCAGATATTTCTGCCACTCTGGGTGGTAATTCACCGAAGCCGAATCCACATTACCAAGCCACGTTTCAAGCCTACAGAACTGGCATGGTATCCGGCTATCCAGATGGATCATTTCGCCCTCAGCAAACCATCAACTATGCCGAAACGGTCGCATCGCTAGCCGCTGCTCTCAATCTGGTTCCACAAATCGACAGCCTCAAACAACAGCATGGAGAGCCCCCCGCCACCATTGGCACCGATTACTTTATCAACGGTCGTGTGATGGAAGATGCTTGGTTTGCCCCAGCGCTACATGGAGCATTGCTAGCCAATCTGGTCGCACTTGATTGGCCGCTTGAGTTTTATCCCTATCAGCCATCCCTTAGCCGAGGCGAGGCCGCTGTCATGATGTATTTAAGTTTGGTCTATCGGGGACAGGCTAGTTTGGATGACCCTGTTCTCAGAGCAGAAACACCACCTCAGAGCGGTGAATATGCGCTGAGACATATTCGCATGGCCGGAGAACCTAGCTTTTCGTTTGGTCCACCCTCTGTTCGCAGACAGTGTACAGAGGCAGTCAATGAACGTTTCTAGCTTTTACGAATCAGGTCCAAACCACAAATACCGGCAAAGCCTGCAAAAAAGTAGACGGCAAACTGGCCTGGATGAGAATCGATTAGCGGTTCTGAAGACCCGATCAGTCGCCCTGAGTTATCGCTGGCGGTAAAGATTAGGGCAAATGCGACGATAAATAGACCAATCCCTTTGCCGATGGTGTATCGTCTGCCGTCAGCATATGAGGTCTGAGCAGATGTTTTTTGCACGGTGGGCTCTCGACGTTTTAGCTGTTTGCCATTCATTGGTTTACTCTCTAGATGCCATCGTAATTAGCCCAACACCGCCACCCATGAGCAGCGCCGCCACACCAGATACCTCGCGATTGGGAATGAGGCTAATAGCCGTAAACAACAGCCCAATGCCAAACATGACGCTGCCAAGAATCGCGATCATACGTTGGGAAAGATTCATCATGGTCAGCGCCGACGGTATACAGACACAATTGTAGTAAGGATGGAGTCTTTAACGGGATTCTTTCCTAAGATTAGCAGCGTCAGTGCAGTACCCTATGGCTAAACGTTGCCCGCTGCTTTGATGAACATCCCTGATCGCACCGCTCAACTTCAGGCATTGCGCGATAGCCTGCGTCCTGGCCAACGTCGTCTGGCAGACTGGCGGGGTGGACCGCTGGCAGTATCGGCTGTGCCCGGATCTGGTAAATCCACAGGGATGGCAGCAGGGGCTGCGATCGCAATCGCCCACTTCCAACTCCACGCCCGCAAACAGCTGGTTCTAGTCACCTTCACCCGCTCCGCTGCCGCCAATTTAAAGGCCAAAGTGCGCACCCATCTCAAAATCCTCAAACTGCCCTACAACAGCTTTGTCGTCCAAACATTACATGGCCTGGCCCTCAACATTGCCACCCACAACCCCGAAGTTTCTGGCATTAATCTAGAAACGACCACGTTAGTTTCTCCCAACCAAAGCAATCGCCTCATTCGCACAGCGGTCGAAGCCTGGATTCACAATGACCCAGAGCTATACCAGCGTCTGATCGAAGGGCAAACGTTTGATGGAGAAGAAACTGAGCGACTGCGACGACAATCGGTACTGCGAACCGAAGTTCTACCGGCCCTAGCCTACACCGCTATCCATGAAGCCAAAAGTTCGGGGCTACAGCCCACAGACCTCAGGCATATCAGCCGGGAGGCTCCCCCCGATCGCTATCAGCTCTTAGAGGTCGCCGCTGGGCTCTATAAGCAGTATCAGGAGCTACTGAGCCAGCGCGGTCTCATTGACTATGACGATATGATCCTAGCAGCGCTTAAGGCGCTAGACGATGCTGATATCTGTCGCCGTTGGCAAACACAAATTTTTGCCGTATTTGAAGATGAAGCCCAGGATTCGTCGCCGCTGCAGACGCGGCTGTTGGAGAAATTAGCACTGGAGCCTAGTTCTCGAGAAGCGGCGAGTGATTTTTCAGCCCCTCTAAATCCGCCAAACCTGGTGCGTGTGGGTGACCCCAATCAGGCAATCAATTCCACATTTACCCCTGCCGATCCTGTTTTCTTTAATCAGTTTTGCGATGCCAATCGGCCTGAGCGTCTGGCTACCATTAACCAGGCCGGACGCAGCACCCAACAGATTATGGACGCCGCCAACTACGTACTACAGTGGGTCAATCAACAGTTTCCTGACGATGCTCCGCCCTTTCGCGACCAGGAGATTCAGCCTGTCGGTGTCAACGATCCGCAGCCTAATGCTAATCCCGCTCCTCTGGGTCAGGGCGTAGAGCTATTCAAACCGGCTGATGTAATCGCGTCTGTTCGCCATATTGCCCAGCGGGTCAGAACCTTAGTTGATGACTGGAAAACAGCAAAAGAGACTGGCGATCAACGGTTGCCGCCACCGACGCTAGCGGTCCTTATACGAGAAAATCGTCAGGGTCGATTTGTTCGAGAGATTTTAGAAAATCCAGAAATCCTTGGGTTTGATTTTACTGAGGTGACAGGTCTAAAAATTTATGATGTGGGCAGTCGCGATCGCAACACTCAAGTACCGATTGAAATGCTGCGACTGCTGCAATTTATTGAGCGTCCCCATGCCCCCGACTATCTAAAAGGAGCCCTCAGAGTCCTGGTCGATCGTCAGCGTATTCCCACCCAGGATCTCAATCCTCTCGTCACCAGCCCAGAGCAGTTTCTCTATCCGGGCCCCCTCGATCCACCGTTAACTACTGAAGCCGCCCTCAGTGCGCGACGCTACTGCAACAGTCTGCTCAGAGCCCGATTTAATCTGCCTCCATATCATCTAATCCCATTTCTCGGCACTACCCTTAACTATGCTCAAAGCGAGCTGGCCACCGCCGATAAGCTGGCTGCCCGCATCGCCCAGCAAACCGCAGACGACAGCAGTCTGAATACGATGATCGGCGCACTCCAAGATATTGTCAGTGCCGAACGATTTGACGCGATTGAGGCAGAAGATACTGAAGCCCGCTACACCCGTGCCGGTCAGCTCACTATTATCACCATGCACAAAGCCAAGGGGCTAGATTGGGATGCGGTGTTTTTGCCCTTTCTCCATGCCAAACTGATTCCTGGCGAAACCTGGATTCCGCCCCAAACCGAATTTCTGGGCAGTGTATCTCTACCGGATGTGGTGCGTGCTCAGATTCGGGCTCACGTCCATGGTCGTCTAGCGATACCAAATATGACGAACGCCTGGCATCGTGCCAATGACCTCAAAAAGGCGGAGGAGTTTCGTCTGCTCTATGTCGCTATGACCCGAGCTAAACGGCTGCTGTGGATGAGTGCAGCCAAGCAGGCTCCTTTTGCCTGGAGTAATCCAGATAATCTTCAAGAAAGCAACCCCTGTCCGGTATTGCCCCCATTGGGTCAGTTTCTACGTGGGCAAAAGACAGCCCAGCTTTAGAATGGGAGATGCGCTGCCGATCTAAAGCTGGGTTCACGGGCAGGCGGCTGACTCATCAGCCATCTAATCGACCCGATTCATCCTCATCGGCAACAGCAAAAATTAGAAAGTTTTGAGTAAGTAGGCATGGCTAAAGCTGTTTTAAAATTCTCTTCTGAAGACTGCGGCATCTGCCACAAAATGTCCTTTTATGACGCCAAAGTAGCCGATGAGCTAGGGCTGACGTTTGTGGATATTAAGATGCAGGACACAGCCACCTATCGCAAGTATCGCCAGGTGCTACTGGCACAGTATCCCGACAAGGCAGACATGGGCTGGCCGACGTATCTTGTGTGTGAAGAGCCCGAGGGAGAGTTCAAAATCTTAGGTGAAGTCAAAGGCGGTCATCCCAAGGGAGAATTTCGCAAACGTCTGCAGGCAGTCCTGGGCTAGAACAATCCCGCTGGCCTTATGACTAGCGACCGCACGATTGACCCAAGGGATGCCTGACGGTATACAACCATAAAAAAAGCTGGAGCCTATAGACTCCAGCTTTAATGGCAATGCAATGTTCTCGTGAAATTAATCTGACGATACTCGGCTATCTAAATAGCCCGAGCGTCAATCGGGTAGATTCTCCGGTTTGTTCTAGAGAACACCGATGGAGGCCAGACCGATGATGGCACCGATGCCGATCACATGGCCCAGACTGGTACAAGCCAACATTGCACCATGACCCATACCACCAAACAATTCGGGGGAGGGGAGGCCAAGGCCAACATTCTTGTTCTTGATGCCATAACTGCCAATTGCGATCGCAATTATGTTGCAAATAATCATCACGAGTGCAACCTTGGGGCTCCACTGTACTGTGCTAGGGGTCACGGCCAATAAAGAAGGTAAGTAAAGCAATTTACCGTCTCCTCTCAGAAATAGTATGGTTTTAAAGCTTGAGGCTCGACTTAGTGCAAACTAAGTACAAACCTTGTAATCATCTTTCATCAAGCTGTATTCTCAGCGACCGCGTCGTTGCAAGAATTTACAATGGGAGCATAAATACTTATCCTTCATCCCTATGCTGCACGGCTTACTTTGGCTACCGCTACTCGTCTTCTTTGTTTGGATTACCTGGGCCGGTCGGAACGAGTACCAAAAAGTAGAGGCATATAAGGCATGGGCTACCCAGTTTGAGCGCGCAAAATACGACATCTACGCAGCCCTGGGCCAGGCAGAAAACACCCTGACTTGGGGATCGCCTACAAGCAAAGGGATAATGGATCTGCAAACCGCTCAGCTAGCCAGCGTTCGCAGCGTTGACCTGCTGCTCAACGGGGAAGAGTCATTTAAGCAGACGGTCAAAGGCGCGGGCAAAAAAAGTGACGCCGTTATTCAACTCAGTTTAGAAAACGGCACCACCCCGCAAATCCCATTTACAGATACAGACCTAGCTAAGCAGTGGCATGGATTCTTAGTCAAAACACTTGAGACCGCTCAACATCAGGGCTAAATAAACCGGCAGATTCAACTTCGTCCTGATATACAGATCGGCGATGAGATTGTCCGGGCCCACACTTTTTTTCAAAGAAGTGTCAGAATAAGCCCCCATGGGGAAGCTTGAATGCTTAAATGTATGCTTCATTCGGGGTTCTCTGTTCAAAGCATCCGCCTACCCCTTAGGGATAAGGGTTTATGATGCCCTCCCTTTTGCTGTATGGGCGTTCCATAAAACGCCTCTGCAAACACATTTTTGGTTTCCATGCCGGATATTACTGAACTCTCCAAAAATCGTCTCACCACTCGTCGTCAGGACCTTAAGCGCAGACGTCAGCGGCTTTTTTGGCAGCGTCTATGGCGACAGGCGGCCATTGTCGGGTTGACGGTAGGCTGTTTGAGTATGGCGACCTCTAGCCGCTGGCAGCTACAGTCTGCTGAGCAAATCACCCTCAGCGGCAACCAGCTGCTCCCGGACGAAAAGGTTCACAGGCTAATGGATATTGAATATCCCCAGTCGCTGCTCAAGCTGCACCCTCTAGATATAGAGAAGTCATTGGTGGCCAAGGGCCCGATTGCAGATGCTATTGTGCGGCGACGGCTGCTGCCACCGGGTCTCAATATTCGTATTCAAGAACGGACGCCCGTTGCGATCGCGCTACCCAATACCGATATTGCCGTCACCGCCCTAGATGACGATCCCCAAAGTTTCACCCAAATGGGACTTCTCGACGCCAATGGGTACTGGATGCCCTACGACAGTTTTACCAAGCTTGGCACCCAAGAACCCCAGCTCCAGGTGCGCGGAATGCGTCCGGCCTATCAGAAAGACTGGCCCGAGATCTATCAGGCGCTGCAGGCAACACCGGTTGCGATCTCTCAGCTCGATTGGCGAGACCCAGCCAATTTGATCCTCCACACAGAACTGGGGACAGTGCATGTTGGCTCTTACGGACAAAACTTTGACCAACAGCTGACAGCACTCGACCGAATGCGCAATTTGAACGCCGAGATGGATATTGAAGAAATCGCCTTCATTGACCTGCGCAATCCCGAAAATCCCACCCTAGAAATATTGCAGGCAACAACAACTCCAGATCCCTAACAAGAGCTATACCAACGACCTATCTAAATCGCTGAAGGTGTTGTCAGACGAATGTTCGCGTCTCTAGATAGTGATACTTATAGGATGCCTATAATGGCCGTCTTTGAGACTTAATGCAGAGGTTTAGTCTGCCTAGTTTGAACAGATATTCTTAGTGAATTAAATTCTTGAATTAATCCGTAGGTTTTATTGGTTTTGTCAGCAGCTTCCCGTATAGTTAACTAGAATATGCCTTAGCATATTTGAAACTAATCTTCAAAGTCTCTGTAAACTTCTCCATAAGCATATTTCAAGCTTTTTCCACATCAGTTAATAGCTGACATGATGGGTCGTTTACAGCAGACCTAACCTGTCGCGATTGTAATTGATATATAGTTAGTCCTTACCTTTTACGACAGTCTCGTGTTTTCTGTGGCTGATTGACTCAGTAGCTTGCTAATACCTCGTATACACTCGCCCTATGTCTAATTCATCCTCACAAAATAATCACGGAAATTCGGGCTTGGGTCTCAATATGTCTGATATGAATAATAATCATCGTAATGAAACTGCATTAGGCAATGCGGCTATGGGAAATGACATTGTGCCGGGGAGTACGGCGAGGATCAAGGTTGTCGGTGTCGGCGGTGGTGGCTGTAACGCAGTAAACCGCATGATTGACAGCGGTGTTTTGGGGATCGAGTTTTGGACGCTTAATACCGATGCCCAAGCGCTGACTAAAGCAGCAACAGCCAACGCCCTGCAGCTAGGGCAAAAGCTTACCCGTGGCCTAGGCGCGGGCGGCAACCCTGCCATTGGCCAAAAAGCAGCCGAAGAGTCACGGGATGAAATCTCTACGGCCATTGAAGGGGCAGACCTAGTCTTTATTACCGCTGGCATGGGTGGGGGTACCGGTACTGGCGCGGCTCCAGTGGTAGCAGAAGCCGCCAAAGAAGCCGGTGCGTTAACCGTCGGTGTGGTGACTCGCCCGTTTACGTTTGAGGGGCGTCGCCGGACATCCCAGGCAGAAGACGGGATCATGGCCCTGCAAGAATGTGTCGATACGCTAATCATTATTCCAAACGATAAGCTGCTATCAGTAATTTCAGAGCAAACTCCGGTACAAGAGGCGTTTCGCTTTGCAGATGATATTTTGCGTCAGGGTGTCCAGGGCATTTCCGACATCATTACAATTTCTGGTCTGGTGAATGTGGACTTTGCTGATGTGCGGGCGGTGATGGCCGATGCGGGCTCCGCTCTGATGGGTATTGGCGTCGGCTCTGGTAAGTCTCGCGCCCGTGAAGCCGCTATTGCCGCAATTTCGTCACCGCTGCTTGAAACCTCTATCGACGGGGCTGCAGGTGCCGTTCTCAACATTACTGGAGGTAACGATCTCACTCTGCATGAGGTCAATGCCGCTGCTGAAATCATCTACGAAGCGGTTGATCCCAATGCCAATATTATCTTTGGCGCTGTCATCGATGAACGAATGCAAGGTGAGGTCCGGATTACGGTGATCGCAACCGGGTTTAACACCGTATCTGAATTTGGCAGCAGCAGTGCAGCAGCGACGTCGGTCCCCCCTCGGATAGCGCCTCTAAAGCGACCGTCATCGATTGGTTCTACTCCGTCTGAGATGGCACCACCGCCGCCCAGCAGCCGCCCTAGCGTTGCTCCCGATCTTGATATTCCAGATTTTTTACAACGACGACGTCAGTCAAGATAGTGGGAGCCCCGTATCCCATGCTTTGACCACCGTTCTTAGCGGTATTTGTTGTAAATGTCGATAGCTATGGCCCATACTCCACCCGTGGCTTTGACTATTGCGGGTTCTGATAGTGGTGGCGGTGCTGGAATTCAAGCCGATTTGCGCACGTTTGCGTTCCATGCCGTCCACGGAACCAGCGCGCTCACGTGTATCACAGCGCAAAATACCCAGGGGGTCTCTCGGGTTGATGCCCTGCCACCTGAGGCTGTAGTCGCCCAAATTGATGCCGTCGTCAATGATATTGGGATACAGGCACTCAAAACGGGGATGCTGCTAAATCAGCCAATTATCTCAGCCGTGGCAGCCTGTCTTAGTGACCTATCGAATACAGATACAAGCTTTGTCATTGACCCGGTGATGGTTTCTCGCACCGGGGCGCAGCTGATCGATGACGATGCGATCGCAACCCTGCGACATCAGCTGATTCCCATAGCCACAGTGCTCACTCCCAACCGCTACGAAGCCGAAATCCTCAGCGGTCAGTCCATCGCCACGCTAAAAGACATGGAGACCGCCGCTCAGACTATTCAGAAGTTGGGCGCTAGCGCCGTCATTGTCAAAGGGGGTGGATTTACCGGAGAGTTACGGGGCGTTGACGTTTGGTACGACGGTACAACGCTGACCAAGCTCACCACCGCCTGCGTGGATACGGCCGATACCCACGGCACGGGCTGTACGCTGTCGGCTGCGATCTCAGCCAATCTGGCCCTGGGCCATGCGCCTCTAGCTGCAACAAAACGGGCTAAAGACTACGTTACCAAGGCCCTCAGTTACTCCCTACGAATTGGCAAAGGTCAGGGACCGGTCGGCCATTTCTACCCGCTACTCGACCCCAAAAGACCATAGCTCTGGATGTGGGGACGTTGCATGTAACGTCTCCACATCAGCCTAATCCTCAGGCTGAGGCCACACGCTATCCCAATCGGGGCAGGTTTCTTGCTCAGGACCGGTAGGATGCAGCGCACAGACCAGTATCTCGCCGCCGTAGCTTTCACCATGGTAATAAGAGCATCCAGCACATTTAGGATGATTTTGCAGCCAGGGCGTCAGCGTTTGATGAATAGGGGCCATCGTCTGCTCGCACCAGGTCACCGCAGACCCCACCCACGGGTCGAGCTGCGCTTCTAGCTCATCTAGCGCCTGGGTCAATGGAGGCGCAATATTCTCAGTCACCTGCTCCGCCAGCTCATCGAGCGCATCATCAGCCGCATTCACCATAGGACTAACGGCTTCGACCACCTGCTCTGACAGCTCGTCTAAAAATTGTCCAGTTTGCTCCAGCGCCTCATCAACCGTGGCCTGTATATCGGCCTGCCATTGCTTCAACCAGTCGTCCATTATTGGTCCTCTTCATCCTTTAGTCGCTGTAGCTCAGCCTGCAGCTCATCAATTTCCTTACGTAGGGCGTCTGTTGCTGCACGATCGTCAGGCTCAGTCTCTTCAATAATTTCAATCTTACGAGGAGCCGTATCTGCAGGCTTAGCAGTGGGTTCAGCCGGAGCAGCACTCTGGGCACGAGCAACCATGTCATTCACCATTTTCTGAGCTTCGTCAGCCGTAATTTCCCCCCGCTCTACTAGCTCATCCACGAGCTTTTGAGCCTGCTGGCGCAAATCACTAAACCCATCGCCTGCTTTTTCAGAGGCATAGGAGGCTAGCCCTACACCTAAATAAAATGCCTTTTGCACTAACTGGCTAAAATCTGCCACAGCCTATGCTCCTCTAATAATACTGAGGGAATCACCCCGTCGGGCGGATATCACCTTATACGTTTAGTTTTAGCAATGGAATCCAACAGTGTGTAGCGGGATTAACCGTCGGATAGCCGTACCTAAAAGCGGGTTTAAAAACAGAGGAGACCCGGAGACTACGCCTATCCCAAGCATCCCGTATTGCTGCTACCTTCCGGTCCTGACAAGATTTGGGCGTTGTGATCGCATAGATCCGAGTCGCTCACTAGCATAGCACCGTTTTCCCCTGCGATGACGCTTATGGTCATTTAGGAGCCTGACGCAAAAACCCAATTAGGTTGCGAAAAAAGCTTGGGCTCAGCACTTCAGCCTCAGAAGTCTCAGTAGAAAAAAGTGACTCAGGCAGTTGTTGAACCGGTTCGTCTAGCCTTTGGGGAACAGCCTGCACCAGCCCCACAAAAATCAGGCGAAATGCAATTTGCTGTACCTCCAAAATAGGCAAATTTAGATAGTCTGCAATTTGATGTATGGCCGTTTTCTCATCGATCAGCCGCCAGACGCTCCACTCCACCTGATTAATCCGGATATGAGGCCGCCCGCGCACTAGACTCACCAGGGCTGACTGAGGATGGGGCAGTTTGTCTTTAAATACTTCCCAATCTTCCAAAAGCCGCAGCCCAGGTAAGACCGCTTCAGTAGCAACAACACTGAGCCCGGTCATTTCCACTTTTGGGATAGGAGCCTCAGGGTCAAACAGAAAATAGCCATCCGCTACTCGTAGGACATCGGACATCCGACGGATAACCTGATTCACAAATAATATCTGCAGCTGCTTAGTGGTCAGAACGCCCTGAGACCGTAAAAATCGCCCCAAGGGTTCATCCGGTGGGCAGCGGCGAATTAGACGCTCAGTCATCGTCGTACTCAGATAGCCACGATTGCTAATGAGCGCCGCCAGTCCACGGCTGTTTAAGCGATGGGTCAACGCAACGATACGACCACGGTGCAGCCATAAAAAATAGTATTGGGTCGTCCGTGCAGACGAAGCTAGCCCCTGAATAGAAAGGAGTCCCGTCTTTTTGCCATCCTGCAAAAGCTGAAAAACTTCCGGCAGAGACCGGTCTGATAGATAACCATTGACGGACATGCTGTACGACTACGACGATACGGCATAACGAGGCGCTATTGTAACAGCATATATCAGGGCTGATATGTGCTCTAAAAGTACTCAATTCAGTTGGTATCGCGACATTGTACCTATGACAGCAGCAGCTGCACCTCGCCCACAACGCGCCTGACCTCCAGGTTCAAAATTCCTTTTTTGACCATGCGCGTGGCTAATACCAAGAAAATAGCTTCCTCTCCACAGCTGCTTAGCATGCAGTATCCGTCTTCACCATCGATGGCAATCTGGCTAATATCCCCGCGCATCAGCTCGCTACCGATCCGTTCTCCCAAAGAGAGTAATGCCGCTGACATCGCTGACACTCGTTCTTCATCCATATGAGTGGGTAATACCGTTACCAAAGGCAGGCCATCAGGTGTTACCAGAGCAGCTCCTTCAATTTCATTTGTACCGCTAACAAAGCTATGTAAGGCTGATTGAATTTTTGCCGTATCAATGGCCATGGAGCTTACTAAACTCTCCCAAGGAATCACAGCTGACTCCTCTATTCTAGATAGCTTTGATAGCTTTTCTTCAGGACATTTAGACCGTGCCTTACCTGCCGTGGGGCGCAATCGATATGATCTACTGCATCCGATCAATCGTTCGATATTGAATGGCTTCGGCAATATGGGAAGCTTGCAGACTATCTGTAGCGGCTAAGTCAGCAATCGTTCGCGCCACTTTCAAAATTCGGTCCGTAGCCCGAGCTGACAGTCCGAGCTTGCGCACCGCTGTTTCTAATAATGTACGTGATGTATCGTCTAGCGCACACCACTGACGCAGATGACGGCTTTCTAAATCGGCATTGCACTGGAGTTTGGGTTCTTTGATAAAGCGAGCCTGGGCTCGCTGACGCGCGGATTCCACCCGCTGACGAATGGGTTCTGAGGGTTCTCCAGGGCTATGCTGGGTAATCTCTTCTGGCTTTAAGCGACTGACAATCACTTGCAGATCAATCCGATCCATCAGCGGTCCTGAGAGCTTGGCCCAATATTGTTCGCGACTGCGAGGCGTACAGGTACAAGGCTGCACTGTGTCACCAAAGAACCCGCAGGGGCAGGGATTGGTACTGGCCACCAGGGTAAATTGAGCCGGAAATTCTACCGACTGTTTGGTGCGAGCAATACTGACATAGCCGTCTTCTAAAGGCTGTCTTAGGAACTCTAATACCTTGCGATTAAATTCCGTTAGCTCGTCTAGAAAGAGAATGCCGCGATGGGATAACGAGATTTCTCCTGGTTTGGGAAAGGTGCCACCGCCCACGAGCGAGGGACCCGAAGCTGAGTGATGCGGACTGCGAAACGGACGTTCTGTGACGAGGGAACCTTTTTCTTTGAGCAGCCCTGCCACCGAATGAATTTGGGTAACTTCTAGCGCTTCTTGAAAGTTTAACGGGGGTAAAATGGTGGAAAGCCTGCGGGCCAGCATGGTTTTACCGCTTCCTGGCGGGCCAACAAAAATCAGGTTATGGCCTCCCGCTGCGGCAATCTCTAAGGCACGTCGCGCCTGAGCCTGGCCTTTGACATCGCGTAAATCGACCGCGTGGGGCTGGGAGCGGGCAAGGGCTTGACGGCCATCGATAGTGAGGGGGATGCGATCGCAACTCCCATTCAAAAACTCCACCACCTCAGCAATCGTCTTAAACCCATACACCGATAGGTCAGGCACAACCGCCGCCTCTTCAGCATTGTCCTCCGGCACAATTAGGCCCTTAATCCCTAGCTGAGGCGCTGCTGCCGCCATGGCCATCACCCCCGCAATTGGCCGCAGGCTACCGTCAAGCGATAATTCTCCCAGCAGCAGATACTGATCCAAACTTTCCTGACTTACCAGGTCGGCAGCAGCCAAGATCCCAATCGCTATGGGCAAATCATAAATTGGCCCCTCCTTACGCACATCTGCAGGCGTCAGATTCACCACCACCTTACGCATCGGAAACGGAAATCCGGCATTCTTTAGGGCCGCCTTTACCCGCTCGCGCGACTCCTGTACTGCCGCATCCGGCAAGCCCACAACGACCACCCCCGGCAAACCGCCGGAAAGGTCCACCTCCACGCCTACTTTTAGAGCATCAATCCCAACTAACGATGCACTCCAGATTCTTGCCAGCATGGTGGACTCCTACGTGTTTACGTAGAATGCCCAGCCCCATCTAGAGTTCTACGCCCCCAGTTAGGATACGGATCATCCCCCCAAAGATCGTCACTTCAAACTACGAATTGTGGTATTTGGTGGGATATCAGATAAAACAGTACTTAGCCTAATATCCAGCTGCACATATCTCTTTCATCAGCGACGAATCTTACCTATATATAATCCACTTAAAATCATGCTAACCACGTCTAGCGCCTCTAAAGTCGCTATTACCATTCGCGAAAAGCAGCTCGCTGATGAACACATGAAGGATGTGGAACTGCTTTTAGAAAGTATGTTTGAACGCGAAGAAGCCACTCTTCAGCTCGTCTTAGATCGTCTTTACGACATTGGCTCTAATAACTTGATCAACTATCGCGTTAAACCCCGACGTCTCAATCGCCTGATGAAATGGATTGCCAGGCTCACCAAACCCGCCTTTCACTACCTGGCTGTACGCTGGTCTAAAAAAAACTGCCCCAAGCTGATTGCCACCTGGCTCTACAGTCAGGTGCAGTTTCCAAAGACAGAGCTGGGCGAAGAATTAATCGCGGCCTACGAATCTACGTCGACCAACTGACACCTCACTAGCAATTACAATGCAGAGCGTTGTCCTATCTCTGCACCATGAGTGAAGATACGATTTTTAGCAAAATTATTCGCAAAGAAATTCCAGCAAACATCGTCTACGAAGATGACCTATGCCTGGCTTTTCGCGATATTACCCCCCAGGCTCCCACACATATTCTGGTTATCCCCAAAAAACCTATCCCCAAGCTAGCCGCAGCTGAAGCTGAAGATAAGGAGCTGCTTGGCCATATGTTGCTAACTGTTAAGGAAATTGCACAAAAGGAAGGATTATCTAATGGCTACCGAGTCGTAATTAATACCGACCAAGACGGAGGTCAAACGGTCTTTCATCTCCACATGCACCTACTGGGGGGACGTCCGCTCGCTTGGCCTCCAGGTTAGAGCAATGAGTAGCCACTCAGTTTTTACGTAGAAATGTATCAATGTTGCAAGTTTCGTATCCTACCCCTACAAACCAATAAGCATAATTACTAATCTTATAAACGAGTCTGCTTTTACTTGTGCAGCAATATGAGGTTTCTCGCTGTTGCGTGCCTTCACATTAGCGACTCATGTTTATAACTTCATTCATCACTATGACTTCTACTTTGCAATCCCGTGATCGGGCAAGCATGTGGGATCAGTTTTGTAATTGGATCACTAGCACTGACAACCGCATTTATGTGGGTTGGTTTGGTGTTCTGATGATTCCTACACTGCTGGCTGCCACTGCTTGCTTCGTCATCGCATTCATCGCTGCTCCTCCCGTTGACATCGACGGTATCCGTGAGCCTGTTGCTGGTTCTTTGATTCTTGGCAACAACATCATCTCTGGTGCGGTAATTCCTTCTTCTAACGCTATCGGTCTTCACTTCTACCCCAACTGGGAAGCTGCTTCCTTAGATGAGTGGTTGTACAACGGTGGTCCTTATCAGCTGGGCATTTTCCACTTCCTCATTGGCTGCTTTTGCTACATGGGTCGTCAGTGGGAACTGTCCTACCGTCTGGGTATGCGTCCTTGGATCTGTGTTGCTTACTCTGCGCCTTTGGCGTCGGCAACTGCAGTTTTCTTGATCTACCCTATCGGTCAGGGTTCGTTCTCTGATGGTATGCCTCTAGGTATCTCTGGTACCTTCAACTTCATGCTTGTCTTCCAAGCTGAGCACAACATCCTGATGCACCCCTTCCACATGCTTGGTGTGGCGGGTGTCTTCGGTGGTTCCTTGTTCTCCGCGATGCATGGTTCACTCGTGACCTCTTCCTTGGTTCGTGAGACCACTGAAGTTGAGTCCCAGAACTACGGCTACAAGTTTGGCCAGGAAGAAGAGACTTACAACATCGTTGCAGCCCACGGTTACTTCGGTCGTCTGATCTTTCAGTACGCATCCTTTAATAACAGCCGTTCCCTGCACTTCTTCTTAGGTGCTTGGCCGGTAGTCTGCATTTGGTTTACTGCTCTGGGCATTAGCACCATGGCATTCAACCTAAATGGTTTCAACTTTAACCAGTCAATCCTGGATTCCCAGGGTCGTGTGGTAAGCACCTGGGCTGACGTGATTAACCGCGCCAACTTGGGTATGGAAGTCATGCATGAGCGTAACGCTCACAACTTCCCGCTCGACCTAGCTTCCGGTGCTGAAACTCCTGTCGCATTGACTGCTCCTGCAATCAACGGCTAGCTCCTCCGGTAACGGCTGAGTTTTAGAAAGGGGTTCCTCGTGTGAGGAACCCCTTTTGCGTGTTTTGGGTGTTTGCTTTTGAAAAAATCAGTTGTCTGGCCAGTGTGCAACTACTGCAGCTAATAACCAGCCCAATAAAGCTCCTGGTATCAGTTGAGGGATGGGAGGCGGCAAAAAAATAAAAAGAAAACTTATGACTTGTCCTGGCAATGCAAATACAAAGGCTGTATCAATCCATGCTGGTTTGGTCTCTCCTCGATAGCCCCAAGCCACTAGAGTAAAGCAGATAAGGTATATCCCATAGGATATTGAACAAAGCGGGATGAAAACCCAGTATGGCCAAGTGTTTTGTTTGCTGGTCTTTACTGAGTAAACGTGTACTGGAAACCGTGATAATTTACGCTTTTGCTGTTTTCCCATCCTGACTAAATAAGTTCGTTGAAACGGGCTTCACAAATAGAGCCCATATTCCGCTCTTAAATAGTCATATTCGAGCAATAGTAGCGTCGCCAATGGATTACAGCTTGATGTCAAGACTCAATTCTTTCTAGTTGCCAGAATTTTTCTGGATCAGACTCACTGCTGACGCAGGAAACTGTCCAGTTTCGCCAGGTCCAATCGTCACCGCGTTTTGCTAGTTCAGCAGCAGACACTCCGGTTAGGACCACTAGCTCAGATGTAGTGACTAGATACCCCTGCTTGGCTAGTTCATCAGCGGTTTGCAACAGGGTGAGCATATTGCTGATGCGGTTAATGCGAGTGTCGGACATATCGCTGAGGGTGGTGTCGATTTTGGGTAAGGGAATTTCTGTTTGCTGAGGAGAGGGTTTGGGCGCTTTTTCTGCAGGTTTTGCCTTTGCAACGGTGGATGGACCGGCAACACCCATGGATTGTTTCAAGCTAGTAGGCCGCCTTTGAGAATATGAGCGGGCAATTTCATCGCAGCGTTCGTTGCCTACATTGCCTGCGTGACCTTTAACGTATTTCCAATCGATATCGACGCTCTGATCGGTTTTAAGGGTTTGGGTTAGCTCATCCAGGCTAAGCCACAGATCTTTATTGAGGACGGCTTTTCCAGCGGATGTTTTCCAGCCTTTGCGTTTCCAGCCGCGCATCCACTGAGTGATGCCCTGGATTAGATATTTGCTGTCGGTGTTGAGTTGGATGTCAGCGTCGTAATCGTGCTGATGGAGGAATTCTAGGGCTGCGATCGCAGCCTGCATTTCCATGCGGTTGTTCGTCGTCCCTAGCTCATAGCCTCCCAGTTCATGGACTGAGCCATCCTTAAAATAAATCACCGTCCCCCAGCCTCCCGGTCCCGGATTTCCCGAACAGGCACCATCCGTATATACCGCCTTAATCGTAGGCAAATCGGTCATAGAGTCTCGCCGTTGCAGCCCTACGGATCATAGCAGCGAGCTTCTAATCATACCGATAAGTAAAACTTTGTATTTAGCGCTCTAAAGATATGGGATAAGAATTAAAGAGGGCACCTATGCCTACCACCGGGAGTACAGAGGACAAGCGACCATGAAAAAGTTAATGCGGGGCCTGCGTCAGTTTCAGGACAACTATGTCCCCACACACAAGACCCTGATGGCCAGTCTTGCCAAAGGTCAACATCCCAATGTCCTCTTTATTACCTGTTCAGATTCACGGGTACAGCCAGAGCTCATTACCCAGGCCGAGCTAGGCGAACTCTTTGTTATTCGCAATGCGGGTAATATTGTGCCCCCTTTTGGTGCCACCAATGGGGGTGAAGGGGCCACCATTGAATACGCGGTTAAATCCTTAAAGGTAGACCACATTATCATTTGCGGTCACTCTAGCTGCGGTGCCATGAAAGGACTGCTGCAAATTGGCAAGCTCGAAGAAAAAATGCCTCTGGTCTACAACTGGCTAATCCATACAGAAGCAACACGCCAGCTGGTAGAAGACCACTATAGCGAGCTAGATAAATCTGACAAGCTAGACATGCTAGTAGCGGAAAATGTCCTCACCCAAATCGAAAACTTACGCACCTATCCCGCTGTTCGCTCCAGACTCCACAGCGGCAACGTATCGCTCCATGGCTGGATTTACAACATTCACAACGGCAGTATCCTTTCTTACGACTCCGAGCGTCACGCCTTTGTCCCCCCGTTAAGCGATCCTAAGAAGTCCTCACATAATGGACATGGTCACCATGTTCCTCAAATGCCGGGCGAACAGCGTCTGTCGCGGCCTCAGGCGGAAAGAATCTTCAAAGGCTCCTATTGACGCTCAGGCCAGTGCTTAAACGGATATCGCACTAAGTTGGAGTTGTAATACCGAGGATCGCCGGTCACTTCTTGGTCAATCCAGGCGGGTAGCTGAATCACCTGTTCTGCATGAGTAAGTTCGACTTCTGCCAAGATAAGACCCTGATTATCTCCTAGAAATTCGTCCACCTCCCACACAACGTCGCCGTAAGAAATCCGATAGCGATATTTCTCAATCAGGGGCTGCACACATAGCTCATTCAGTATGGACTGGGCATCAGCTATGGGAATTTTGTACTCAAACTCAGACCGGCTGATGCCTTTTGCCGGTCCTTTGAGGGTGAGATAACCTTGGTCACCCGCGATACGTGCTCGCACCGTTTGTTTACCCTGGGTGGGGATATAGCCCTGACAGTAGTAGCATCCCTCAGCTAGGGAGCGCCACGAATCGTCTTTTAGTAGAAACTTCCGCTCAATTTCTTTAGCCATTGAGTGCATTGATGAACGATGAATCGGCATGCCGACGTTCTATGGAACGCCTCTGCTACATAATCACTTTCTTAAAAACAAGAATGCATCCACTTCACGCGGGGTGGGCTGACCTGCGATCGCACCTGCTCTTGTCGTCGTCAGCGCCGCAACCGCACTGGCATAGCGCACCATTTCATGCACACAGTTAGCATCCAACAAACAGCTGCGTCCCCGCACACACAGCTGATGCAAAAATCCGGCCACGAATGCATCCCCAGCCCCAGTAGTATCCTCTACATCGACGCTAAAGCCGGGGATATGCCCGCTGTATCCCCCAAAATGATACCGACAGCCCGCAGCACCAGCAGTGACCATCACCCCGTCTAAATAGGGTCTTTGGGCCGCAATCTCAGTCGGGTCCGTGGTATCTAATAGCCACTGGGCTTCAGTATCAGACAGCTTGAGAAATGAAGCGTGTTTAAGTAAATCATTCACCAGCCCGATAGCCTGAGCCGGGTTTTCCCAAAACATCGGTCGCCAGTTGACATCCAGCATGACCCGACCGTTTTGCTGTTGGATCCTCTCTACGGCCTGCAAAATAGATTCTCGGGTTTCAGGATAGGCCAGACCTAGGGTGCCAAGCACCAAATATTTGGCGTGATCAAATAGACCGGGGTCGATGCGATCGCAAATCAAATGAGCATCTGCAAATCCAGCTGGATCTGGCAGCGCAAACCCAGCAAATGAGCGTTCCCCGGCAGAATCGCTCAGCACATAAACCTCACGAGTCGGCGCTGTCGGATGTTGCTGTAAACCACGCTTGCCCACCTGCAAATCAGCCAACAACCGAGTCAGCGCCTGCCCCCAAGAATCTAGGCCCACAGCTCCAATAAATTCAGTGGGTGTACCCAGCCTAGCCAGACAGCAAGCCACATTTGCCGGCGCACCACCTGGCAACGATACTTTTTTCTCTTGACCACCCGGCCAAAAGCTATCGACTAGAATTTCTCCCAGACATACCACGACCGGATTCACCGGACCACTCATCCCAGCCTCCAGACCTGCTCCAGCAAAACAACGACTTCCCAGCCGAGAGTATAGGTTACTGGAACACTACCGCAAGGAATCGTTCAAAAAATTGAAAAATTCCTCTGCTGAACTGACAAATTCCAGGAGCCGACTAATATAACCGGCTTAGAACATAGCCCGATATCGCCTCCAGCGCCCGTTTTGGCTCAGACTGAGGTAACCCTGCTAAATTCTCCACCGCACGTTCCACATGCTGTGACGCCAGCTCACGAGAGCGCTCAATACCGCGACTGGCTTTAACCAACGCCATGGCCTCATCAAAATCTCCGCTTTGCGCAAACTCTCGCTCAATCAGCGTTGTCAGGTAGGGGGTTTCCTCCATGGCATAGAGCACCGGAGCCGTCAGATTTCCACTCAGTAGATCAGATCCTGCAGGCTTACCCAAGACGTCTTCAGAACCGGTAAAGTCCAAAATATCATCCACAATCTGGAAGGCTAGCCCCAAACTCCGACCATACTGATAAAGTGCTTCAGCTAGGGTGTCGGACGTTTGACTCAGCACACCCACAGACTTACAGCTGTTAGCAATCAGCGACGCTGTCTTGTAGTAGCTTTTCATCAAATAGGCGTCGATCGAGAGAGTTGTATCAAACCGATTCAAGCCCTGCTGAATCTCCCCCTCTGCTAGATCCATAATTACGCGCGACAGTAGCTTAACCACCGTTAAGTTGTCCAAATTAGCCAAATGCCATGAGGATTGAGCAAACAGAAAATCTCCAGCCAGCACCGCCACGCGATTGGTAAAACTGCTATGGACTGTCGGCACTCCACGCCGCAGTGAAGATTCATCCACCACGTCATCATGGACCAGGCTGGCAGTGTGAATCATCTCAGTGATCTCAGCCAGTCGAAAATGACGCGCTGGAATTTCGGACTCCATCACCGTAGCCCTTGACAGCAGCAACACAATAGCAGGTCGAATTCGTTTCCCACCCGCACCAAAGAGATGCTCTGCAGCAGCATAGAGGATAGGATGTCGAGCACCGACCAGCTGCTTTAGGTTATCTGTCAACAGCCTCATATCGGCTTCGACAGGGGCAAACAGCGATGTTGTAGAAGTCATGGGAGAAAATGCTCAGACGGCTTGATTACGAAACTTTAAGTAATCCACATTCATTCTAAGCTAATGGCTCAGTTGGTGTTAGAAATCTGTCCAAAATATCTGGAAACACGCCTGGGACAAGACCTCTACAGATCCGGAAGCTGAGGTACTCACAAAGAGCTCAATCTGGCTAGCACTGATTAGATATTTCTATTTCATTTTTTTAATTATGTGTATGTGAATAACAAATGCTTATGTTAAGCTGGTATTAGGAATTGGAAAATTTCATACACCAAGATCGACAGACGGTGCTTAGTAGCTTTGTTCTAGTGTCATTCGTGACATCAGGATATTCTAAAGCGATTCACCAATGTGTTGCAGCTGATGTAGGCGCATAGTACCCACATCAGGCCGATGTCTCAAGAGTGAGGTCACTACCTAAGCAGGGTCAAATGCCGGCTTAGTAGGGTAGAAGTCTCACAAAAGTGACCGGTAGAGAAATAATCGGTGCAGGTGCGCACCTCAAAGCGCGCGGAGTGACGAGCGATACTGCAATACGGATAACGCTGAGTAATTCTGGTATCAAGGCTTTCGATTATTAAGCACTTACTTGGTCTCAGACAGCCATGGGCTGCTATTTCCTGCTGCCTGCTCTTTTGGCATGTAGATCGTCCTTGCTCCTCTCCCCACCTCGGCTATGTTCATGACTCATCCTTTTACGCCTCTGCTTATACTGCTACTTGCCGTCAGCTACCTGCTAATGGTTTATTTTGCCTTCACGCTTATTCAACGCTTTATCAGCCAACGAGAACAGATGCTTAAGTGAGCCGTCCGTAGACCTCAGGGAATGAGGCTTCTGGGCCAATCCCTGCTGGTATTCGCAGTCGTGCAGACTTTTGCATTCCTTCTCATCTATGGTTATTTTGCCAGCAGTAGCCTAGCTCCAGTCGGGGCTAGGCTACTGTTTTAATGCCTTACTTATCCGCTTTAAGGCTTTTTATCAGCCGTGCCAGGAGCTTTGATTGCTTAGATGCTAAAAGCTTTATCTTTTTACTATTTGTTACAGGTTAGCTGCCTTGCTTGCATATGTATTTCCCAAAACAGTCTGGGGCGTTAGGATGAAGCTTTATACAGTAGGCAGCCAACAACTTGAGTTCAGCCCCTAACGTTTCGGTCTTCAACATCTCTGAGAATGGCACTCCCAACAGCCCATTTCCAGCCAACGTTGTCCAGTTAGATAGCGGGCTCACGGTAATTCACCAAGAAATTAAAACGATACCTGTCGTCGTCGTCGATGTTTGGATCAAAGCAGGGGCACGCTACGAACCTACAGCCTGGGCTGGCATGGCCCATTTTTTAGAGCATATGGTATTTAAAGGGACAGAGCAGCTTCTGCCCGGAATGTTTGACAGCGCTATTGAGAGTCGGGGTGGGTTAACCAATGCTGCCACCAGTCATGACTATGCTCATTTTTATATGACGGTAGCAGCCGATGATTTGGCATACGCACTGCCTTATCTGAGCGATCTCTTGCTGCATGCCTCCATTCCGGCAGATGAGTTTGTCCGAGAGCGCCATGTGGTAATTGAGGAGATTCATCAGGCATGGGATGACCCGGATTGGATCGGCTTTCAGACACTTTCCGAAATGATTTATGGCAATCATCCCTATGGACGTTCAGTCCTAGGATCACCTGAAATTTTACAGGCTCGATCCCCTGAAGAGATGCGGCAGTTTCATCACGCCTACTACCAGCCAGACAACATGAAAGTTGTGATTACAGGCAGCGTTTCCCTTAACCGGGTGTTAGAACTAGTACAAACGACATTCCGCACGTTTGTTCGGCAGGAATCGTGTCCCGCACCAGATATCTCCCGCTCTCCTGGTGTACTGACAAATCTTCAGCAAACGCTCACGCTGCCGCGATTAGAACATGGTCGTCTGGTTATGGCTTGGCTAGGGCCGGGTATAAACGAACTCAAAACCAACTGTGGTTTAGATATTTTAGCAACGGTTTTAGCGGAAGGACGCGTGTCTCGCTTGGTCCGTGAACTCCGCGAAGAGCGTCAGTGGGTAGATGACATTGCTAACAGTTTTTCGGTGCAGCAGGACTGTAGCCTGTTTGTTTTATCGTCCTGGCTGTCTCCCCACCGGATCAAGGAGGTAGAACAAGTGATTTGCGATCGCATCGCCGCCCTAGCTAGCATACCGATTACAGCGGCAGAATTAGAAAGAGCAAAGCGCATCCTATGTAATGATTATTCCTTTTCTATGGAAACTCCAGGGCAGCTCGCCGGACTATACGGGTACTATGGAACCCTGGCAACCCCTGAGCTATCCATGGCCTACCCCGATTATGTAGATCCCTACACAGCGGATCAGCTCGTAACGCTTGCAGAGCAATTTTTATCCCCCCAGCATTGCGGTACGCTTTCCTTAATACCTGCCTGAAACCGGGTTGCCTCTCTTCCTGACATCTTTCACTACAACTCTCCACAACAATACCTGTGACTGTATCAACTGCCCCGAAGCAAAACTCCATCACCACCCATCTGGGCAACGGCCTCAAAATTATCGCCATCGAAAATCCAGTCGCTGATATTGTCTCAGCCCGAGTTTTTCTACCCGTCGGTCAAATTCATGAAACACCCGAAAACGCAGGTATCTTTAGCCTACTAACATCGTTACTAACCCGAGGAACCGCTCACCGCAGTTCCCTAGAAATTGCTGAAGCCGTGGAGTATGTCGGTGCTAGCCTGGGGGCCGATAGCGCATCAGACTACAGCCTAGTCAGCGTGAAAACAGTCTCCGCCGACTTCGAACCAATCTTTACCTTAGCCACCGAAATTCTTCGGGCTCCTAGCTTTCCTGAAAACGAAATCGAGTTAGAAAAGAAACTCACCATTCAGGGGCTGCGCTCGATGCAAGAACAGCCCTTTAGTGTGGCATACAAATATATTCGTGAAGGCATGTACGGCGACCATCCTTACGGTTTTTCCAGCATGGGAACCGAGGAAACAGTGATGGCCATGCAGCGCGATGATTTGTTCGCCGCCCATCGTCAGCACTTTCGCCCCGATAATATGGTGGTTGTCATCGTCGGACGCATCGACCCCGAGCGCGCTGTTGCCTTAGTCGATCAGCTATTGGGCGACTGGAACGCGCCCGATTATCCAGCTCCCGCACCGCGACTGCCGGCTCTAGACTCTCATGCCTATCGCATTGTTACCCCCCAAGACACCAATCAGGCGTTTGTGATTCTGGGCTATCTGGCTCCATCGGTTACCCACCCAGACTTTGCTGCCCTTAAACTCTTGAGCACTCACCTGGGGAACGGCCTATCCAGCCGCCTTTTTGTAGAGCTGAGGGAAAAACAGGGACTGGCCTATGATGTTTCAGCGTTTTACCCCACTCGCTTAGGGCCATCTCAGTTTGTTTCCTACATCGGCACCGCCCCAGAAAATACCTCCGTTGCCTTAGACGGTCTGCATAGCGAGCTGCGACGGCTGTGCGAGGTTCCTCTGAGCGCCCATGAACTCCAGGTTGCCAAGAACAAAATGCTGGGGCAGTATGCTCTCGGAAAACAGACCAACGGTCAGATTGCTCAGCTGCTGGGCTGGTATGAGATTTTAGGTCTGGGCACTGAGTTTGATACGACGTTTCAAGCAGATGTAGCCGCTGTCACCATCGAAGCCGCCCAAGACGCTGCTAAGCGATGCTTTGTTGATTCTTATATTTCTATTCTAGGCCCGGCCACTGCGGTAGAGGCTCTACATTAAAGAGCCCAGCAGATCTAGACAGGCTGCCCTGGCCTGTAAACTTGCCTGATATATCTCTTGATCTTTAGGAGTTTTATAGTTACTTGCCTCGATTTCTAAGGCTGTATAGGCATGGCGGGCAAAGTCAATAGCGCTCTGTCCAGCAGCATCTTTTCTATGGGGGTCGGCACCAGCGCTCAGTAGCGCCTGAAGAGTTTTTGCCGAAGCAGATCCGGCTGCCAGCATCAGGGGAGTTCTGCCCATTGTCCCCACCAGATCGGGGGCTGCTCCGTGGGTTAGCAGGCGCGTTACAGCGGTATAGTTGCAACCGTCACTCGACCCAAAGAAGTTCTCTTCACTAGACGGGAATCCATAGCCCGAGGTAGCGTTATGCAATAAGGTATCGCCAGCGGCGTCTTGGGCATTAATATTGGCTCCCGTGGCCACCAATAGGTCAATGGCACGGGCAATCTCTTCATCAAATTCACTATTGCAGTGCCAGGTAATCGCACTTAGTAAGGGCTGCGATGCGGTAGGTGTCGCTCCTAGTTTTAGCAACCGTTCGATGGCAAATGGATTGCAAGCAAAGGCTGCATGATAAATCCGAGGCTCTCCACGTTGAGTGGCGTTGATATCAGCACCTTGCTGGATTAGAAGATGGAGCGATCGCAAAATCTCGCTTTCCTCTTGTTCATCCTCTATGTCAAAACTCAGAATCTCTTGGAAAGCATCCCACCCCTGTTTACGCATGATGGTCATATCAACACCAGCCTCCAGCAGCAGCTGCACAGTATTAGGATTACGGGCATACATCAGTGGTGTGGCACCATCATTTGTCCGCAGATGCACATCGGCTCCAGCATCCAGCAGCAGCTGAACGCAATCTGCTGAGCCTGAGCTGACCGCACAGAATAATGGAATTTGGTAGCCCGACAGCGGACTGCAGTTTTCGGCCCATGGGTACTGATAATGTGGTGCGATCTCATCTAATCTCGGTTGAACAGAAGCTCCCTTTTCCAGCAGTAATGCAACTCGCTGAGGATCTCCGATGCGACAGGCTTCTATCAATAGCGACCGACCATTATCAGCCGTTTCATTTGGATCTGCCCCCAATGTTAGTAAGAGGCGCAGTCTTTCAAGTGGGTTATGCCCATCTCGGGCACCAGGAAAGATACCATCGCCCGCCGCATACCAGGCAGCTGTAATCTGACCGGTCGCCTGCAGGGCAGCATCAGCACCGTGCTCAATTAACCAGCGCAGGGTATCAACGGTTGCGCCCATTGGAGAACAGGCCGCCACCATCAGCGGAGTGACACCCAGATAAAAAATACCCCAGCCTTCTGCAGCATCTAGTTTGGCATTGATATCTTGACCTGCCGATAGCAGTTTGGATAGCGTCGCAGCATCGCCACTGGCAGCTGCTTGATGGATAGCAGACTGATTTAGTTGCAAGAAATCATTCATAGTCAACACTTCACATCGTGTCGCGTTGATTTCGTAAACGCTAATTGGGTTCTAGAGATTGCGAAAACAGTGAGGCTTGCGCTTCCACTCACAAGACTGAGCGTCTCATCGAGATTTTTTTCTCTCAGATTTATTGAGAATAACCCCAACCATCTCTCTTATCAACTGCTAACAGCCATAATCCTAATACCGACAATGTTGTCTTTTTTCTTGTCTCATTCAGTTCAAGATCAACAACCAGCGGCCATTTCTCATTTGAACTGAATGAATCAATTCCTGATGGGAGTCGGGCTCTAAGGTCAAATAATGTCTGCGCAGTCTGAATCAGCAAAGCAGAGCAGCACATATTACGTAATACTTTATTACAGAAGTATATCATGCCCTGCCTTTCCCATGCGCCAACAAGTATCCCCTCACACCCACTTCTGGACCTGGCAAGGCTTTTCCATTCGCTATCAAACCGCAGGCACTCAAGGCCCGTCGCTTCTACTCATCCACGGCTTCGGTGCCCACAGCGACCACTGGCGTAAAAATATCCCTGTTCTCGGTACAGCCCACCGTGTTTACGCGATTGACCTGATTGGCTACGGTCAATCCGACAAACCAGCGCCGGGTGCCCCCCTCACCTATACCTTTGAAACCTGGGGCCAGCAGGTCATCGATTTCTGCCAGGAGATTATTGGTGAATCCACTTTTCTTGTTGGCAACTCCATCGGCTGCATTGTTGCTATGCAGGCAGCGGTCATGGCTCCCGGAAAGATTTTAGGGCTTGTTGTTCTTGACTGCTCATTACGACTACTCCACGATCGTAAACGTGCCACCCTTCCCTGGTACCGTAATGCTCCTACACCTCTGATCCAGGCTATTCTCAACTACAGGCCTATTGGTCAGTTCTTCTTTTCTCGTTTGGCAAAGCCCAGAACCTTAAAAAATGTTCTAAGTCAGGCCTACGGGCGCAAAGCAGAAGTTACAGATGAACTGATCGAACTGCTGCTGGCACCTGCTCGTGATCCAGCAGCAGTGGATGTATTTGTCGCCTTTATTAGCTATTCTCAAGGGCCACTGCCCGAAGATTTACTACCTCAGCTTGGCTGCCCTGTACTGATGATCTGGGGTGAGGCAGACCCATGGGAACCTATTGAACTAGGTCGGGAACTCAGCAAGTACAATATCGTCGAACAATTCATACCACTTGAAGGAGTGGGCCATTGCCCCCAGGATGAAGCACCTGAACTGGTAAATCCATTAATCGCCGAATGGGTGCAAAGGAAGGCGGCAAGCAGTTTAGTCAATTAGGGCATAGCTGTCACTGCTTTCTTTATCTGAATAGATAAAAAAGTACCCTGGAAACACCAATGTGCATCACAGGGTAGGGGCAACAGTTAAACGCTTGTGCTATCAACAGAATCGCTTAAGTTCAACCGTGAAACGCTTTACTTTGTGTCGATTTTTAGAGTGTCTGCAACCCAGACACGACCTATTTATGTAACCCAACCGTATGGCTAGTGATGGACCACTTCTGGGCCATCGATCTATCCCTGCTGAGTGATACAAACCTGATTCTTATCGCTCAGAGGCAGCCAGTGTGACCAACGTGTAAAATAAAAAAGTACCCCGCGAACACTCAATGGCTCACGAGGTAGGGGCAACAGTTAAACGCTTGTGCTGTAATTAGAATCGCTCAAAAAAACGTCTACGCGGTTTGGCCTATGCCGATTTCTATAGTGTCCATAATCCAAGTTCAGTGAAGGTCTGTGCAACGGATGTAATCACAGGTCCTGTAATAATTCGGCTGAGACCTAGGCCCGCTAGTGAGAGAAATAGAATGGTTAGAAACGCTAAGCCGTTCCCTGTATCGCGAATCAGGAGTTCTACTCGAAGCAAGAGCGCCGCAGCCAGCATAACTAAAAAGTAGACGAAAATTCGGATCCAGGCGACTACGACAACGGCAAGAGAGGCCGCTACTAGCGCCATCACCGTGTAACCAGCATCCGATTGAAACCCCAGCAGCAGGAAGTTACGTAGGGGTTTCCACATAATGGTTAATAGCGCCGCTTCGATAACGGCATATGCTAGAGCGCACCACCAGATGACGTCAGGGCTATGGCGAGAATGTAGAAAGCCGCCAAACCCCATGTAGGCAAGCAACAATAGCAGCGACGATAGCCAGGGCAGTTTCTTCATGACTGCTCTCAAAGATTAGTAGAAATTGCTTGGACTGGGCAGGTGGGAATACACTGCTCGCAGACAATACACTGGGCACGATTAAAGATGAGCTTGAAGCTGGCTGGATCTAGGCGTAGAGCCCCGGTTGGGCAAACCCCGGTACACAGACCACAGTGAACACACAGATCTTCATCGATTAGAATTTCACGACTAGATAGGGAAACACCGATGCCTTGGTTGCGCATCCAGTCGATAGCCTCATCTAGCTGATCGATATCGCCTGATAGCTCAATCACACCCTTGCCAACCTGATTGGGCGCGACCTGGGCTCGAATAATATTGGCAGCTACATTAAAGTCTTTGGCCAGTCGGTAAGTGATGGGCATATTTACCGTCTGTTTTGGAAATGTCAGAGTAACGCGCTTTTTCATTCCGTTAGACTAAAGAGGCTGTGACAACGCTGTGAGCGCTTTTTTATTCTATGTCGGTTAACTCCTCTGAATCTGACAGACTGACTCAACGATTACGAAATTTTGTTGTGGTAGCGGTGGCAGTTATCCTCAGTGTGGCTGTGGTTTTAGGGCTACAAACTCGGACACCATCGGCCTCTCTCTCGGACATGGCAGAGGCATCTGTGCCATTGGACCAGGCGATTACGAACCATAAGCCAACGCTGATAGAGTTTTATGCCAATTGGTGTACTAGCTGTCAGGCCATGGCGGGGGACCTGCAGCAGCTGAAAGGGGATTATCAGCAGGATGTAAATTTCGTCATGTTGAATGTGGACAAAACCAAGTGGTTACCGGAAATGCTGCACTACCGAGTAGATGGAATTCCTCACTTTGCATTTCTCGATGAATTAGGCGAGGACGCGGGTGTTGCGGTTGGTGAAATCCCTCGGGCTGTTCTTGCTGAAAATTTGACTGCATTGGTAGCAGGTACGCCCCTGCCATATGCGCAAGCAGCCGGTCAAACCTCAGATGTGGACACCGTCTTGGAGACTGGCTCGTCAGACGATCCGCGCAGTCATGGGGCTCAAGTCGTGCAGTAAAGACCTGGCTAAGGAGATCGTGCCTGCCCTCCTAATCCAGGAGGGCTTTTACATCAGGGCCACTATTCGACAACAATTTCTCGCAGGGCCGGTTCTACTTTGGGATAGGCATAGGAAAATCCGGTGGACTGAGTTCGCTCTGGCAGTACCTTTTGTCCCTCTAGTACCACCACAGCACCATCGCCCAGCAGGGTCTCAATGACAAAATCCGGTACAGGCAGCCAGGATGGCCGGTTCATCACTTTACCCAGAGTGTCGCATAGTTCGGACATGCGTACAGGATGGGGAGCCGTGCCATTATAGACACCGGACATGGCTTCGTTGGATAGTCCTTGCATAAACAGGCTCACTAGGTCATCGCGGTGTACCCAGGAAAACCACTGCTGACCGTTGCCAATGGGACCACCAGCATAGAGACGAAACGGTGTGAGCATTTTTGCGATCGCACCGCCCATGCCCAAGACAATACCAATCCGAACCGTGACTAGCCGGACGCCGTAGGCGGTTACTTTTTCTGCAGCCTTTTCCCAGGACTGACACACCTGAGAGAGAAAGTCCGGCTCGATAGGTTCACTGGTTTCATAAAATTCAGCCGTTTCGCTGGTGCCGTAGAAACCGACAGCAGACGCACTCACCAGCACCTTGGGTTTAACCTCAGCCTGGCCAATGGCTTCCACCAGTTTCTCGGTGCCAATCACTCGACTGTTCATGATTTCGCGTTTACGCTCAGGGGTCCAGCGTTCTGAAATCGGCTCGCCAGCTAGATTAATCACACCTTCGCAGCCAGAGATTTCCGCCTGCCAGTCGCCTGATTGCTGTGGGGTATAGCTCACAACCTCTACCTGTTCAAACACAGGTTTTGGAAAAACTTTTCGAGCCCGTTCAGGGTTACGAGCGAATACCTTGATCTGATGACCCGCATCCTGGAGCCGCTGCACTAACCGCGAGCCCACAAATCCTGTCGCCCCAGTTACTGCCACTTTCATGTTCAACTACTCCCCTGGATCCGCTATACGGCTGGCTTTTCTTTCATGGTAGCGGTATTCGATCCCGGTTCAAACCGTGGAGCAATCCAATCAAAGTCAATTTCGTTTAGGTAGTCCACAGCCCAAGTCGCACAGCGTTGAATCATATGGTAAGGATAGATTTGAGCCACACCGACAACAGGAATTCCTGCCGCTTTTGCCGCCTCAATCCCAGCAAAACACGATTCGATGGCCAGGCAGTTCTGCGGCGTTAGAGCGAGAGCCGAATCGCGCAGGTTGAGCTGGTCTATGGCTGCTAGATAGCTGTCTGGGGCAGGTTTACTGGCTGACACCGTCATATCACTGGCCGAGACCACCAGAGAAAACTGATCCACGAGGTTAGCCGTCGTCAGCACCTGCTCCACGCTAGCGCGCTGTCCCCCTGTCACAATCGCGGTGGTGTACTGTTTGGCACGAATGCGATAGAGCAAGTCATCCAGACCGGTGTAGAGAGCCAGTTCGGAGCGCGATCTCAGCCAGTCTGCATAGCCTTCTGCTTTCTTACGCAGCAGCCCTTCTAAATAGTCATCACGAACAAAACGGCCCCGCGCCTGCAAAATTGTTGACAACCGGGCGCGATCGCTGCGCCCCCGATACGTATCCTTATATTCCTCTGGATCAAACCGAAGATTTTCTGCAAGTAAGAGCTGGGCAATGAGCTGTGGATGAATCTCATCATCATTGATGATGACACCGTGAAAACCAAAGAATATTGCCTTGAGCATTGTGCCAAATTACGAGATTAGAGATCTTGACAGACACCCTGAGAATGGTATGAACTTGGCGCTCTAACTACGCTACACAAACATTCGTGAAATGTACGTAGATTAGACATCAGGTGTGCCAATAACGCCTTAGTATTAAATATTACCCTCTTGGGAATAAGCGACCATACACCTCGTTAGTCCATTAGGTTTGTAACTATGCATCTACTATCCAACCAAAACCCCATCAGCGAAACATCTATTCCTGTCATCCTACATTGGTGGCAGCGACGTAAACGTCTGGCTACTTCGGGCAATGTCCTAAGTAATCCTGTCGTTAAGGATGTTGATTCTAACTACCTAGATAAGTATCAGCGGCTGATGGATGTCTACGCCGTTGTCAAATCCGGAGGTGCTGCCGCTCAGATTCAAGCGGCGAAAGACTACTGCGACCGTGAGCGCGAAGCTATTACCCGTCGCCTCAGCCAGATTAGCAATCAGCCTGAGGCCACCGACGAATATTTGCGTTTGCTACATGAAGCGCAGGAAATCGAACGCTCTACCCATTGGCGCATTAATCAGTTGCAAGATATTCAGCCCGAAGAAGAGACTGCCGTGCAGGTTTATCTGCCAGAGATCGAGCAGGTCTTGATTCGGTAATTACACCAGATGGAGTCATACGACATTGTCGTTGTCGGCAGCGGTATTGGTGGTCTCGTAGCGGCAGGGTTGCTCGCCCGCTATGGTCGTCGGGTCTTAGTGTGTGAAAGCCATACACTACCGGGGGGAGCCGCCCATGCGTTTAAACGTCAAGGGTTTACCTTTGATTCGGGCCCCTCTTTTTACTGCGGGCTGGCCGATCCTCAATCCTGTAATCCGTTACGGGAGGTCCTTGCAGCCCTAGGAGAATCGGTCGAAGCCATCCCCTACGATCCGCTAGGGCACTACCATTTTCCTGACCAAACGCTGGCGATCTATGGGGATGCCGAACGCTACCAGACATCTCTAGCAGAGATCAGTTCTCAAGCAGCAACAGAGCTGCAGGCACTGACGAAAAAGATGCTGGCCATCTAGCGACCGCTAGGGGCTATACCGACGCTGGCGCTGCGAGCAGACGCGTGGCTGCTGCCATTATTGCTGCAGCGCTATCCTCAGGCCATGGTGCAGCTTTTACCTCAGCTGCGGGGTCTGGGACGCTCCATGGGAGACTTTGTTGAGCAAACAGTCAGCGACCCCTGGCTGCGACGGCTGATTGACTTAGAGTGCTTTTTGCTATCTGGCATGAAAGCCCATGAAACTGTCGCACCTGAAATGGCCTTTATGTTTGGCGAACGCACCCAGTCGGTGATTGACTACCCGATTGGCGGCAGCGGTGCCATCGTCGATGCTCTGGTGCGCGGTCTCAAGCGCTGGGGAGGACAGCTGCGACTAGGAACCCATGTGGATAAAGTCTGGGTCGAGCGAAATCGAGTTCAAGGGGTGGTGCTCAAAAGTGAAGAACGGATACGAGCCAGTAAGGTCATCTCCAACGCGTCCCTGTGGGATACCTACAATCATCTAGTCAGTCCAGAAAATTTGCCTGAGGGCTATCGGCAAAAGTCTCTAGAAACACCTACCGTTGATAGCTTTATGCATCTCCATCTGGGGATTAGAGCTGAGGGATTAGAGGACTTGACTATTCATCATGTCGTTGTGCATGACACGCTCAAGGACATTACGACACCCGGTAACACCTGTATGATTTCTATTCCATCGGTGTTAGATCCGTCCCTGGCCCCTGAGGGACATCATGTTGTTCACGCCTATACCTTAGAGCCTTACGCAGGCTGGCAGCGCGATACAGACTATGCCGCCCAAAAAGAAGTTAAAGCTCAACCCTTAATTCGGGCACTGCAAAGAGTCATTCCAGATATTTGCGATCGCATCACCCTTAAGCTCATTGGCACCCCCCTTACCCATCAGCGCTATCTCCGACGGCACCAGGGTACCTATGGTCCTGCCATTGCGGCCGGTCAGGGGCTGTTTCCAGGCTGTAAAACCCCCATCAAAGGGCTGTACCGCGTTGGCGATAGTACTCTACCCGGAATTGGTGTCCCTGCTGTCGCTGCATCTGGTATTCTTTGCGCCAATAGTTTAGTCAGCCCCAGAGAAGCCATAGCGCTACTGGATTTAACCGCGAAATCCTCAATGTAGGGTCGTTGAATGTAACGACCCTACATTACCCCTTCAAATCCAGGGCAGCCCCATCGGCCAGTAAAGCACCGTCACAGACACCTGCTCCTGCTGCAAAAACGCCATCACCCGACGATGCGTTCTGCCAATGGACTGGCGCAAATCAAAGGTACTCAAATGAGCCCAAGACCGCAGAGTCTCCCCTTGGGCCCGAGCCAGCTCAGGGGCAACGGTTCTTAGCCATCCTTGTACGCTATCGGGCAGCGTTTGGGTCATCCGCAATGGCAAGACATCAGTGGAAAATCGCTGAGCATAGGCCGGTTTCAAAAAAGCGCGATATGTGTCCGCCTCATCCGTTTGCTGCTGGACCACACTCAGCGAAAGCGCCTTAAGGTACTGACGCAGACTAGCCGTTTGCTCACCCGCCAGCTCGGGCATGAAGGGAATTTGGGTCAGGGACTCATTGACGTTCTCCGGGTCGCCCACGCTTAGATGCGTGCCGCCAATCACCGCCACTAAATGGTTATCTGCCCCGCTAAGCTGATTAAATGGTCCCAGCTGCTGAGCCAATGTGGGCGTCACTCCATCTTTGGTGCCGGTCAAAATAATGCTGGGCACCGCTACATCACTCAGTCCTTTACGACCAAACAGTCGTCCTACCAAAGGGTTCATAGCAATCACCTGAACAATGCGGTCATCGCTTAGATCTGCCGTCATTTCTGGGAGATCTACAGCCGCACACTGGAGCCAATCAGCCGGTGATAGCCCTACCGGAGTCAGGCTATCGCAAAATGCAGGCAGTGCTGACAGATCTAATTGGGCACCCGCTAAAGCAAATCCGGTATAGCCGCCCAGGGAATGACCAATAAGCACCGCTTGCTCAGGGTCAAATTTACCATTCAGCGTAGGGGATACTTGCTCCATCCACACCAACCGATCGAGGATGTAAGAGACATCCCGGGGACGGTCTAGAAACTCACTCGCTGGCAGAATGCGGCTAGGTTCTTCGACAGCCGTCGGATCCAGGGGCGTATTATTGAGCGCTTCCACATTGCTCCCGACATGCTCTACGGCCGCCACAGTAAATCCATGGGAAGCCAAGTGTTTGCCTATGTAGGTCAGAAACTGTCGATCGGCTGCAAATCCATGGGAAAGGACCACCAGAGGAGCATCTTCTAACGCTGCTTGATCGGGGACATACATATCGATGGGGATCAGCCGATCGCGATCGCGATCGACAAACTTAAACGAGCGTCGAGTTACTTCCATCGACCCAACAGCAGTAGGGTCAATCCCCTGCGGCAGAGCTATGTCGTCGTTGACCAGCAGCTCCTGCTCTAGCACCGTACTCAAAGCATCGCCTTCCAATCGCGATAGATTGAGCTGAGACACCAGCGCTAATGCAGCTGTTAAATCAACATCCAGGGTTTCTTGGGGAACAGCTCGCAGAATCCCCAACATATTTAGTCCATTGGTCTGTTTGGCCGCTAAACGGATCGCCGCACGGATTTGCTCCACTGTCAGCCCAGGGGCAACACGAGCCAATGAATCTAGCAACAGCTCGCCGTTGGGCGACGCCAAAATATCAGACACCATCCGGTCGGCCATGGCCGGATCCAGGGTAACCCGGTTGTTCAGCATAGTCCGAATTTCTGGTGTCAAGAACGTCTGATACAGCCGTAAACGGGCAGGTACTTGCCCAGTTTTAGCGAACTCTTCAAGATCGCTAACATACAGAGTCTGCTTAATCGGCCCAACTTGAATATTGATCTGTTCTGCAGCCTGGGCTGGCAACGTCCAGACTATACCGAAAGCAACGGCCCCTCCCCAAATTGCCGCTCGCCAACGACTCAGACATGACAAACGGTTGATCGGCAACAGGGCAGACCGAGACAGCTGAGACGCTACATGAGCAAAATGAAGCATAGTTGAACAAACGTGGATAAATAGACGATTTTAAGGATGGGTTCCTTACTTAGAGAAAACACATCCTATGCCAATGGGGCCAACGCCATAAATCGCCAGACCATACCTAACATAGCAATCATAATTTGAGAGTATCGGTTGCAAATGTAGCGAACTGGCAGAACCAGGACAAAAGCTCCCCGCATCTCACACCGTTAATTCAAGCCAAACCGTCACAACGCCGGACATGTTTGCATTGATTTTATAAGTGCCCAAGTTAATGCAGAAAATCTTTGTATTGCATATCTCAACACAGCTTCCTAGTCAGACATTCGATAGCAGCATGTCTGGCTCAGTTGCGTTTTAAGTCTGTTTGGAATCCCTGCCGCTGCAGCAGTCGCCGTCGTCGCTGTCGAGCCAGCGCCTGCAGGTCTACGTTGCGATCGGTTTCATCTACAATTTCCCCAATTAGAACCTCCAGCACATCTTCTAAGGTCACAACACCCGAAACACCGCCGTACTCATCCACCACTATCATGAGATGCTCGCGGGCTGTTTGAAAGGTTTTTAGCAGCTTGTCAGAACGTTCTATCGCCGGAATATAGCGAGCCTGGCGCATACAGCTAGTCACCGGGTCCTGCCCCCGACCTTGCACAAGTGCCGCCAAAAGTTCAGCCTTGAGCGCTACTCCCAGCACGTCATCTAGCTCTTCCCCCGTAACGATGATGCGACTATGCTGCGACTGCATAATTTCTTGTTGGGCAGATTCTAGGGTCTGATGGCCTTCGATGTAGGTAATCGCTACTCGAGGGGTCATGATATCCTCAGCAGCGATATCATTCATGCGAAATACTTTTTGGATCAGTTCAGCCTCGTCGTCTTCAATCAGACCTTCTTGATACCCCAGCATGGCTAGTAGCTTGATCTCAGCTTCGTTCGTCACAGGCCGATGATTACCTTTAACCAAAGGAGCAGTCAGTTTTTCTAAAACTAGGATGATGGGAGTCATCAGCCAGGTTAAGCTGCGTACCGGAATAGCAACCAACAGCCCAAACTGCTCGGCATAGCGTTCACCAATGGTTTTAGGAACAATTTCAGCAAATAAAATAATCAAAAATGTGAGCAAACCGGAAAAAATGCCCAACATCACATTGCCAAATAAGCCCGCTGCTAAACGGCTGACGACAAAGCTACCAACGATGTTAAAAATATTGTTGAGGATGACGATGGTAGCAATGGGGCGGTTGACTTTTTGCCGAATAGCAAGCAGAGCAACGGTGGCTGGATTTCGGTTTTGGGCAAGCTGTCGAGCTTTGAGGAGGGGAATAGACAGCAGCGCCACTTCAGTACCAGAACAAATAGCGGAACCGATAATAACGATCAAAACTGCGATCGCAAGTTGGGCCATGATGGGAGTATAGACAACATATTCAACAATCAGCAGCGATGGATTGCTATGATTCTGGCTAGTTAACCCTCATGTTCACCTTAAGAACAGTCGCTTTCAAGTAAGAAACCGATAGAAGTTAACGTGGACCGAGTCTTAGCGTACACAATCGCCCTTATAATTCGCCCCAGACGGGGGATTTACGACAGCAGTAGCTACTTCAAAATACCGATCCTTTGCACACCCGTGCAGCTTGCCAACGTGTCTATCTCTAAGCCCAATTCCAATATAGTTGTCTTACTTCAATATAGATACATAGACAACGGCAGGTTTTCTGACATAGCCGATAATTAGGGTCTACCCCTATTCTAATTGTCAGCCCACTGGCTGCTCCCATTAGTACTATCTACACTCCATGAGCGAAACCATCCTTGATGTCCGCAACCTAAAAGTTGAGTTTGATACCGCCAACGGTGTTATTAAAGCGGTCGATGGCATTTCATTTCAGGTCCAGCGGGGACGTACGTTAGGTATTGTGGGTGAGTCAGGGTCTGGAAAATCAGTCACATCTCTAGCCGTGATGGGACTGGTCCCCAATCCACCGGGTCGAATTGCCCAGGGTGACATTCTATTTGCAGAAACATCAGAGACCGCCCCTGTCAATTTATGCCAGATCTCCCAGCGCCAGCTGCAGACCTACCGGGGTGGCAAAATTTCTATGATTTTCCAGGAACCGATGAGTTCCTTAAACCCGGTCTATACCTGTGGTTTTCAGTTAACTGAAGCAATCCGACAGCATCAAACCATTAGTAAAGCAGGGGCTGAAAAACAGGCAATTGCCAGTCTGCAAGAAGTCAAGCTGCTACCTAGCGACGAAGATCTAGCAACGCAGCTAGCCGCTGAGCAAAATTTACGCGATCGCAACGCCATCGCCCGCGCTGTCCAGCAACGAAAAAATTCCATTCTCAAACGCTATCCCCATCAGCTTTCCGGTGGGCAGCTGCAGCGAGTGATGATTGCCATGGCCATAGCCTGCAACCCGTCCCTGTTAATCGCCGATGAGCCCACTACAGCCCTCGATGTTACGGTTCAATCGCGCATCTTAGATCTGCTGCGAGATCTGCGGGACCGACGCTCCATGTCGATGATATTTATCACCCACGACCTCGGTACCATCGCCGAAATCGCTGACGATGTCGCCGTGATGTACCGAGGAAAAATCGTTGAGTATGGTCCAGTTGCTCAAATTTTTGCTACCCCAGAACATCCCTACACCAAAGGACTGCTAGCCTGCAGACCCCGTCCCGAGCAGCGTCTGCGTAAACTGCCTACCGTAGCTGACTATATGCAGGTACAAACTGAACCCGATGGGGACATCAAAATCTTTGCTCGTCATTTTGAGCCCGACGAAACCGATGACCTAACAGCAGAGGTTAGCGCGGCTGAAACCAACCGTCGTCTAGAAACGATCAGCGGAGAAACACCGCTAGTCACAGTCCAAAACCTTAAAGTGGGCTACCCCATCAAGGGAATTTTTGGGCAGACCGCTCGCACCTTTATGGCCGTAGATGACATCTCCTTTGATGTTTACAAGGGGGAAACCTTTGGCCTCGTGGGTGAATCAGGCTGTGGCAAAACCACCCTAGGACGTGCGCTACTACGGCTGGTAGAGCCGATGTCGGGCAATATTTTCTTTGAAGGACAAAACATTTGCCAGCTGTCTAAAAGAGAAATGCGTAAGCTGCGTCGCGAGATGCAGGTCATTTTTCAAGATCCCTTTAGCTCTCTCGATCCGCGTATGAGTATCGGCAAAGCGATTGCCGAACCATTAAAGATTCACCACGTCATCCGCAGTCGCCGCAATCTGAAAGAACGGGTGGCTTACTTACTAGAACGGGTGGATATTGATCCTGGCTGTGTTAACCGATTTCCCCACGAGTTTTCCGGCGGCCAGCGCCAGCGCATCTGCATTGCCCGTGCCCTGGCGCTCAACCCTAAGTTTATTATTTGCGATGAGTCGGTCTCGGCGCTAGATGTGTCGGTGCAGGCTCAGGTATTAAATCTCCTCAAAGAGCTACAGGCAGAATTTAACCTCACCTATATCTTTATTTCTCACGATTTGGGCGTCGTAAAATTTATGAGCGATCGCATCATGGTGATGAATCAAGGTCGCTTGGAAGAATTAGGCCCAGCCGATGAAATCTATACCAACCCACAGCAGGAATATACCCAGCAGCTAATATCAGCTATTCCTGCCGGTACGTTAGAGCGAATCAAAGAACTACAAGCAGCTAGAGGTGCGATCGCTCATTCCTAATCGATCCGAAAGTAGCACCGTCATCATAGAATATACCGCTCAGCTGTAGCTGGTGGATGCAGCCGTAAGCAGATTAGAGCTTGACTCAGCAATTCCATAACATTCTTTTTATTACTTGATGAAGCCTGCGTAATCCTGCTGGGTTTCATGGGGAGACATTGATGTGGCAACGAATAAGTTGTCAGAGTAAGCCTGCTAGGCTGTGATTCAATCAATCCTCAGCTCCAGGAAAGTTCTCGCACATCCATGCTACGGAGCACACATCAGATTTTAACCAGGCGCATATACCCAGCGAGATTTTTCAAAAATTGACTGAGCCACCGTCATCTCCTACCATTCATCGATCGTTATGACTTTAGTTTTAGAAAGTATTGTCTTTCGCCAATTTCAATCCGATATTGAAAGTGCTAACCGCAAATTAGTCTTTCGTCTTACTTTTAATGAGGGAACAACTAACGTTGATCCAGCAGACTTTATTGTCACAGGTGGCACTACAGCTACAATAACTGACATTACGATACCAAACCCAAATAATCGCATCTTTGACGTTGTTGTTGAAGGCGGAGACCTAAATACGTTTTCAGGAGAGGTAGGGCTAATCGTCTCGCCCAACATAGACGTTAATAAAATTAGCGACAACCGTCCCTTTGGACGTGTAAAGGGCAATGCTCGACTAGATACGGTGGCTCTAGGAGATCCGACTAATCCTACAGATCCTGGTGACCCGAAAGATCCCGGAGACCCGGCAGATCCCGTAGACCCGACAGATCCTGGAGACCCGACAGATCCTGGAGACCCGACAGATCCTGGAGACCCCAATCCTCCTGAAAATGCACCAATCATCAACAGAATTATTACAGTTGATGATTTATCAGATCTTGAAAGCAACACTCCAATATTAGTGTTTCGGGCCGTTTTTGATAAAGAAATGGCTAACGTCGATGCGGGTGATTTTGTTGTAACAGGTGGAACAACAGCGACTATCACCAGTGTCGTGCCTGCAGCTAATACTGCGGTCAATGGCAATCCTAAGGCATTTGATATTACTGTTAGCGGTGGAGATCTAGGGGCTTTCTCTGGTACTGTTGGCATCGACCTCGTTGAGAGTCCGACCATCAACAGCCTAGACGGCAACATTCCCCTAGCGCCACCTCGGGATGGTCTTAGACGTGACACGTTTACGGTTGTAGGGACTGGAACGCCTGGCCCTGAGACACCCGGTCCTGAGACACCTGGCCCTGAGACACCCGGTCCTGAGACACCTGGTGACACCGATGGCTCACTGTCATCCGATTCGGAATTCAATGTTTTGGCTATTGATGCGTTGGGCAGCACACAAGCGCTGAGCCTAACTGTCGAGCTTTCCGAAATTCTTACGGTCGGTTCACTCACAATCTTTAGTACAGACGCAAATGGAGGCAACCGTAAGCCAATTGCTACTTTCTCTGTCGTTGAAAATGAGAACAACGTACTACCTGACTTTAATCCTAAGTTCACTTTGCTCAACAGCGAGCTGGTAGATATCACTCATCTACAGTTTGAACTTGAAGAAAAAGGGGTCAAGAGCATCGCTATCCCAGAAGAGCTTGATGATGGCTCCATTGGGTTAACATTTGAGGATGGCACCAAATTTGCCGCAGCTTTAGAAGAGACTCCGTTGGCAGCTAATGTTCTCATCAACGACGCTGAGACAATTGATCTTACGGATTTAACCGGCACCGTTAATATCAGTGGTTCAATCCGTAGAGAGGCAAAGTTAGATAATGTCGTCGATCTGTATATCACAGATGCAGACGGTGCCGTCTTTGATGCTATGGGTAACAAGTTTCTACCGGGGCAAGAGGGCTATCGAGAAGCTGCGATCGCAAGTCGTCTCAATATCAATCTGACCGGCACCAATGGACAGGTTGAAACCTTTAATGCCACCCTGGCTGGCGGTACGCATCTGGGTCTCTTTATTGCCGTCGATGGTGTCGATCCGGCTATCGATCCTAACGGTGAAGTATTCTTCAGCCACAGCGGTGCTAACGGTGGTACAGACCATTTCCGGACACTTGGTAACAATACCTTTGGTATTGAAGATCAGGCTGGTCTCGGAGACAGTGACTTTAACGATGCTATCGTTGCTTTCGACATCGTTTAATAGCTGTCGATGGTCTTAAAGACGAGTTATAGTGAACTTATGCGCTAGCAGACTCTCACTGACAGACTAAACAGAACAGCTAGAACCAGAGAACGCTCTGAAAAGTCATACACTTTTCAGAGCGTTTTCCATAGCATTAGAGATGCCTCCTGGGGGTACTATGGCCTAAATCCACAAAACGCTAAACTAACCCATAGCAACTCCGTCCCTATGCCCCATGCGCCTAGACATCAGAGAACTCAATCTCGGGTCAGATTCGGCTGAGCGCGACATCAATCTTGGGCTGGCGGAATACTTTTACCCCAACGCTACCTACCAAAAGTTTCTAAGCGGTCGCAAGACTATCTTAGTGGGAAATCGTGGGGCTGGAAAAAGTGCGATTTTCAAATACATTGCAGCTACCGAAACGCGCAAAGGACATCTCGTCTTAGAATTATCTCCTGAGGAATATGCCTACGAACTACTAGCCGATCACCTAGCTAGCGAAGAGGATGGGTTTTGGCGCAAGCAAAGTGCCTATTCAGTGGCATGGCAGTATTTGCTGTACACGCTAATTTTCAAAAACATCGCCCAGACCAAACGCGGTCTGCTTATAGGGGCCACCAAAAATATTTACAGCTATGTAGCCAGTAAAAAGCTAGCTCAGCAAACCAGCTCCATCATTACCCTAGTCGATTATCTAAAGCGGATCGAACAGGTTAAAACCGGTGTAGAGGGTCTTCGCAGCCAGAGACTGCAGGCCCTCTACAGTTTGGATGAAATCAAAACTTTAATCCCTAGCCTGCAAAACGTTCTTAAAAGCACCAAAATCAAGATTCTGATCGATGAGCTAGATAAGGGCTGTGACAATTCAGAAGATGCCAAGTTTTTTATTGCTGGCCTGTTTCAAGCAACTCAAAAGCTTAATCTAATTAGTCCTAATCTGCGGGTATTTATTTCAATTCGGCAGGAGCTATTCGATAACATTCCTCAAATTTATGAGGATGCTCAAAAAATTCGCGAAGATGTTGAAGTCATTCGCTGGGGAAAAAATGAACTGCTAGAGCTGATTGGGCGTCGAATCGTACACTCATTTCCCCAAGCAAATCGGCTGAATGCGTCCAAGCTTTGGCAATCGGTTTTTGTAGCTCAGATGCAATCGACTGGAACGGAAACTCTAGATTACATCATTGAGCGGACCCAGCTGCGCCCCCGCGAGCTGCTGCAGTTTTGTAAGCTTTGTGCCGAGCGTATTGAGTATTCTCTAGCAGAACGGCGCATTGATGAGGCTGCGATCGCAGCTGCCGAAGAATCCTACTCTGAGCAAAAAACTCGCGATCTCGCCTCAGAATATCGATTTCAGTATCCTCACCTGTTAGATGTGTTTGAGATCTTTCGAGGCACACGTAGCCATTACAACAAAGAAGGGCTGGATTATTTATTACTAGCTATTGTTTGCGGTGAATATGATGTTGAGCAGGCGGCCACCTGGATTCTAGATATGGACTATCTTGAGCTGAAGCAAATTCTTTGGAAAATTGGGTTTCTCAAAGCCTGGGTTCCCCGTCATACCAATCGGCAGACTAGCCTAGCGGGGGCTTATCTCGGTCACTATGAAGTGCCCACAATCAATCTTGAAAACATTGAACGCTTTCGAATTCACCCGGCCTGCACCAGCTTTCTCCATCTTAAAAAGCCGACATCGTAGGAACTTAAATCTACTAATGAGACATCCTTGTCAACCTTGTAAAATCATCCTATGAAATGGAGAGCAACCCGTCCCGGTCATCCTGTTGAGCGCTGGATGCAGTCAGTACCGACATGGCTGGTTGTTGCCCTGGCAGTGATGGCTCTATTGGCGCTAAAAATTTTAGCGGCTGCCGATCCTGGAATTCAGACACAGCTAGTGCCTCAAATCCAGCCTCATCACTGGAAAACAATCAGCATTTTGCTGAGCGATGTTGAATCCATCGCCGCGGTCATCGCTGTCATTTTGTACATCAAAGGTGCGCCAGAACGACGGATAAAGCGTAACTACGATGCTTGGCGAGTCGTTGATATGGCTGCAGCTGCCAAAATGTCCGTTAGCTACGCTCGTTACCAGGCACTAGAAGAGCTGCACCGAGATGGTCTATCCCTACGAGGATTAGAAGCCGCCCACGCCGATTTATCTGAAATTGAGCTACCCAACGCTGACCTCAGGCACTGTAATCTGCAAATGGCAAACCTGCAGCAGGCCAATCTCAGCGGTGCCGACCTGCAAGGCGCTGACCTGCGCGCGGCTGACTTGCAAAACGCGAATTTACGAGGAGCTAATCTCCAAGGAAGCAATCTTCAAGGAGCCAATTTGCGCAACGCCGTACTATGGGAGGTCAAGTGGTGGGATACAGACCTAAGTGAGGCCGAGCTGTGGTGGGCAGATGTGCATATAGAAGACCTTCAAGGAGCACACCTGTGTCGAACTATCATGCCGGACGGTCAGCAGCTTGACCGAGATTGCACCGGGCCTCAGCCCCAGAGCAGCACCGATCGTTAGAGATAAATCAGTAACAGAAGGCAAAAATTTTGTATAAAAAAAATTTGAATAAAGATGGTGTCATCCTGCGTGACATCACCTAATCAAGTATGGTCAAAATTACTTAGGTACTAATCTCTGTCTCTAAAGAAAGAAGTGGTTCCATGAGCCACATCCCTACTTGTTTTTAAGGGAACTATGGCCGACGGATGGGGAGATCCCCCTGTTACACTTCCAAAAAACTTGATCCTGCCCAGACAATATCCGCCGGCTAGCCAGTCAAATAGGGCTGGGGCAAAACTTCGCGGTGCCAATCTTAGCTATGAAAAATTCAACCGTGCCGATCTAACTCGCGCAGATTTGAGGGGTGCCAATCTAGAACATATCCAGCTAATCGATGCTCAAATGGCAGATGCCAATCTCAGCGGTGCAACGTTGGCCTATGCCGACCTCACTGCAGCTAGCCTGCGACGAGCACAGCTGCTGGGGGCGGTATTGATGGGTGCAACTTTAAGCCAAGCAACGCTGGCCCAGGCTAACTTGGCTGGGGCCAATCTTACAGAAGCGATGCTCTGTGATGTCAATCTGACAGAGGCCGACCTCAGCTATGCGATGCTGCGCCGCACTAGCCTTCTAGGAGCCAATCTGACGAGAGCAAATATGCAACAGGTTAATGCCAACGGCGCTGAGCTGTATAACATCAACGCCAACTGTACTGAGATGACGGGTGCGCATCTTCAGGGTTGCGACCTCCGCCAGGCTAGCTTGATGCACACCAATCTGACTGATGCAAATCTAACAGGAGCCAATCTAAATCAGGCCACTCTAAAAGATACTGAAGCTGATGGGGCCATCCTCAAACAAGCCAATTTGGTCCGGGCCAATCTCTACCAGACAAATCTGACCTCAGCCCATCTGCAGCAAACTCTCATGAGGTACGCAACGCTGACGGCTGTCGATCTGTCAGGGACTCAGCTTCAAAACGCCCAGCTAGACCATGCCACAATCCGAGATAGTCATTTGCAAGGTATCTGTTGGCATCAGGTATCGGTAAAAGGAACTCAGTTCCAGCACCCGCTTGGGCTATCGCAGACAGAGAAGCTATGGCTGCGATCGCAAGGGGCCACCGTCAGTTAGCCGAGCGCCAAATCCGATATACCGTTCCTTGTACGGTTGGTTTATCAGGTCGAACTAGCCTATGTGGCATGGCCTCAAACTCAAATCCAGCATCGACAAGCGCAGCTTGAAACTGATCTTTATGGGGACGATCTGGGTCTGATAACCAGCACTCTCCCTCAGCCGTCAAGACTGCTGCCATGAGGGCAATCAAGGGATGGATATTGCGGGCTTCATAGATGACATCTGCCGCTAGCATTAGCGGAACGCTTAGCCCGTCTGGTGGACAGCGCCAGTCTAACGGCAGCGTCTGAAATCGGTCAAATCCGTTCTGGTTGGCATTACGCGCAGCAAACTCTAAAGCCGCCACATCGTAGTCACTAAAGATAACCTCCATCCCCAGCGCCAGAGCTACCACCCCCGGTAGCCCCAATCCGCACCCAACTTCCAATACCTCTAGTCCTTCAGACCAAACGTACTGGGCAATCGCCTGACCTAGCATCAAAGCTGACGGCCATAGCTCTGCCCAATAAGGCATGTATTCATCCTGGGCAAAGGCAGCATAGGTAGCAGGATGATCCAATAATGCATCAATACTGGTAGGCAGCAGTATTCGAAACGACTTGGAGCTATGCCCCCCAAAGGGAACAGTGACAAGCTCTTCCACCGTATCGGCCAAAGCCTCATTGGGAGTCGTGTGCAAAAAAGGCCGAGTTGTCGTCATGCGACAGCTTCACTAGCAACGGCCTCATCGGGTGCCAGCTCTAGCCGAATAAAGTCCTGCCGAGGGTTGGAATGGACCACACGCACATCAAAGCGCTCTCCTAGTACCGGCGGTGTCTCGAATCGCATTGGCAGCTCTAAACCCAGATCTTCAATGATGACTAGACCCAGATTTTCATGTTCCCTCAGCCAGCGTAATAGCATGACAGGCCAGGTATGATCGCTTTGACGACGTAAAAACTCTAAAGCCCAGTAGCGTTTGGTCTGACGCTCTACAGTGATCGCCTCATAGGCTGCTGTGGATACTCCCTGAGTCAGTTCGGTCATTTCCTCAGGTGAAAAGGGTAGGGTCTCGCCGCGAAGGTGGGCTTTTAACTGAAAATGAGCCAGCAGGTCAGTGTAGCGCCGAATAGGGGACGTTACCTGGCTGTAATAGTCTAATCCTAAGGTGGCATGACGAGCCGGATTAATCCCCATTTCACTGCGGGGCATACAGCGTCGGATAGCCGAATCTCTTACCCAGCCAGACGGCAGCTGTAGCAGCTCATTATCAGACGGCAGTTCAGGTTCAGGCTGACTCCGAAAGGGAATCGCTAGGGCATGAGCCTCACCATAGCGGGCTGCAACTTCCCCGGTTAAAATCATCATTTCTGCCACAGTCTGTCGAGACTGAGAGTTCTCAAGTACGTCAATGGTGATTTCTTCATCAATTACCTTGATGGATGACTCCGGCATATTGATCGAAATCGCTCCTTGAGACTTGCGCCATTGCCGACGCTGCTTGGCCCACTGTGCGATCGCATTAAGCTCTGGCTCTGCATTAAGACCCAATACCAGCATCTCGTCTACATCTTCATAGGTAAGCCGATATGTTGGCTTAATCAGACTGGCTTGAATATCGTATTCTTCAACAGCTCCCTCGCTGCTGAGGACGATGCCAAAGCTCAGGGCACAGCAAACCTCTCCCTGGCGCAGACTCATCGGGCCTGTTGCCAAAGCCTCAGGAAACATGGGAATCATTCCCGTCGGCAAGTAGACCGTTGTACAGCGACGACGAGCTTCTAAATCAATATCGTCCCCTGGCAATAACCATCGAGTTGGGTCTGCAATATGCACCCAAATTCGCGTACGGTCATCGTTCAGTGTTTCTAGACTCAGACCATCGTCAATTTCACGAGTACTTTCATCATCAATGGTATAAACCTTTAGATGAGTCAGGTCCAGCCGATCACTATCTGCATCAGGTGGAGGATTATCGATACGCTGCTGCACCATGACACTAATCTCATCAGGAATTTGAGTCGGAATGTGACTACGCCGCAGCGCTAGGTTCTCGTGGGGACTCCACAGCCCCAAATCTACTAAAAGTTGAAAAGCATCTTCAGCGCCTGCACCGTAGTCCAAGGCTTTAAGAATGTCTTGAGCGGCCGTTTTTTGAGAACAGTCCTCTCCTAGGGTAGCGTAGCGTTCTAATACTTCCAGACGAGGTCGGTCAGTCTTTTCCCATTCAACTTGCTCCTGTTTCTCGGAGACTGGTGCATCTGCAGCAGTGGCTTTATGCAAGTGCTGACGCGATCGCAGCAAGAAACCTTCCCATTCAAGCTGACGTTCGGCTTCACGCGCCTGCTGATGACGGACTTCATCTACCTGCTTTACAGAACGAGGTTCGTAGCGATCGCCCTTGCGTTTAAAAAAAATCTTGTCGCCACTCAGCAAACAGTGAGAGGCATAACGTAGCGATGGTGACTGCTCTGAAAAGAGCAATAATGCCAAAGAGACTGGGTCAGTAGACTCCCCAGCCTCTTGCAAAAATTCCCAAGCTACCTCTAGATTATCCGAATCCATATAGGATTCAGACTCAGCCAAGAAACTAGCGATGTCCGACGACTGATAGTCACCTGGCTCAACTATGTAGGTGATCTGGCGAGGATGCAAACTATGGGACTGACCGTTACCATCAATCACCACCCAGTTTTTCTTACCCTCTGGGCGATCGGCTACCCCCAACCGAGGAGTTCCTTGCACCTTAAACTCGACCAGCGTTCCTTTTTCCACCCACCTAGATCCTTGGCTTTGGGTTTATCGTTGGAGTTGTCCGTAGCTCTGCAGTATGTAAAAAGTCTGAGCAAACTTTGTACCCACCTGTCTTAGAGCCGAGCGCTCACCTAGCCCTCACGATTTACGTAAGGAAGCAGCGCCAGTGTGCGCGCACGCTTAATAGCAACGGTTAGATCTCGCTGCTGCTTTGCAGTTAGGCCGGTAATACGACGGGGCAAAATCTTACCTCGCTCGGTGATGAACTTACGCAGCAGATCAACGTCTTTGTAATCAATTTTTTCCTCGGGCTTGATCGGTGATACCCGACGGCGAAAATAGGCCATGGTAGTAAGTTACTTAATCTCTTTGTGGACAGTGTGGGTGTTGCAGTGAGTACAGAACTTTTTGAGTTCTAGTCTACCGGTAGTATTCCGACGATTTTTCTGAGTGGTGTAGCGAGAAACTCCCTTAGAGCGCTTACTGGGATTGCTACGACACTCCGTACACTCCAACGTAATAATGATGCGAACGCCTTTAGCCATGATTGATGGTGCTAGCTAGCAAATTGACACAGGGGATCTATAATGTCACACCATCCTAGACAGACGCAAGTCACCCCTGTGTTTTATTCGCTAACGTCTTGACCTCAGCAGCAAGTAGCGCTCATAGCCCTCCTAACTGGCTAGATGCATTGACACTACATTGGCGAGCGTATCAGTCCAATGGTCAACGAGTTCAGCGTCTGCCGCTTCCACCATGACTCGAATGACGGGCTCAGTGCCCGATGCTCGCACCAGTACGCGGCCCTGATCACCCATCGTCAGCTCAGCTTTGGCAATGGCATGCTGCAACGGCTCACAGTCGGTCCACTGACGACGTTTCTCGCGGCTTTCTACACAAACATTTTTTAGGCGCTGAGGATAGGGCTCAAAGCTCTGATCAATTAAATCGGGCAAACAGCATCCGGCTCGCTTTAGCCAGTCAGCCAAATGTAACGCCGTGAGAATCCCATCTCCCGTCAGACTGTAATGATGACAAAGAATATGCCCAGACTGCTCACCGCCTAGCATCGCGCCCCGAGCCACCATTTCGGCATGGACATGCTGATCGCCTACGTTGGTGCGAATCAAAGTGCCCCCCAGACGTTCCCACGCCCGCTCAAAGCCCAAATTGGCCATGACGGTTGAAATGATGGTGTCGTCGGGCAGCTGTCCATGCTGTCTTAATGTTTGTCCCCAAAAATACAAAATGTAGTCGCCATCCATCACCCGACCCTGACTGTCAACAGCCATCACCCGATCCGCATCACCATCAAAAGCAAACCCAATGTCGGCCTGATGTTCACGGACGGCAGCTTGCAAAGGGGCTAAGTGGGTAGAGCCACAGTTAACATTGATGCGGTTACCATCAGCGTGACCATGAATCATAATCACGTCTGCACCAGTTGATTCAAACACGCTCTGGGCTACACGGGCAGCTGCCCCCCAAGCCAGATCCAAAACAATCCGCATGCCACTCAAATAGGGGCGTGTGAGAAAAGGCTGATGTAGAAAATCAGCATAGCGATCGACTAATTCGGGCCGCTGATAGGTTTTTCCCCATTGATTGCCAGGATGAAATGCCCCAGCACAGGCTCCCTGGCGAAGCGCCTGCTCAATCTGTGTCTGAAGAGATTTCTCTAGTTTGGTACCATGCGCCCCAAAAAACTTAATGCCATTGTCTGCAGGGGGATTATGGCTAGCCGAAATCATAATGCCACCCGCTGTTTCAGCAGTAGCGGCCATGTAAGCTACTGCTGCCGTGGGACATAGCCCCATATCCCACACCTCTAACCCCGCTGAGGTTAAACCCGCTGCCAAAGCGGCTGCAATCATTGGACTAGAATTACGGGAGTCCTGCCCCAGTACAACAGCCCCCGGATGCTGCTGCCGCATGATTTGTCCAGCCCAAAATCCCACCTGTAGCGCGAGAGGAGCCGATAGCAGTTCTCCCGCTTGACTACGAATTCCATCCGTTCCAAATAGAGGGGTAGCAGGTAGCTCCAGCGGTTGCCAGCCTGTCCCAAAATCAGCCTGCTGCTGCCTAGCAAAAGACATCACCATACTTGACACTCCAAACGACACACACTCAAAGTGGAGAATAGCATTTGTCAGTTTCTGTAAATTAAAGATTGCTATAAGCTACCCATGAATACCGCTGATAGTTCTTTGAACACTAGCCAGCAGCCCTCTGATTTTTGGCTGGGCATTGAGCAATTCAACCAGGGTGAGTACTATGCTTGCCACGACACGCTGGAAGCCATTTGGATGGATGCTCAGACTATCAACAAAGGGTTTTATCAAGGCATTCTTCAAATATCTGTTGGGCTATATCACCTCACAAATCTCAACTGGCAGGGAGCTGCAATATTGCTAGGCGAAGGAATTCATCGATTAGATGCCTATGAAGATAGCTATGGAGGCATTAATGTTGCTAGTTTTGTAGAGCAGGTCATTCAATGGCTCACTGTTCTTCAAGAAACAGGACCTGAGCAGGTTCAGCAGGTAGCGAATACTTTATTAGCTCGTTCGGGTTCGTCAGAAAATCAGGACAGCGAAAGCAGACAGGTGCTGCCTATACCGCATATTGTGCCGGTGTAGGCATGGGCGCGATAAGGTGCCCACACCATAAGGTGCTCACACCATGAAATACACTTGAAGTAAGGACAGTTGACCGGTACGGGGCGCAAATCGCCGCTAGATTAGCAAGACAGTCATACAACTGGGCTAAGGGAAACTATCTATGGAGCTTTTAGCAATTAGGTTAGGTCATGGGCATTAGCAAAAGACAAGGCATGGTTGTACAAAAAGGAGAGTTCTTGCAAACTCCTTTCCTAAAACTAATGCAGCTCAGTGCTGGAATCTTAGTTGGCCTTCTAGTGTTGACTAACGGTTGGGGCAGGCCTTCTCAGGCTCAGTCTGGAGGCTCCATTAAGCTTCGAGCCGACGTTCAAGAAGCCGATGCAAATACAGGTATCATCACGGCTCGCGGCAATGTCAAGGTTGACTATCCTGAAGAAGCAATTTACGCCACATCAGCTCAGGCTCAGTACTACAGCCGCGAGCGGCGCATCATCTTGACCGGTAATGTATTTGTCCATCAAGAAGCCAATACCCTGCAAGCTGAAGTTGTCACCTATTTAATTGATGAGGGACGATTTGTTGCCACACCCAATGCTAATGAGCAAGTCGAGTCAGTTTATGTGCTTCCAGAGCCCACAGAGGAGCCAGCCGCCGCACCTCAGCCTGAGCCAGTAACGACTACGCTTCCAGCTCTACCCGAAGAGCTGCCTAACTTTGCTATCCCCACTGATGAATAGATGCTGTCTCCTGCTCTTGACCCAACGTCTAATATCTCGACAACTAAGGGGACAGTGCTGGCCCTAGAAAATGTACACAAGGCCTACGGTAAGCGGACGATTGTGCGCGGGGTCAGTTTATCGGTAGCTCAGGGAGAAATTGTTGGATTACTAGGACCCAATGGGGCTGGGAAGACAACAACTTTCTACATGGCAACTGGTTTAGAGCGACCTGACCAGGGAGCTGTACGCTTAGATAATCAAGAAATCACCTCACTCTCTATCCACGAGCGTGCTCGCTTGGGAATTGGCTATCTGGCACAAGAAGCCAGCATTTTTCGTAACCTGACGGTCAGGGACAATATTCGTCTGGTGATGGAGCAAACTCGGGTGCCTCGCCGTGAACGGGCTCAGCGATTAGCTCAGCTGATGCAAGAATTTCGATTGGAAAAAGTAGGCAATACGCTGGGAATTCAAGTCTCTGGCGGTGAGCGGCGGCGTACTGAACTAGCTCGTGCTCTGGCATCAGGTCAGCAGGGGCCAACGTTTTTGTTTTTGGATGAGCCTTTTGCGGGTGTAGATCCGATTGCTGTTTCAGAAATTCAGCAGATTGTGTCTAAACTGCGCGATCGCAGCATGGGTATTCTCATCACTGACCATAATGTACGCGAAACCCTGCGAATTATCGATCGCGCCTATATCATGAGCGATGGACGCATTTTGGCCTATGGCAGTGCAGAGGATCTCGCCAATAATCCTCTGGTGCGCGAACACTATCTGGGTGACGACTTCCAACTGTAAGCCACCAATCACTCCCTGCGCATCGCTAAAATAGGGTCTTCAAAACATTTATCTATCCGCCTTTATAACTACGGTCTATGGCAACCACCTCTCAGCCCAATGCGTCTAGCCCCGGCCTGTCTTGGTGGCCATCTCTGTCGATCATGGATCGATATATTGCCAAAGAGCTATCCCTCCCCTTTCTCTTTGGTGTGGGGGCCTTTTCCTCAATTCTAGTCTCAGTCGGTGCCCTGTTTGATCTGATTCGCAAAGTCACCGAGTCTGGCCTAGAAGTTAGTCTAGCTATGCAGGTGTTTGTCCTCAAAATGCCTGAATTTGTAGTGTTGGCCTTTCCCATGTCAACACTGCTGGCGACAATGATGACCTACAGTCGCTTTTCTAGCGATAGCGAGCTTACCGCGCTGCGGGGCTGTGGTGTCAGCGTACGGCGGATCATCGCCCCCGCGCTCGTCCTTAGTATGCTGATCACCGGTCTGACCTTTGTCTTTAATGAAGTCATTACCCCAGCTGCGAACTATCGGGCAAAGGTCATGTTAGAGCAGGCATTCAACTCCGAAAAGCCTCCCTTTCGGGAACGCAACATCATGTACCAGGAGTATCAGCAGGCCGAAGACGGCAGCGGCAAAGAGCTAGGACGGCTGTTTTATGCCCGCCGTTTTAATGGCGAAGAAATGCGAGGGCTTACAATTCTAGATTTTTCCCAAGCGGGTCTAGAGCAGGTCGTCAGTGCAGAAACGGCTACCTGGAACTTTTTAGATAACGTTTGGACCTTTTTTAACGGCACCATCTATGCGATTTCGCCCGATGGTTCCTTTGGGCATATCGTTAAGTTCGATCGCCAGGAGCTTGATCTGCCCCGTACTCCTCTAGATTTGGCCTCTCGCAGCAAAGATGACGATGAGATGAACATTGCTGAAACCAGACAGCATCTCAATCAAATTGTTCGCAAATCGGGAGATGAGCGCAGTATTCGGGTCTGGGAGCTACGGCTCTATCAACGCTACGCCCTGCCGTTTGTCTGTATTGTCTTTGGAATTGTTGGCTCAGCGGTAGGGATCCGACCACAGCGTACGGGCAAGGCAACCAGCTTTGGTATTAGCGTCGTCATCATTTTTGGTTATTACCTACTTGGGTTTATTGCCGATGCCCTCGGTAAAGTAGGAACCCTAAGCCCCGTCGCGGCCGCCTGGCTGCCTCCTTTTTTAGGACTGATTGTGGGTAGCCTGCTAGTTGTACAAGCTTCGAAATAAACATTTGATACGTCCCAGATACCCCTTGATTTCGGTGGCATGCTGTACCATTGACAGCTAAATTAAGGTGATCTAACGCTTTCTACCCATGACGTCGCGTTCCTCTGAATCGTCTTCTAAAGTCATTGAAGCTAGCCCTGCAGGTTTAGGCACCTTTGGAGGTGTCTTTACACCATCGATTCTCACCATTTTGGGGGTCATTATGTACCTCCGTTTTGGCTGGGTTGTCGGTCAAATGGGCTTAGTTAATACCTTATTAATTGTTACTATTTCAACTGCAATTACGTTTATCACAGGGTTATCCATCAGCGCGATCGCAACCGATCAGGTGGTTCGAGCCGGTGGAGCCTACTATATGATCAGCCGCTCCCTCGGAATTGAAACCGGTGGAGCCGTTGGCATTCCGTTGTATTTTGCCCAGGCGTTTTCAGTTGCTCTTTACACAATTGGTTTCGCAGAAAGCGTCGCCAGCGCTTTTCCCAATATTTCTATCTCTATTACATTAATGGCCCTGGTCACGACGATTGCCGTGACCGCGTTGGCCCTTAAATCTGCAGATATTGCCATCAAAGCCCAGTACGTCATCATGGCGGCGATTGTGCTGTCTCTGTTGAGCCTTTTTTTTGGCAGTAACGCACCGCCGACCGAGCTGCCTATTCCTGAGGATGCTGGCCAGGTGAACTTTTGGGCTGTATTAGCTGTTTTCTTTCCTGCAGTCACCGGCATCATGTCCGGGGTCAATATGTCGGGCGATCTCAAAGATCCCAAAAAGTCCATACCCATGGGAACGTTAGCGGCAGTGGGGGTGGGCTATATCATCTACATGTCTATCCCCTTATTGCTGATCAATCGTGCTGATACTAACAGCCTGATCGCCGATCCGCTGATTATGCGCAAGATTGCGGTTTGGGGCGATGCGATTCTTTTAGGCGTGTGGGGTGCCACTCTATCTAGTGCGCTGGGCAGCATCCTGGGAGCACCACGAGTTTTACAGGCACTAGCTCGCGATAACATCTTGCCCAAGCGTCTCCGCTGGCTGGGTAACGGCCATGGCCCCAGCGATGAGCCCAGGCTAGGAACACTCTTCACCCTAGGTGTAGTGTTAGCGGTGGTGTGCATTGGCGATTTGGATGCGATCGCGCCTGTGCTCACCATGTTTTTTCTCACGACATACATGGTCCTCAATGTCGCAGCCGGCATTGAGGGATTTCTACAAAGTCCGTCTTTTCGACCTACTTTTCGCATTCCCTGGTACGTTTCACTATTAGGGGCATTAGGCTGTATTGCCATCATGTTCCTAATCAATTCAGCCGCTACCGTCGCTGCCGCTGTAATCGTTTTAAGTATCTATCTATGGCTAGAGCGCCGCGAAATTCGTACCACCTGGGGCGACGTGAGACAAGGAATCTGGCTATCCCTGGTACGCGCCGGACTGCACAACATTGCAGATAGCGCCGATCCAAAAAACTGGCGTCCTCATCTGCTTGTGCTCTCCGGGGCCCCGACCAAGCGCTGGCATCTAATCGAGTTCGCCACAGACTTTACCCACAATCGCGGACTCATCACAGTCGCCAGCATTTTACCGACCGGGGCACGCAATCTCAAGCAACAAGAACAGATCCGTAGCACAATTCGCGATTATCTAGAAAAGCGCGGCACCCAGGCATTTGTAAAATTGCTCGAAGCCGATGATACCTCGACAGGAGCCCGACAGCTGATCGACACCTATGGTATTGGACCACTAATGCCTAATACTGTTCTGCTAGGGGATACCGAAACAGACGATCACGAGGCCAGAGACCGATACTGCCAAATCATTCGGAAATGCCACCAGGCAAAACGCAACATCATTATCCTCAGAAATCCACCCAGTCAGATGCCTCGATTTCCACAGCGTATTGATGTCTGGTGGGGAGGTCTGCAATCTAATGGAGGACTGATGCTGATTCTCGCCTATCTCCTACGCACCGGCATGAGATGGCGCTCAGCAGATATATACCTCAAACTAGTTGTCTCAAATCAAGCAGCGGCCCAAGCAGCGCAAACCAATCTCAATAGGCTCATCGAAACCCTTAGCATCGGCGCGCAGTCTAATATCATCGTTGCCGAAGACCGCCCCTTCGATACTATTCTCAGAAAGTCCTCTGCAACAGCAGACCTTATTTTGATGGGACTAGCAACGCCAGACGACGAATTTACTAAGTACTACGCATCCTTACAACAAAAGACGGTCGGTTTACCCCCTACCGTCTTTGTACTTGCCGCCGAAGATCTAGCTTTTTCAGAGCTTCTACAAAAAGATTAGCCTTCAACTGCCTTATAGGCAGTTGCGATATCTTAACGTTTCACCGTAGTAAAAAATACTACTCAACTACACGTAGACGTCCCTGATTGAGGGCATCATAAATCTGATTAATCAACATCTTGTCACTGGCACTGATGTTATTACCAGCAAACATTGCCATCAAAACACTTTGATCGGCGCGCGTAATACGACGAGTTGCAAAGATTTTAGCAACCATGTCTTCCACCGATTGAATAGCCATAGAAATCACCAAAAAACCTAGAGAGACAAAATCGCACTCCAGCGACCAGAAATAGGTATAAAAGGGAACACGCAACCCGGTTGTTTTACATAAACCACTGTATAGGGCGCGTTACAAAGCAACATCCGTGATATAGCCTATTCCTATTATTGAGCCTTAAAATCAATCTATCAGCGATTATGCTCTCGTCACACAAATTCTTTAAATTAGACGTATTAATACTGATAGATTCAGCAAATACTCTTAGATATCAAACGTAATCTCGTCCTGCCGTATCTCCAGACGCATCTACCCGTAAGGATCTTGACGACCGCGTATCGCCAGGAGTCTTCGGTCTCACCGTATTATTATCTCAGTCAAAATTGATACTTTTTTGAGTCAATGCTTGAGAGCTTATCCGTATTTTCTCTGATTTTTCTGACTGTTAGAGCTCTAGATAAATTCACGCTGACTTTATACCGCTCGTGCCGTCAGAATTCTTATGCTGAAAAAAAATACGCTTTGAGATCAAGCCCTACAGAGAACTTAAGCTCAAAGCGTGTCCTAAAAATTCAGGTCATGCCATCAATTACCCATGACGGCACGACACTATGGCATTCGGCACCAAAGCTAGCGCTTAAACCGCAGCTAGTTCAGGGGCAGGGCGCTTACTATTGCGAATGCTTTCGATGGCATCAGCGTAATCTGGCGCTTTAAACACAGCAGAACCAGCAACAATTGCATTGGCACCGGCCTCTAAAACTTGCCAAGTATTATGAGCTTTTAAGCCGCCATCGACTTCAATCCATGGATCTAGACCGCGTTCATCACACATTTGACGCAACTTACGAATCTTGGGTAAAACTGCAGGGATAAACTTCTGCCCACCAAAACCAGGATTTACACTCATGATCAAAATCAGATCACATAGCTCTAGAACATAGTCAATGAGCTCTAGAGGCGTAGAAGGATTGAGTACCACACCCGCTTGCTTACCCATGTCACGAATACGGCTTAGGGTACTGTGCAAATGCGGTGAAGCATTATGCTCAGCATGAACAGAGATAATATCGGCACCCGCGTTAGCAAATCCTTCGATATACTTTTCTGGTTCAACAATCATTAGGTGAACATCGAGAGGCTTTTTAGTCACGGGTCGAATCGCCTCAACAATTAGTGGGCCGATGGTAATGTTAGGCACAAACCGACCATCCATTACATCGACATGAATCCAGTCTGCTCCAGCAGCGTCAACCGCTCGAATTTCATCACCTAAGCGACTAAAATCAGCCGATAAGATAGATGGAGAAACAACAACAGATTTTTTTGATTGCGTCATGGGAGGCCTCGCGTGATCACCGTTAATGGTCACTATCGTAACAAAAACTTAGTATAAAAATCGTTACAAGCTTCGCTAGCTGATGGTATTCATCATCCCAACGTGTTTTTACGGGAGTCTCCATGGGAATTTTTCAGCAATTGTTTGACCGAACCAGTTCTGACTCAAGCACCAGATATCTCTTAACGCATCTAGCTATCCTTGCAGGACTTGGCACTGGCTTACCTGCCGTCGCTCTATCTGTATCTGTAGGAGCAGATGGCATTGATGCCCGTCGTTTGCATCAGCCCCCTTACAATCTCACAGGTAAAAAAATTGCAATCGGCCAAGTTGAAGGGGGACGTCCTGGTTTTTTTGGGCTAGACAAGTTATCAATCCCTAATAACCCAGTTCCTGTTACACAAGTTTTACAGCTTGATGGAGCGGCCATCGCCGATGAATACATCGATAACCATGCCAATCATGTAGCAAGCGTTATGATTAGCCGAGAGAAACGGCTGACGGGTGTTGCGCCTGACGCGACGCTGTTTTCGGCAGCCATTGGACCCCTATCGGGCGAATTTAGCGGTCAGCCCCAGGAATGCTTAACGACGCAGCATATTGCTCTACGCAACAGTGGTGATGTGCGGGCTATCAACTTTAGTTTTGGCGAGCCCCTGATCAGCGATCCTCGACCTGATGCCAGTTTGGACGGCAACGCTTTATTAACTCAATGTGTTGACTGGTCTAGCATTGCTCATAAAACTCTGTATGTTATTGCAGGGAATCAAGGTGGGGGCGGTATTCCTATTCCCACAGATAATTTTAACGGGATCAATGTGGCCTACTCGACTCAAGTAGACGGGCAGTTTGTCAAAGTTGACTACGCCAATTCAAGTAGCGAGCCAACCTTTAGCCCCAGGGGAACCGGAGAACCAGAGTCTAATGTGGGCCCTCGACGCTCTATTAACCTGGTCGCCCCTGGGGACGATATTGTAATGCTGAATCCTAATGGGCAGGAAGTTACAAGCAGCGGCTCCAGTTTTGCGGCACCCCATGTCGTCGCGACAGTCGCTTTACTGCAAGAGTGGGGCGATCGGCAAATTCGCACAGCCGATTGGCAGTTAGATGCTCGTGAGCCCATGGTGATGAAGGCCGTTTTACTCAACGCGGCTGACAAAATTCTAGATGCGGGCGATGGACAAAATTTAGGGATGAGCCGCACCCTACTCGATGAAACAAACCAAACTTGGCTTGAATCTGACGCCTATCTAGATCCAGCAATACCCTTACATAGAGAGCTGGGTACCGGTCACTTAAATGCGTTTAGAGCTTATGAGCAATTTAATGGTGGCCAATGGATCCCTGGCGACGTCCCTGTAAGGGGTTGGGACTATAATTCTCTATCAGCAGCTCAAAACAGCTCAGAGCCAGACGCTGCTTATACGGACTACGTTATTGACACACCGCTCAAAGCCGATAGTTACTTTGCAGCGACGCTTGCTTGGGAGCGTCAAGTATCTCTGGTAGAGAACAGCCCTGACGGACTATATGAGATTGGTGAAAGATTTGAAGCTGAAGAACTCAACGACCTGAATTTGTACTTGATGCCTATAGATGAGGAAGATACCGCAAACAGTATCTGGTCTTCGGTAAGTAGTGTCGATAGTCTGGAGCATATCTTTTACAAAATTCCTCAGTCTGGCCGCTATAAGCTGAGAGTTGTTTACAAGCAGCAGCTAACCCCTAAAGAGCCCCAATCCTATGGTCTAGCTTGGTGGGGGGTTGCGGCAGCCAATTAGACAACAAGCAGAGTACTATCGCATGAATACCATTCATATTGAGCATCAGCCCAGTCAGTCCAAATTAGATGCTATGGGCATCTTTTCATGGCCTATTTGGCAAAAAGACGTCTCAGAATTTTCTTGGCATTACGATGATAGGGAAACCTGCTACCTCTTGGCAGGCAGCGTCACTGTCACACCAGAAGGTGGAGAACCAGTCTCGATAGAAAAGGGAGATCTGGTGATATTTCCTGCAGGTATGAGCTGTATCTGGCGGATTGATACGGCGGTTAGTAAGCATTACTCATTTGGTTAATCGCTGTCTGCTTTGATGATTCGTCCGTAATTAAAAAAGCCCCCTTTGAATCTGTGCTCAAAGGGGGCTTTTTAGGGTTTCTCGCATTGCGCTTAGGCGTTTTTCAATAAATGCTTAACTAAATTATCTTTCACCATCATTTGGCGCATAACTTCAACGACATAGTTTTGTGCGTCTTCATGGGAAAGACTACGAACCTGGTCTTTTAGGACCTGCAGCTGAAACTGCTGCTCTAATGTTAATTGACCTGGCATATCCATCGGTCACTCCTCCAGAAATCAGTATCGCTAACAGAGGCGTTACCCGCCGTCTTACATAGAGATTCTAACCACGGATAAGCTAAGCGTCAACCTGTCAAGCGATATATAATCAAAGAAACATTTGTTTACAAAACTGAATGACATTTGGTATTGAAATAGGCAGAAACACCTTGCTCAAACCTCTGATGCTGTGTGAATCTACGCGACTCTCATCAAACTTTTCTGAGGCTTCTCATAAAAGCTATCAAGTTTGGTAGAACCATAAAGGAGCAGTATCGACGCAGTCAGGCTTTCTTATGGACTTTTATGTGCTGGGTTGAGGATACAGGTTGACATTGAGGATATTCCTCTAGCGTAAGGGACAGATAGACGGTTGCAGATTAGGGCCGAGGTTGCGATCGCAGGCATCAGAATCGTCACCATCAAACAATGCTATGTGTCGGCATCAAGAACCGTAACAGCGCCTCGTTTTTAGCGTCGACAATCGCCTTGGCTTAAAAACGACCTATTAGCCAACTGTCAAAATACTCAAGCCTACCTTCTTTAGTGCACCTCACGGGCTTTAGTGCACCTCACGGGCTTAAACATCTATCTAATGCGTTGAGTGATTAGATAGATGTCGCAGACGAGTTTAACTCGTTTGACGAACTGACAAGCTTTTTTGAAGAGCGCATGCTACTTGAAGGAGTACTGATTGCTTAGGACCATCGGACACCCTACTGGGTAATCTTCTGATTGCCTACTGAGGACCGGGGGTAAACAGCATTGCAAACTTTACCGTACCCTTAGCCAGGATTCAGAGTCTGACAAGATATTCCAGATGTCCATCGCTTAACTTGCTTAGGATCGCCTTTAACAGATTCAATTATCTGAGCTGACTGATACCCTATGAGCACCTCACCCACAGCAGGAGTATTGCTAGAATCAACCTCTTTTACGACACTAAAATTGTCCAACAACACTTGGCTCACTCATGAGTCTGAAAGCTCTATCAATAAAGCCTTCAACGAGAATTGAACTCGTGACCTCTCCCTTACCAAGGGAGTGCTCTACCGCTGAGCTATGAAGGCTGGTGGTGGGCCGTGTTGGATTCGAACCAACGTAGGCGTAGCCAGCGGATTTACAGTCCGCCCCCATTAACCACTCGGGCAACGACCCACAATGCCGGTATACCGGCGATGCCAGGAGGCGGACTTGAACCGCCGACACGAGGATTTTCAGTCCACTGCTCTACCAACTGAGCTATCCCGGCAACAAGCGGCATGACTGCCTTGCTTGTGCGCTTAAACAAGTTAGCAAAAGAGTGGAACCCTTAGCAAGCTCAAACTTAGAATCTTTCTCCTTAGACCTCGGATGATACATGCCAGCACCTGAAAAAGCCTGACTTAGACAGGGGACTACTAGGTGCACTTCAGAGGAACTATTCGATTTCTCTAAGACGAGCTAATCTCAAAGAAAATGCCCCAGTGCCCTGGCCTGCATATGACCGCACCCGCACCGTATATTGGCCCGATTCAGAAATACGGGCAAACAATAAAGAATTGGTTGACCCATCAGGACCGTCATCGTTTTCACTAACGGTAGTACCATCAGCTCCGAGCAAACTGACAAGGGCATCGAACTCTTCAGAAATGAGATCGATTGTAATTTGATCTCCTTCAAATAGCTCGACGCTGTAATCTCGAGCAAAGCCACCTACACCTGTGGGAATATCATTTTCAGAAAGCGTATCTTCAATTTCACGTCCCCCTGTTAGCTCGATGGGGTTATAAATTTGTGCCCATGCACTCGTACTTAAGACCCCAAATGTCAGTAAAGCCGTGGGCAAAAACAAGGTGCGACGTAAAATATTCCTAGATTGCTTCATGATTGGGAAACTATGGGTCGTTTAGATGGTGACATTATGCACCAAGTCAGGATTTGAGTGTCCTGCTGGGCCAGGTTGTAACGTTCAATAGTAAGCTCGGTTACCAAAGCTAACGCTCTATCAACTTTATAGACAAAATCTCAGATTGGCACCAGCCATATTAAAGCCCATGGTGTATACGTAATCTACCCGTAGATAATTGTCCTTTATGCCTTCTTACCGTCGGAAACCCACTATTTCAGATAAAAATAACCATCCGGCTTTGCAACGATTGCGTAACTTGAGTCATGTTTTGGATAATGCGATCGCAATTCCAGGTTTAGGCTATCGCGTTGGTCTAGACCCGCTGATTGGGGTACTCCCTGGCGGTGGCGATCTGATGGCTGGCCTGATTTCTATTTATGTTGTGGCCGAAGCTGCCCGGATGGGGGTACCGGCGGCCACACTGGGTCGTATGGGATTCAATATTTTGACTGAGGTGCTGGTGGGCACTATCCCGATGCTGGGGGACTTCTTTGATGTGGTCTGGAAAGCCAATGCTCGCAATGTCGACTTGCTAGAACGCCACATTCGCAGCCCAGCCCCCAGCAGCCAGGCCGATAAGGTATTTGCCATTATCTTAATTGGAGGGCTGTTGACCCTTGTGCTGGGAGCTGCTGCTTTGTCTCTGCTATTTGTGCGCTGGGTCTTACAGCTGTAATATTAAAAGCTGGCATTGCTAATCCTCGGAATGGCTTTAACTGTAAAAGGCTGTCGAACCGCCATGACGACAGAGCGGCCTATCCTATAAATCAGCAACCACCAAAAACTTACGTCATATCCAAACGTCAGGTTTTCCCCACAAAAAAACTATGGTGTTGGATACAGTCAGCGTTAATAATCAGGTCTGAAGAATAGAGGAATTACATGGTTGGAGCAGCCGATTTTGTGGCCGACATTACCCAGGGCGGCACAGACCAAAATGTCACGCTCGACTTTCAAGTTCCTGACCCCAGTGATGCCAGTATTTCTGAACACGATTTTAACCAGCAAATCGATGTAGCCTGGCAGGTATGCGATCAGTTTGACCTCCAGACTGATATCTGGCGAGGTCGCATCCTCAGAGCCGTGCGCGATCGCGAAAAACAAGGCGGCGACAGTCGTGGCACCGGATTTCTCAACTGGCTAAAGGATCGAGAAATTAGCAAAAGTCAAGCCTATGCCTTGATTGAACTAGGCAATAGCGCCGATGAACTGCTCAAAGAGGGTCTCCTCAACGAACAGTCCGTCAATCAATTTAGCAAACGAGCCTTTGTCGAAACAGCTCAAGCTGCGCCAGAAGTCCAGCAGATGGTGACTGAGGCCGCCCGTAGAGGTGAGCAAATTACCCGCAAAGAAGTTAAGCAGCTGGCCGATGAATGGACTGCTATGACGTCTGACCTAATCCCTGAGACAGTACGCGAAAAAGCCGCTAACAACACCATTCCTACTCGCTATCTCACACCGCTGGTCAAGGAAATGGAAAAGCTGCCTCCTAGCCATCAAGACACCTTAAAAACAGAAGCGGCTCTCAATCCAGATGTAGATACCCTCAAGCAGATCACATCTGAAGCTCGCTACTTATCTAAATATATTGCTGCCGCCAGCCAGGTACAAACGGTCGATCCAGACAGGGTCAATCTAGAGCAAGCCCTCGAAGAAGCCTTGCGCGTTGGCTGTCTAAACTCTACAGCCGACTTAGTTAACCAAGCAACCCAGCTAGAGCAGGCAACGGCCAAGCTCTATACCGCCTGGAAACGACTTAACAAATTAGCAGAGCGTGTGTATGTTGACAGTGGCGAAAGCACACCACAGCTGCGGGCACTGCTCAGCGCGCTAACCCCACTGACTAACGAAATTATCGAGATCCAGCTGGGTAATGCCAATAGCCCTTCGACTAAGCTGGTGCGTTTACAAGTCCTAGGCGATATTGAATAACATCCAACTCATCGATCGTGCTCGCAGCACGGTTGAGATGCACAACGCTAACTACCGCAACCATTAGAGGGGGTAGAAAGAACCCTGCGTATCAGTATCAATCTAATAGATAAAAATTCTAAATAGATCACGCTAAAACACTTGTGAGTCAACGCAGTGACAGTATTTTAGCTATCCCCATAAACATTTTCATACCTCTGATAGGGTGTAAAGTGTGAAATCAGATGTCAATATTTAAGTTAACCGCAGCAGTTGTGCTAGGCCATTGCTTGGATATAGGCAGCTGAGTGGTTATTGTAATGCAGGAATTGGACAGATATGCCGCAGCTTGAGGCCAGCCCAGCGCTCGACTTCCAAAGTGAAGCGTACAAGGATGCATACAGTCGCATCAACGCAATTGTGATTGAAGGGGAATTGGAGGCTAACGATAACTACAAAAAGTTGGCTGAGTACCTCAGCGACCACAAAGACGAGTTAATTAAGCTAGCTCGCATGGAAAACCGTCATATGAAAGGATTCCAGGCCTGCGGCAAGAACCTGAATGTGACTCCAGATATGCCCTTTGCAAAGGAATTCTTTGCAAAGTTACATGACAACTTTAAGCAAGCTTGGGATGAAGGCAAGGTGGTCACCTGCTTGCTGATCCAATCCCTGATTATTGAGACATTTGCCATTTCTGCTTACAACATCTACATTCCAGTCGCGGATGATTTCGCGCGCAAAATTACAGAAGGTGTTGTGAAAGATGAGTATATGCACCTGAACTTTGGTGAGGAGTGGCTTAAGGCAAACTTTGACACCGCTAAGGCAGAACTTGAAGAAGCCAATCGCCAAAACCTGCCTCTGGTTTGGCAGATGCTTAACCAGGTAGCCGCTGATGCTGCTGTCCTAGGGATGGAGAAAGACGCCCTAGTGGAGGACTTTATGATTACCTATGGTGAAGCTCTTGGCAATATTGGCTTTTCTAGCAGAGAGGTCATGCGCCTTTCCGCCCAGGGATTAGCCATGGCATAGGAAAACAACGATACTATTAGGAGGCTGCTCTATGAGCTGGCCTCCTTTTTTGTGGGCATTGACAAATCGACTTGAACCGCATGGCTGTAACATTTTGTTGTAGTCTGATTGTCTAAGATTATTTTTTCTATATAAACGTCCCAAATGTTTGGCTTAATCGGACACCTCACCAATTTAGAACATGCCCAAACGGTCGCCCGTGATTTGGGATATCCAGAATATGGCAGCCAGGGCTTAGATTTTTGGTGCAGTGCGCCTCCATTTGTGGTGGAAGACATTAAGGTGACCAGTGCTACCGGTCAAGTCATTGAAGGACGCTATGTAGAGTCGTGTTTCTTGCCAGAAATGCTAGCAAATCGTCGAATTAAAGCGGCGACTCGTAAAATTTTGAATGCGATGGCCCATGCGCAAAAAATGGGCATTAACATTACGGCTTTAGGCGGATTTTCGTCTATCATTTTTGAGAATTTCAAGCTAGAGCAAATTCGACGGATTCGAAATTTAGAGCTTGACTTTCATAGATTTACGACAGGTAATACCCACACTGCCTACATCATCTGTCAACAGGTGGAGCAAGCAGCCCCCAAATATGGCATTGACCTTTCTAAAGCCACGGTGGCTGTCTGTGGAGCTACCGGAGATATTGGCAGTGCTGTTTGTCGCTGGCTGAGCCAGAACACGGGTGTCCAAGATTTATTGTTGGTTGCACGTAATCGAGAGCGTCTCGACAATCTCAAAGAAGAGATTGGTATGGGTAAAATTATGGGCTTAGAAGAAGCACTGCCAGCAGCCGATGTTGTTGTGTGGGTTGCCAGTATGCCCAAAGGTATTGAAATTGATCCTAATGCGCTGAAGAAGCCTTGTTTAATGGTGGATGGTGGCTACCCTAAGAATATTAGCGGCCAGTTTAACCATCCTGATGTGCATGTCTTAAAAGGTGGCATTGTTGAACACAGTCTCGATATCGACTGGCGCATTATGCATATCGTGGCTATGGATGTACCGGCTCGTCAGCTGTTTGCCTGTTTTGCGGAATCAATGCTGTTGGAATTTGAGAAATGGCATACTAATTTCTCTTGGGGAAGAAATCAAATAACTCTTGAGAAGATGGAGAAAATCGGTGCAGCCTCGGTCAAGCATGGTTTTTGTCCTTTGCTGACAATGTAGCCTTATCTGTCTCTTCAAAATCAGCCCTACTCGCTACACAACGAGTATATTTTGGGGGACAGTTTACGATAGGGTGGAATCACTGGAGTACCTAAACTGACATGGCGACAACGGAACGACGGCCTATTTTGCTGGACTTTGAAAAGCCTTTGGCTGAGTTGGAGTCTCGCATTTTACAAATACGAGCGTTGGCCGAAGAGAACGATGTCGATGTTTCAGCGCAAATTCAGCAGCTAGAATCACGCGCGCACCAGCTCCGACAAGAGATCTTCACAAGTCTGACACCTGCCCAGCGTATCCAGGTGGCTCGTCATCCGCGCAGGCCCAGCACGCTAGATTATATTCAAGCTATTTCTGAAGAGTGGATAGAGTTGCACGGCGACCGTCGCTCTGGAAAAGATGACCTGGCCCTCGTCGGTGGTATTGCCCGCTTTCACGGTCATTCTGTTGTGATGCTAGGACATCAGAAAGGTCGCGATACCAAGGATAACGTTGCGAGAAACTTTGGTATGGCTTCCCCTGGCGGCTATCGAAAAGCGATGCGGCTCATGGAACATGCCAACCGATTTAAGATGCCGATCTTTACCTTTATTGATACACCTGGTGCATGGGCTGGTTTAGAAGCTGAAGAGATGGGGCAAGGTGAGGCCATTGCGTACAATCTAAGAGAAATGTTTCGCCTAGATAGTCCTATTATTTGTACTGTCATTGGCGAAGGCGGTTCCGGCGGCGCTTTGGGTATCGGCGTAGGCGATCGGCTTTTGATGTTTGAGCACTCTGTCTATACCGTAGCTAGCCCGGAAGCCTGTGCGGCTATTTTGTGGAAGGACGCGTCTCGCTCCTCCCAAGCAGCAGAAGCACTCAAGATTACAGCGTGGGATTTAAAGAATCTGGGAATTTTAGATCAGATGCTACCTGAACCTACGGGTGGGGCCCATGCTAACCCCATCAAGGCCGCAGAAGGTCTAGAAGCTGTGCTGTTGGAATCTCTGGAATCTCTTTTGGCGATACCACCAGAACAACGTAGACAGCAGCGATATCGTAAATTTCGTCAGATTGGCATTTTTACTGAAGCTGCCTGAGACAGATGCTTTTAACTCAGCTCAGCATAAAAAACCTGATGTTGAGACTGAAGAAATATTCTTAAAAAGACGCTTAAGAAGACAATTTATATTCATGTATTCTCACTAATTTGATTCTGAGAGGAATTAATGAGAAAGATTAGAGTTGTCGTACAAAGGGTACAGCATTTACAAACCAATGACTTGAACCCACTCCAAAAACTCTCTTATTAGAAAATCACCACAAGCCTTTTAACATTTGTTAATATTAGATGTGTGCTTTCGAGACTGCTCCCCATAGACGCCTTTATTGATGAATACTACTTCTAATCGTCGCGCATTGATTACGGGTGCCAGCACAGGTATCGGTCGAGCCACTGCACTGGCTTTTGCCCAGGCTGGATTTGATGTAGCACTCGTAAGTCGTTCAGAAGACAAGCTTAAAGCTCTAGTTGATGAGATTAGTGCGATCGCAACGGTTCAGGCTCAAAGTTTTTCCATCGATTTAGGCGTAATTGACCAAGTCAAATCCAGTGTTACTCAAATTCTGGAGCAATGGGGCCCTGTAGATGTATTGGTCAACAATGCTGGTATGGGCTATACCGGAGAACTTAACAAGATGCCACTGACTGATTGGCGTCAGGTGATCGACTTGAATGTTACCAGTGTCTTTCAATGTATTCAGGCCGTTCTACCCAGTATGCGCAATGGCAACAGCGGCATGATTATCAATGTGGCATCGATTGCAGCGCGTCAGGCATTTCCAGAATGGGGAGCCTATAGCGTTAGTAAAGCAGCCGTTGTAGCCCTTTCAAAGGCTATTGCCGTAGAAGAGCGAGACCACGGAATCCGCGTAGTTACTATTTTTCCTGGAGCCGTTAATACTCCTCTGTGGGATACCGATACTGTTCAAGCTGACTTTGACCGCTCGGGGATGCTGACACCTGATTTAGTGGCCAACGCCATCCTCCAAACTGCATTGCTTCCTCCTGGGGCCGTTGTCGAAGAACTTACCATCATGCCCAGCGGAGGAGCGCTGTGATTTCATAACGTCTGCCAGACACCGCCATGTCAGCGCTAGGTCTTATTGGCAACCCAATTTTCAACGTCCATTTGTAAACTCATTCCCCCACATTATGGTTATTTCCAGCACCAGCAACAGTTCCAATGGCTTGCTGAACGGTAAATCGCTTGAGTCAGCTGTTCGTCCTGATCGCGCTAAAACTAAAGGGCATGACTCCCTGTTACACGAACCAACAGCTGACAATGAGAAATTAAAGCAGGCAGTCCACACCATGCTAGCCGAGCTTGGGGAAGATCCTGAGCGTGAAGGCTTACTCAAAACGCCTAAGCGGGTTGCAGAAGCCATGCGCTTTCTGACCCAAGGCTATAGTCAATCTCTAGAAACCATCGTCAACGGTGCTATTTTTGACGAAGGCCACAATGAGATGGTGCTTGTTCGTGATATCAATTTCTTTAGCCTCTGTGAGCACCACATGCTGCCATTCATGGGACGAGCCCACGTTGCTTACATTCCCAATCAAAAAGTCGTCGGCCTGAGCAAGCTAGCTCGCATTGTTGAGATGTATGCCCGACGTCTTCAGGTGCAGGAAAGATTAACGCGCCAGGTAGCTGAAGCTATTAGCGAAGTATTGGAACCGCAGGGCGTAGCCGTTGTTATGGAAGCTAGCCATATGTGCATGGCTATGCGCGGTGTGCAAAAGCCTGGTTCTTGGACAGTCACCAGTGCTATGCTCGGCGTCTTCCAGGATGAACAAAAAACTCGTGAAGAGTTTCTTAGTCTCATTCGCCACCAGCCAGCGTTCTCTAACTATTAAGACAACGCATGTAACATATCTAGTAGGGGTCTGTGTTACCCACTGCTTTGCCACACTCAGCCCGTACTAGATATTGCATTAAATCAGTGGCTGCATAGATAAATCTGAAAAAATTACTTGCCCAGGCTAGCTCAAGGAAAAGCAGCGATAGAGTGAAGCAACTATTGTTTAGAGGAACCCGCTTCTACCAACAATGTTCTTTTGAACTAATGCTGCGTTGGCAGCAACCTGTCATATGCGCACATTGTGATCTATTAGGAGTAAGCAGAATCTATGAGTCCCCTAAATGTTGAAACTGCTGGTGAAATCATCAGTACGGGTGATGAGACCTTTGAAGCTAGCCACGTAGACGTTATCGAAACCGTCATTGCTAGCCTTGACCAGGGAGGCAGCGCTATGGTTAATCGTGATGATGATGGCCATCTTTGGAAGTTTACCTATGGCAGTGTGGCGGTCTATGTCCAGCTGACAGGTACTGGTGAAGAAGATACCCTGACGGCGTGGTCACCCCTTTTAAAGCTGCCCGTAAAGAATCAGACCGCTCTCATGGAAGAACTGCTGGCCATGAACTGTGGGGAAACATTTGAAGCCTGCTTTGGCATCTCTAACCAGGAAGTACTTGTGCTAGCAAGTCGGATTTTGGCAGATATTAACCCTGGTGAAATTTCCCGACTGATGACCATAGTCGCAAATATTGCAGATGAGATGGACGATATCCTACAAGAGAAGTATCCTGCTGCTTAAACCATGCCTACGGTGTGGCGACTAATTGAGCCAATAGCAGCGCCAGGAATCGTTCAAATGGCAATTGATGAGTGGCTACTGGAGCAGCATCGCTTAGAAGCGATGCCTCCCTGCCTCAGGTTTTATAACTGGAATCCTGTTGCCATTTCTCTTGGGTATCACCAGCGTCACTATCCAGACCACTGGAATGCCCTTCGCTGGCAGGGGCAGCGCGTTGATGTAGTACAGCGTCCAAGCGGTGGACGGGCCGTCTTACACCAGGGAGATTTAACCTACGCGCTGATTGCATCTGGTTTTAACGGCAGACGTCGAGACGTTTATACACACCTGTGCCAGTTTTTAATCAGAGGCTGGCAGAGTCTGGGTGTGAATTTACAGCTGGGCTTGGCTCAAGGTGGCTACCAGCGTTCTGCCAACTGTTTTGGCACTGCTACTGCTGCTGATTTGGTCATGGATGATGGATACAAAGTCATTGGCAGCGCACAGCTTTATCGCGATCGCGCTATTCTGCAACACGGGTCCATGCGACTGTCGCCGGCCCCGCATCTCGTCGAGGCCGTTTTTGGTACACCGATTATTCCACCTCAGGTATTAAGCGCAATCTGCCCTGCTGACATCATGACGGCTCTAGCCACTGCTGCTCAACAGGTCTTCGTCATAGAGTGGATACACCAGCCCCTATCGCCTCAGGAACAGCAACAGGCACTTGCCTGGGCAGGACGTCACTCGAAAAGGTAAATAACGCGTACTATTGCCGGATAGTCCAGGGCTTTCAGCAGACGATTCAGCCTAACAATAAAACGGCAGCTCACTACTCAGCATTTCTGGCAATAGCGGCTAGCTGTAGCCCTGACGGATAGGCTCCATCTTCTTTGATTCGGTTAATAATCGCTTCTGATATGGGGAAATTAAGCCGTTTAGCGAGTGCACGCACTACATCTCCTCGATCAATAGTGCCCGCAACCGCATCGGCAGGCGAAAGTACGGTAATCCGCTTTAGCTCATTTTCTTCAAGATCGGTAATCACTTTGGACAGAGGCGTCTCTTCTCGAACATGAGGCACATCTAATAGCGGATGGGCTACCGATTCTAATGTCATCGTTTCCCACTGACTACGTTCAATTTGACGCAGGTCATCAAAGGAAACCATGCCCCGATAGCGACCGCTAGAAGCGGCAAAATAAATGATGGGTTTACCTTCATGTAGCAACTGGTCATCAGCAAAAGCTCGTAACGTCATCGTGGCATCAATAACCTTAAACTCACGAACGCTAGCGTCCTTGGCTTTAAGACTGGCAATGGCATCTTGTAAGTCGCTAACTCGGTTATAGGCTCCTGCATTGCGTACGGCAAACCATCCTAATAGCGCCAGCCAAAGGAGCTCAAACCGCTGGGTTGTCAGATAGGCATAAACACCCGCTGTGATTGCTGTCCATCCGAGCAGCTGTCCTACGCGTGCCGCCCAGCGTATTCCTTGAATACGGCTACCGGTGATTTTCCAAACAGCGGCTTTGAGCACCTGTCCCCCATCCAAGGGAAGTCCTGGAATCAAGTTAAAGAGGGTCAGTACTAGGTTGATTCGTGCGATTGTACCTACCACTAAGGCGGCAACGGTCTGGGTTGGCAATACTAGCGACACTACAGTTAGCAGTAGGAACAGAAAAAAACTAACGAGGGGACCTGCGATCGCAACTTGAAACGCCTGACCTGGAGTTTTAGATTCTTTATCAATCGATGCAATCCCACCAAACAAAAACAAAGTGATGGAATTCACCTGAATTCCCTGCCGTCTAGCCACCAGGCTATGCCCCAGCTCATGGAGTAGGACGGAGCCAAACAGCAGCAGCGCCATGACAAAGCCAACCACCGCTGCCACAGGAAACGGGAAGCCATCACCGAGCAGATCGCTGCCATAGGCAAACGTCATCAGCAAGACTATAAAGAACCACGAATTGTCAACGAATAGAGGAATGCCAAAAATCGTGCCAACACGCCAACCGGATTGCATAGTGATATACCTTTGATATGCCTAGGGATACTAGGAACAGGATGATTAAAACGGTCCTATTAAAACCAAGCTCACATCTAAAACTGTAGGTTTTTGTCAGAAATAATGCAGGCTTAACTAAAACTTAGACTACAAACCCAGCAAGTTCTAGGAACTCCATCTCATTTTAATGATGGGTTTTCCTATTGGCGTTATCGGATTTCCGAATCTTCTTGAATTATGTCGCTGCTGATTTGGGGGATGAACCGATCTGTCAGAAGTGCGATGGGCCAATATCTTTCAGATAAAATCATAGTTCGGATTAGCAACACCTGAATTATTATCTATGCGCATTAAAATCTGTGGCCTGACTCAGATAGATCAGGCAGTTGCGATCGCAACCACGGACGTCTCTGTTCTCGGCTTTATTTGCGTTCAACAGTCTCCTCGCTACATTACGCCTGAGACCATTAGCACAATCAGCAAAGCCCTCCCCGCCATTGATCGTTTTGGCGTATTTGCCAATACATCAATAGAAGATATTCAGCATACTGTCATCACGGGTCAGCTCAGCGGGGTCCAGCTGCATGGCAATGAATCACCGGCATTTTGTCAGCAGGTCCACTCGGCCCTACCCACCGTGGAACTGATCAAAGCGATTCGAATTCGACAGTCCCAGGACTTAGCCCAGATTAACGACTACATTCCCCACATCGATACCCTGCTACTCGACGCCTATCATCCAGAACAGCTAGGAGGTACCGGACAGTCCCTAGACTGGAAAACTTTGCAGACATTTGCCCCCCAAAAGCCCTGGTTCTTAGCCGGTGGCTTACGTCCAGATAATATTCAGCAGGCCCTTTCTTTGCTGTCTCCTGACGGAATTGACCTTTCCAGCGGTGTTGAAAATAGCCCCGGAGATAAAAACTTAGAAAAAGTAGATCAGCTGCTGAAAAATGTTCAACTGGTGATGAATTCGCAAGGCTCCACCAATGACCTCTTGCAACAGGCGCACAACCATCAGCCATAGCGTCTCGCCGTTTGTAACAAAACATATCCGACCATAAACCTTGATTACAGAATATCTGGCCTGTTTAACAGGGTTTAAGCGCTAATGATAGGTTGATCGTAGTCATTCATACTTGTCTCTCCAGTTTGCGCATATGTACAACGCCCGAAAAGATTGGTTAGGTTCATTTTTGATTGCTGCTCTTGGTGCAGGCATCATCACATCGTTCGCAGTTAGCCAGGGTCAGAATCCTTTTGTTGGGCTTGGCATTACTGCATTTGCTTCTGCTGCTGCTGTGCTATTTGACCATCTCTTTTAGCAGGACGCCACGCCATATTGCTGTAGCGATTGCCCAACAAACCAGCAGTTTGTTGGGTTTAAATTTCGGGTTCAAAGACAGCCTGTAAGCGGATCTTCACAGACTCCTAGGCAAACGTTGCTTGCATTACCACATCATCGAAGTCCATATCCCCACCACCGGCAATATCTTCAAAGCCAAAGACGTTATCGCCTAAAAGCCGTACATGATCGACACCATCACTATTACCAGCTCCATGGGTAAAGTATATGGCTGGGTCATTCGCTAAATCTGTGTCTAGCAAGTCGGCCACCAAGCCATCTACCACCAAGAATGTAGACAGCAGCTGCGCCCCTGATACTTCCCCTGTGTAACGAACAGTCCGATCGTTTTCTCCCATCATCTCTAGGTCTAACCGCTGCGCCAATGCCGCTTGAGCATAGCCTGTATCGCCTGGGTTCAGCAGCACACCCAGCGGATCGCGTACCTGGCCCTGCTCGTTTTCAACCACGAATAAACCAACTACACTGTCCAACTTGGCCTCGCGATAAATGTCCACCGTGATGCTCAGAGGTCCTGTTTGATCTCGCAAGTCAATCAGTTCAGAGTCGACGCTGAGTCCCTGTAGGCTGGCACCGACGGGAACAGCGACTCCAATAGCCGCATTAACCACTAGATCGCCAAACAAGCCTACCTGTACAGTACCGTCGTTCAAGGTCTGAAGTTTGGCTGCTGGAGCGTTGGCCCCTGACAGACTAAGCACACCACCGGCTCCGCGACGCATGCTATCTAAGCTACCGCTATCAATTACAGCAAACTGCAGGCTGCTGCCAGCCGTCACCATAAGCGTACGTTGCGGCTTAAATTCTGCAATATCACCAGATTCAAGGGTGGAGAATACTACCTGAGCGGTGCTTAGTACGGCATCTAGATAACCAGTATCGCCTGATACCAGACCACTGACAGCTCCAGCACTATCTGTAGCAAAAACAATAATCTCGCGTACCTGCTCAGATACATTTTGACTAATCGAAAATTCGATAGACATATCCCCAGGACCGTCAACAATCAATCGTTCCCCCTGGAAGGAAAGTGCTGCTGGCACAGGCGGGGTAGTCGGGTCGGTCGGCTCACGCTCAGGCTCGTCATTATCCTGGTTGGTTACCGTCACAGCCGCCGGGGCAATTGTACTGTACCGAATATCTGTGCTGCTGATGCTGGTATTGATGATGTAATCCACATCATCGTCATCAGTAGTATCATCAACGCCAGTCACAGTAACCGTTTGAGGCTGGTACCAGTCAGCCGTAGAGAAAGTGATGCTGGGAATAATTGTCCCTTCACTCACATCATCGCTGGTGAAATTGAGAGTGACAGCAGCATTAGGCTGACTTGTTAGCACTGCTGTGAAGGTATCACTTCCTCCTAACTCCGTCGTCAATAGACCTGTAATTGGTGAAAATGTAATCCCAGCAGGAACCACCACACCTTCTACAGCACCAATGTCTACTGCCGTTCCTCCTACCCGCGCGAAAGGTATACCTCGCTGGTCAACAGATATTACTTCTGCAGTATTACCGTCCCTATCTAAGTCAAAAGCATCGGCCGGTACAGTACCGGTAGTACCAGCATCAATGACTGGGCTACCCACTAATGGGGCATGGGTTTGAGTAAAGCCACCGTTGGCTTGTAAGGTGTCCAACTGTGGATCAAAGGGAGTGACCGCACTTCCTACCTGATCACCATTACTGCCGTTAGTCAGGCCGGGCGTGTTATCGCCATTGCCAATAAGGTTGTTACCAGCCGTCGTAGTGGAACCAGCACCAATAAAGAAGTTGATGTTAACGATGTCATCATTATCAACATTGGCCGCAATAATGCTGTTAGTGACTGTTACAACACCAAAATTTGCAACGCCACCACCCGTATCAATCGGCTGTTCACTAACATTTTGAGCCTCATTATTAGTAATAGTGCTATTGGCAATAGTAGCCGTTGCACGACCGAGCACGATCCCTGGCGCTACTACATTAACGGTATTTGAAAGACCACCACCGCTTTCGGAAGCAATATTACCGCTGAGGGTACTATTCGTTAAATCTAGCGTACCGTCATTACGAACGCCGCCACCATTACGTGCCGTGTTGCCACTGAAGGTGCTGCTAATAATCGTGACGGATGCACCAGAGGCATTTAAAAGGCCACCACCACCGCTCGTGGACGTAGTGCCAATGGATGTATTGCTGATGACACTACTATTGACAATGACTAACTCACCATTATTACGAATCCCACCACCATCATCTGCAGCCTGGTTATCGCGAATAATTGTGTTCTGTAGTCTGAGCTTGCCACCCCCTTGATTGTAGACACCACCGCCATCGTCAACGGCATCTCCTCCCTGAATAATGACACCGTCAATTAGCGCCTCATTCGCAGTGCTCTGGGCGGTGACAACTGTATTATTGTCGCCATTACCATCAATAATCGTTTGATTAGCCTGCCAATCCCGTTGGTTACGGGTGGCTTCAGTACCATCAAAACCACCGTAGAGTTGAACAGCTTGATTGACGGTAAAGGTATCCGTGGGGTTATTCCCGGGACTGTAGGTCCCTTGAGCTAACCAAATCTCGTCTCCAGCGTTAGCGTTTGCCAAGGCTGTCTGCAAACTAGTGGCTGTTCCCCAAGAATTACCATTATTGGTATTGGGCGCATTTGCTTGAACGTAAAAAACAGCCATAGTATGAACCCAAATTGACGACGCGCCCTAGAATGCCCAACAAACATAAAAAAGTCGGTGACGAGAGCGCCACCGACCATAAATGAACTATAGGAACTATCTAAGTAGTTCTTACTAGTCGCGATTACCCTAAAGCTTCTAGATAGTCGCGAATGCGGTTACGTCGCTTGGGCTGACGCAGCTTCTGCAGTGCCTTTGACTCAATTTGTCTAACGCGCTCGCGAGATAGTTCTAGGGTCCGACCAATTTCTGCAAGGGAGTAGGGGACTCCGTCACCTAGGCCAAACCGCAGACGAATCACTTCCTGCTCTCGGGTTGTCAAATCGGCCAGGAGCTGATGGAGGTCACGGCGGAGGGCGTCGCGTACGGCAAGTTCCTCGGGGGAAAGCGCATCAGTTTCTAGCAGGTCACCTAGCTCCGTATCTCGCTCTTTACCCACCTTAGTTTCTAAAGAAATTGACCGGGGTACCTTGAGCAGGACTTCACGCACCTGGGGAGCCGTCATTTTTAGCTCACGAGCAATATCCTCGACGGTCGCTGTACGACCTTTAGTCTGGGAGATCTTGCGCTGAGCTTTTTTGATTTTATTGAGCTTTTCGGTGATGTGAACCGGTAGGCGAATGGTGCGACTTTGGGTTGCGATCGCCCGGGTAATTCCCTGACGAATCCACCAGTAGGCATAGGTACTAAAGCGATAGCCTTTGGTGGGATCAAATTTTTCCACCGCACGCTCTAAGCCCAAGGTGCCTTCCTGAATCAGGTCTAGCAGTTCCAGACCACGATTTTGGTACTTTTTAGCCACCGCCACAACCAGACGAAGGTTCGCCTTAATCATGTGCTCTTTGGCCCGTACGCCTTCAGTACAGGCTTCATCGAGTTCCTGTACTGACAGTCCGACAATCTCAGCCCACTGACGTTTGCCTGCCTGGAGGGTGGGCTTAAGGTCAGTCGCTTGAATATCACACTCTTTGGCTAGACGCTCTAGCGAAGGACGGTGTCCTAGCTGAGCCGCCATGCGATCGCGAGTTTCTAGCAGAAGTACATAGGTCGCTAGGATGCCTTCTTCAGACTCCGCCGCCTGTTTGCGCTGCTCCAAAAGATGCATATAGCTCTGGACCAGCTGAGCCTCGGCGACTTCTTCATCTCTTTCTAGCAGACGGACACGTCCAATTTCCTGTAGATAGAGACGAACCAAATCAGTTGTACGACGCCCGGCGGCAACCGCTAATTTATCAACGTCTAGGTTATCTACTGTGCCATCGTCATCTTTTGATAGCAGCATTTTGATATCGCTGTCGCTAGGCTCTTCCTTTGCAGGTTTTGCAGTCGCGATCGCAGCAGAGCTGGGGGCTGCCAAGTCAGCATCTGCATTGGGTTGAGAAGACGTTGCATCCATAACCATGGGCGGTGTAACTTTAGTAACAGTCAAGGCCGTCTAGCCCTCGTAGATGTAGTGTGCCCGTGCCAGGAGAGCGCGGAACAACAAGCACAGCTGGGGGTCCGTTTCCATTTGCAAGTCTTTTGAGCTAGACTCATGCACCCATACTTAGCGTAGGGGGGCAACGTCAAAGCCCAAGTGACTCACATCAAGGTGATGTTAGGATCTACATCACTCAACAGACCCATTCCGAGCAACCGCATCATATAAATTGGGTCGAGAGCCGTATCTAACTAAATATCAACCACTGCTTCCCCCCTCATCAGGACTAGTCCAGGTTTTTCAGTGGCACAGCTTTTTAAAGAATCTCCTGATCTATTCAGACCTTAGAACGCCTACTCACATTGTTCTACGGAGATTCCATCAGGCTTTAGACCCCTTACTCTCAGGAGATATCACTCCAAAACATCACCAGGACTTTACACACAAAGTCGATTTTGTTACGTTTGCTTTACGTACAGCCAGTTAGACTAGCTGACCCCTCAGAAAATCACGTTTTAGCTTTCATCAATAACGGCCTTACGATCAAGCAACAGTAGCTCACGGAGCTGATCCGTATCGAGTTCTGTGAGCCATTGTTCACCAGCTCCCACAACCTGCTCAGCCAAGGCTTTTTTGTTTTCAATCATGTCATTGATGCGCTCTTCTAGGGTGCCGCTGCTGACAAACTTATGCACCTGCACATTACGGGTTTGCCCAATACGAAACGCTCGGTCGGTCGCCTGGTTTTCCACGGCAGGATTCCACCAGCGGTCAAAATGGAATACATGGTTGGCTCGGGTAAGATTAAGACCCACGCCTCCTGCCTTGAGAGATAGGATAAATAGCTTAGGGCCGTTCGGGTCTTGCTGAAATCGGTCAACCATCGCTTCACGAGCAGGCTGAGACGTGCTGCCGTATAGAAACAGCGTTTCCTCATCTAGATGCTCTTGCAGGTGAGCCTGCAGCAGTTTTCCCCACTCAGCAAACTGAGTAAAGATTAAAGCGCGATCTCCTTCTGAGATCACTTCTTCTAACATTTCATTGAGACGCTGTAGCTTCGCAGAACGACGCTGCCTACCTAGAGAAGCCTGCTTGAGATACTGAGCTGGATGATTACAGATTTGCTTAAGTTTGACCAATAGCCCCAGGATCATCCCACGACGTTTAACACCATCCGCCTCATCAATATCCGCTAGAGCTTCATCTACAGCCTTCTGGTAGAGACGCGCCTGCTCAGCAGATAAACCGCAGAAAACCGTCATTTCTTGCTTATCAGGCAAATCCTGAATAATACTGCGGTCGGTCTTAAGACGTCTCAAGACAAAGGGCTGAACCAAGCCTCGCAGCGTTCTGAGTGAGTCCGTATCACCGTAGCGCTCAATTGGAGTAGCAAAGCGCCGCTGAAAGAAATTTTTAGGTCCCAAATAGTTTGGATTTAGGAAATCCATAATGGACCATAGCTCAGAGAGTCGGTTTTCTACTGGCGTACCCGTTAGCGCAATGCGAAAGTCGCTTTCTAGCTCTCGCACAGCCTTAGACTGCTTAGCATCGGAGTTTTTAATATTTTGAGCTTCGTCTAGGACCAGCCCTTGCCATTCGACTCGTTTGAGTTCTTTAAGATCGCGGTATACCAGGGTATAGCTAGTGATAATCAGATTGGTCTTTTGAGCCTGCTTTACAAATGTCGCCCCCTTCGGACGTTTATCACCGTGATAAATCAGCGTTGTCAGCTCTGGACCAAACTTGTTAACTTCTCGCTGCCAATTGCTTAATACCGATGTTGGACAGACCAGTAAAACCGGTTTAGTTAGAACATTTTCCTGCTTTAAATTGAGCAAGAAGGCAATCAGCTGGATAGTTTTACCCAAACCCATATCATCGGCCAGGCAAGCCCCTAAGCCCCACTGCTCTAGGAATGATAGCCAGGAAACTCCCCGCGCCTGATAGGAACGAAGCTTACCCTCAAATCCATCGGGTTCCTCCATCTCTTCAAGACTCAGATTGCCTGTGGTTAGGGTGGTAATAAGTTCTTCTAGCTTTCCTGATGCCTCAAAAGAAACTACCGGCAGCTTGTCAATTAGCTGACCATCGCCGCTGCTAATACGCAGCGCTTCTTCAACAGAGAGCTTATTTTGGGTCTGACGGCTAGTAAAAAATGACTGGGCCGCTTTTACATCCTGGGGCCGCAGCTCTACCCACTGACCATTGACTTCCACCAGGGGAGTTTGTTGAGCAATGAGCTGCTCAAATTCACTCTGACTAACGCTTTGACCACCAATAGATAGTTCCCATTCGAAGTTGAGCAAACTCTGCAAGCCCAGACGCTGCTGCTTACGCGGCGGTGCCATTGCCTTTACGCTTAACCCCAAACGACTAGCGCTTCCCTTGGTAGGGTCCACCAGATTTTCGGGCAAGGTAACGCCAAAACCATTGTCCTGTAGACGACTAGTCGTGGCTTTAATAAATTCAAAGGCTTGAATGGGGTCCAACTTACATAGGCTAGGGCTAGGTTCTCCAAGCGTATGTTTGATAGGCGTACACAGACGGGCCGCTCTTCCCAAACCAGCTAATAGCTTTTCTTGGGGAGCCTCTACAGTCCGCCCTCGATAGTTCAGCTGGTCTACAGGATGCTGCCAAATAGTTGGGGCATCCAACGAAAACCGTTCATCATCTGAGGCTTCTAAGGCATAGTGCAGTGTCCAATCGAGACTGCCACTGGGGGGAGGCATAAGCCGAAACCCCACATAGAGTGAATCGTGAGCCTCTGATGATAGGTTTTGCAGGGGAGCTGTCCAAGTATTGAGCGCTTCGTTCAAGCGAACAAGACCCACTGGAGTCGATTCAAAGCGTTTTTTCTTTTCTTGGGTCAGAGCACCTACCCACTCACGCAGAGGCAGATCTTTGCTTAGGGGAGCCGTAGCTGGCAGCGGCTGAGCCTGAGCTAAATCACGGACTTTAGCTGATACAACCGCTGCTAAAAAGTCTTGAAGTAACAGCACTGTTGCATCAGGGAAATCAACAGCGAGTGGGCTACCTGGTTGTTCTACAGCAGCAGATTTAGCCTTTTTTGATTTAGTTTTCTTTGATCTTGCAGCTTTTGATGCTGCACTTGACTGACGACTCTGAGGGGTAGATGTTTGATAAAGACGACAAACCAATGGCATCCGTTCAGAAAACTGACGTAGCCGTTTTTGATCTTTGGCGCTGTTCAATAGCAACTGCCAGGCTGCGATCGCACCGCCTCCATCTGCACTTACCGTCGGGACAAACTTACCTCGCGCCATCAGATCCAAACTCCAGCGAGTCACATGGGACCAATAGCGCAGGTCTCCTCCCACAAAACTCACATCTTGACCTAGAGGCAACCCTATCAAAACCTGTAAGGCTATTCCAGTTGGCAGCATCACACCAGCAACCCGCCAAGGATAAAGCAGCGCCTTCTCAGACTGAGGCTGCCCAAATAAGTATGGAGAGACCTGAGCACCTTCTACAGCCGTTGGCAACGCCAAGGTATGGTCTTTCCAGCGAGTCTGCAGCCGCTCTGACAAGAGACTTAAATCTAGCGAGTCAGGGGCTGTCAGCGATTGGAACTCATCAGCACTTAAACAGTAGGGATAAGCCGCCACACTGAAATCGTCAGCGGCCACCGCTTCAAATCGACGCCATGTTTCAGCCCATACGAAAAACCGCTGCTGTTTCGGAAGCCAACTTCCATGGAGAATCGCCATAATCAATGCCGCCTTCAGTACAGTCCAACACCCAAAGGGATTTAGAGAAAAAACCGATAGAAGATATGCCTATTCACATCTCATATTTTTCATACGCTGCGACAATCCGCTGCACTAATGGATGGCGTACAACATCAGCCTTGGTTAACTCCGAAAAAGCAATCCCATCGACTTTCCTAAGCACTTTCACAGCTACAGATAGTCCTGAATGCTGACCATTGAGCAAATCTGTTTGTGTAATGTCACCGGTAACAACCATTCGTGATTTATTACCCAAACGGGTCAGCACCATCTTCATTTGGGCAGGCGTTGTATTTTGAGCCTCATCCAAAATCACAAATGCATTGTTTAGTGTACGTCCGCGCATATAGGCCAAAGGAGCCACCTCAATAATGCCGCGTTCCATCAATCCTGGTATACGCTCCGGGTCAATTAACTCATGCAGCGCGTCGTACAGAGGGCGCAAATAGGGATCCACTTTTTGCTGCAAATCGCCTGGTAAAAACCCTAAACGTTCTCCAGCTTCAACCGCAGGTCGAGTTAAAATTAATCGCTCATACTGTTGCTCTAAGATTGCTTGAACAGCAACCATAGCCGCTAAAAACGTCTTCCCGGTTCCTGCCGGCCCAGTACAAAAAATAAGATCTTGACTACGTAGAGCATTCACATATTTACGCTGGCGAAACGTCTTAGCACGGATAGTCTCGCCACGGCGCGTACGGGCAATCACATCGCTGTGAAGCTGCCCCAAGTCATCTTCTTGATGTGTATTTAAGGCGTGTATGGCCGTCATTAAATCAGCCACAGAGACCGTTTGCCCCTGAGACCAAATTGATCTAAGAGAAGTTACAAGTTGGTTAGAACGCTGCACCTGACTTGGCGTACCCGATATCCACAGCGTAGTGCCTCGCATTACTAACTTGGCACCCGTTTGCTGAGACAGTCGCTTCAGCACATCTTCCTGATAGCCAGCCATTGCCATCGCTTGCTCAGCCGAATCAAATTCGAACGTGAAGGCATCTTCCATACAACGGATTAATCTTGCCGCCACACATACACAGGAGCTAGCATCCAACACCTATATCGTGCTGCCATATCAGACTCTCGCATACCATCACTCACGTCAGTCTAAGCATCCGAGCTATCTCGTCTAGAGGGTCTACTGGGTGCTGGTGGCCGACCACCCCCGTTACGTCGAGGCCGACCGCCGCCACGACCACCTCGTGAGCGAGATCTATCAGAGTTACTTCCTGAATCCTGAGATGATTCACCGTAGACATCAAGATGTACAGAGCAATTATGTAGTGCGCCCGTCGCTTTCAGAACTTTGCGAATGGCCTGAATATTACGACCGCCGCGTCCAAAGACTCGACCCTTATCTTCGCCATCAAAAGCAAGACGAATCCATAGTCGCTGTCCGTTAGAGAGCGGCTCAAAATCCAAACGCAATGCATCGGGAGACTCCAAAAAAGGAGTCACCAAAAATCTAACTAGGGCTTCAAAGTCAGGCACGTTTGTCACCTTCAGTATTCAGCAATCACCAGCAATATGGGAGGCAGTGAAAGCTTACGTTACACAGAAAACCTATTTCAGCAGAACTTGCTTACATAGCAAGCACCAAATATAGAGGACAAAGTTATGCCTTGAGCTGCTCGTATACATTAGCCTTCTCAAGAATTCGCTGCACCGTCTTCGTAGGCTGTGCTCCTTCCTTGAGACGCTTGAGAATCGCAGGCACTTCTAGACGAGTTTCATCGGTTCGGGGGTTATAGAAGCCAAGCTCTTCAAGGGGACGACCATCGCGGCGATCGCGGCTATTCATGGCCACAATCCGATAGCTCACCTCTCGCTTTTTTCCATAACGCTTAAGTCGCAGTTTGATCATAGTTCTATTGAAACGGTCTAGTCGATTTTTCTAATGAAATCAGGCCTGAAAGGTAACCCGGCAGCCGCACTTTTGCAGTCGAGGTTACACCAAAAATACAGGCATCCTTCATGTAGAGCACCTAATTCTATCACTCTCACAGCAGAGTTAACGCCACCGCACAAAATAAAATTAGCGCCACAACAGTCGCTGTGCGGTCCTCCAGTTTATAGAAGGGCCGTACAGTGACAATAAACTGCTCACGAGCATCTAGCAGCCAATCAGCCAGGTGCTTTTAATCTTCATGATCGTCAAAGGGATCAGCCAACTGCTTGGACGGAGGGCCAAATGCCGTATAGACAGCCAGACCGGTAAACGCAATGACGATAGCGCCCACTGAAATAATAAGAACTGTTGCAGAATCCATAGGATCGTTTAAGACTTAGAGGATGTAAAATCTATGATATTACAAATCATAAAGTGACCTTAAGGTACATACACCCATGGCCCAGCAAACTCGGTTGGGAAACCTGCTAAACCCTCTGAATTCTGAATACGGTAACGTTGACCCTGGCTGGGGTACTACCCCATTAATGGGAGTATTCATGGCGCTTTTCCTTGTCTTTCTGCTGATTATTCTTCAGCTCTACAACAACTCTATTCAGATTCAAGGAGTTGACGTTGATTGGCGCAGCCTAAGCTTCTAGGCCACAGCAGTTGTCAGAGTTCCCTTGCCGGAAGCTTTACAACTTGTATGCAAGGGGGGTGAGCTATCAGTTCATCCCCTTTCTCAGTGGCTATTTAGCTGCTCTAGTGTTTAATTGATGTTTAAGCCGTCAACGGGAGATTTACCTGTATGAACATTTTTGGCATTGGTCTGCCAGAGATGGCCCTCATTATGATGGTGGCCTTGCTGGTCTTTGGCCCTAAGAAACTACCTGAAATCGGTCGCAGTCTTGGTAAAGCCATCAAGGGCTTTCAAGATGCTTCTAAAGAGTTTGAAGACGAATTTAAAAAAGAAGCTGCCCGGATTGAAAAAACGGTCACGGAGCCGATGAAAGCTACGCTGGAAACGCCAGAGCCCAAGGCTCTTAAGCCAGATTCCGAAGCTGCCGCCGCTCCTGTAGCAGAGAGTAGTTCCACTAGCGCTGCGAAAGAAGAAACCGCTTAAACTCATGGCAAGTTGTGAGCAGTAGAGATGGCAACCACAGACACTGATTCCATACAGGTGCCACAGCTCCTTGTTGGCTTGGGTAATCCTGGAAAGAAGTATGAGCGTACCCGCCACAATATTGGGTTTGATGTCATTGATAAGCTGGCGCAGGCTTGGTCAACCCAGTTAACTGACAACAAGCGTTTTCAAGGTAGCGCCGGAGAAGCTCGTACTTCGGGTAGGCGTTTGATATTGCTAAAGCCCGCCACATACATGAATCGATCTGGGCAGTCGGTGCGAGCAGCCATCGACTGGTATAAAATTCCACCAAGTGATGTACTGGTTGTCTATGACGATATGGACTTACCTACCGGCCGACTGAGGCTGAGACTATCTGGCTCAGCAGGCGGACATAATGGGATGAAGTCAATCATCGCCCACTTAGGAACCCAAGATTTTCCGCGACTGAGACTGGGTATTAGTCGCTCAGATAGCTTAGCTAGTCAGTCTAATCGAGCGGTCGTCGGTCATGTCCTGGGCAAATTTGCTCCAGATGAGCGCAAGACAGTGGATGCTGTCATTAGTCTTGCAGAAGAGGCGATAGAATTTAGCTTACGCAAAGGAATTGAGAGGACCATGAGTCTCTACAATGGCCGAGAAGCTGCAGCGTAAGTTCCATTTCCTCAAAGACTGACGATTACAAATTTTGCCCACATTCACAGTCTCTGCTTTCTAAGCCGTCGTGCACAAGAGTCCAACTTGTATATAGTTAACTCAAGGCAAGGGCGTACTGTCAGGATGAGTCGTGGCTAAGGAAAAGGACAATCAACTAGGCCCAAAGGTGCTCGTGATCCTCAACGGCAAGGGAGGAGTCGGCAAAACAACGACTGCCGTTAACCTAGCTGCGATATTTGCAGAGGACCGACGGGTTTTACTAATCGATAGCGATCGACAACGATCGGCCACCTGGTGGGTTGAACGAGTCCAACAGACGTTTGACTTTTCCCACGAGACTGATACAAACATGTTGGATCAGCTCAAAGCGCTTGCAGACTATGAACTGATTGTGGTTGATACGCCGCCAACGCTACACTCTAAATCCTTAGGTGCTGTACTGAGCGTGGCAGATTACTTGCTGCTGCCAACACCGCCAGCTCCTATGGACGTTACGGCTTTGATCACAACCGTCAAAACCGTTGTAAAACCGTCTGGAGTTTTTCATCGGGTATTGCTGACAAAGGTTGATTCCCGTAGTTTAAAGGAAGCGCAAGAAGCTCAGACTATGCTGGGAAAGTTGGATATATCGGCTTTTCAGACTTATATACGGAGTTATAAAGCCCACGAACGGGCTGCTATGGAAGGTTGCGCTATCAGTCAATGGAAAGGGCCAAACGCTCAAGAAGCGCAGGCCGACTATTACAAAGTTGCCGCTGAAGTCCTAAGGGACTGGAAAAGACTATGACGAAAAAACGCATCGCCGATCTCCTTAAAGAAGAAGTCGAAAAATCCAACGAGACTGAGCAGCCTCCAGCAAAAACTACATCCTCATCGGCTCAGTCAGCATCTGCTAGTGCTGCTAATAAGGATTCATCAAGTACATCACGGACTAAAAAGCGTACTAGTAGAGCATCATCCAGTACTGCAGCAAAAAAGACTACTGCTGCCGCTACAAGCAACAAAAAGTCCGCCGATACAACAGCTCTTAAACAACAAGTAGCAGAGTTACAAACAGCACTGAAGCAAGCTCAAGAAAAAATTTCAGGATTACAAGGAGATCTTGAAACTCATCAAGCGAGAATTTTTGAGCTTAAAGATGAATTAGATGCCTCGCAACAGGAAACCGCGAAGCAAGCTGAAGTGCTTAACAAAACCACTGAAGAGCTGAAAACCGCTAAGGAAACAATTCGAAAGATTACTGCGGTTCAGCAGGAAGAGGCTGCTACCCCCAAAGAACCTGCTCCAAACGTTATCCACGGTGCCGACTTAGCTACTCGAAACCTCGCCACAGCCCAGAACGAAGCTACCAAATCTGAGGAACCTGCTCCAAACGTTGTTCATGGTGCTGACTTAGCGACGAACCGTAGCACATTAACGTTACGCAATCGTCCTAGGAGCTATAAAGCTATCCCTGAATATGCGATCCAGCGGGGGGAGCCAAATAACAGCATGCTGTCTGACGATGATATTGGCTGGGTTGATTAGGAAGCTACCGCATAAACTCTCGTGGCATTTCTTTACGGTTGGATAACGAAGTGATCTAGCACTGGCCATATCCCCTACTCTGGCAGATGGATTATGCAGGGAAATAGGTTTTATGGATGTTAGAGCCGCCGTTGCTCATGAAGCTGGACAGCCCTTAACAATAGAAACACTGACCCTGGATGGCCCTAGGTCGGGGGAAGTACTTGTGGAGATCAAAGCTACAGGGGTATGTCACACTGACGCCTATACCCTGTCGGGGAAAGATCCAGAAGGTCTGTTTCCATCGGTTTTAGGACATGAAGGTGCTGGGGTGGTGGTAGAGACGGGGGCAGATGTAAAGAGCCTTCGACCTGGAGACCACGTCATTCCTTTGTACGTACCTGAGTGTCGTGCTTGTGAGTACTGCCTCAGCGGTAAAACCAATCTGTGCCAGGCTGTGCGTGGTACACAAGGACGTGGCCTCATGCCTGATGGCACCCATCGCTTTAAGCTCAATGACAGCCCCATTTATCACTACATGGGCACTTCGACATTTGCTAACTATACGGTTGTACCGGAGATTGCCCTAGCCAAAATTCGAGAGGACGCTCCCTTTGATAAAGTCTGCTATGTCGGCTGTGGTGTCACAACAGGGATAGGTGCTGTCATTAACACAGCCAAAGTAGAACCTGGGGCTAACGTGATTGTGTTTGGTCTTGGAGGAATTGGCTTAAATGTGATCCAAGGCTGTCGTCTAGTCGGCGCAGACATGATTGTGGGAGTAGACCTCAATCCTGGGAAAAGGGCTCTGGCTGAAAAGTTTGGAATGACTCACTTTGTCAATCCAAACGACATTGAAGGCGATCTCGTTCCTTACCTTGTAGATCTGACAAAGGGAGGAGCTGACTACACATTTGAATGTATTGGTAATGTCAACGTCATGCGTCAAGCGCTGGAATGCTGTCACAAGGGCTGGGGCGAAAGCATCATTATTGGTGTCGCCGCATCCGGTCAGGAAATTTCGACGCGTCCCTTCCAGTTGGTCACAGGACGCGTATGGAAGGGTACCGCATTTGGTGGGGCTAAAGGTCGTACCGATGTTCCAAAGATTGTCGATTGGTATATGGACGGGAAAATCAACATTGACGATTTAATTACCCACACGTTTTCTTTAGAGAACATCAACGAGGCTTTTGATGTTATGCATGCAGGTAAGTCGATCCGTAGCGTAGTTACGTTTGACTAGCCTTGCTGAGCTAGCAACTTGCGCGCTCCTACAAGTCCCATGATTATCAGTCCAACGGTGACAGAGGGTTCCGGTAGTTGCGGCGGTTCTTCAGGAGTATAGTCATCCCACTGCAGTCCTGCGATCGCACCGCTTACTCCGTTGTACTGAAATTTCACCTTCTGTAGATTAGTTTCATCAAACTTGAACTCATATAGGGAGTTATCATCCCGCTTGTTGCCCATTTGGGTAATAGTGACGTTGATATCGTCACCTAAACCATTACGGTAAGCATGGGTCAGGGATTTTCCTTGACTATTGGCATGGTCTGGATCGGTGTAGGTATTTGCAAATCGTTTAATCAGGTCATCTATGTTGATATCTAAGACTTTATTGTCGTCAGCATCTTTACCCACGACACGAACTTGGGTACCGGATGCATCGCCGAAGTTATCGTCAATATCAAGCAGAGAAAACTTTTGAAATCCTACTTCTTGATCGAATTTGAACCAGACATGACCCCCAGCGGCTTCGTCATCGGGAGCGTTTAGGTTATAGCTGCCATCGTTATATTCCTGAATAATTAGAGCATTACCTTGATTGACAGTGCCCCAGGCAGCACCTGTCCGTAAATCATTATCTAAGCCCGATTGGCTAGTGTCATAGAGCAATAAAGGCGCGTTATTTTTATCGGTTTGATAGTTTTTACCAGAAATGCGTAGGCCCCAGTCAGCCCATTGATTCCTAATACGAGTGCCGCCATCTAGAGTCTGACCTTGATCATCTTGGTCAAAGTCAAGAAGATAGACCTCAGCATGGGCAGGGGCAAGCATGGCTCCTGTGGCCAAAAAAGTGGTAGTTGCAAGCTGTAAGGTACGTGCGATCGCAACTTTAGTAAATAAAGCAAACTTTGCCATAACAAAGGAGAGTATCAAATGCTACTCCATCTTTGATAACCTTACTGATTAACCAGTCACCTCGGTAGTCCTTCGATCTTTCTACCAGCTTTACATTCAGCTAAAGAACAGTCATCTCAGTATCATGTTTACTTGATGCCAAAAAAGCTACAGGTGGTTGATAACTACTGAAATAGTTTTACAGTAGAGAACAGAGTAGGACGTATCCTCATACAGCTCTAAACCTGGTTACCAGTAAACGTATTACACTGCTCAATATCACCAGTTTCCAAACCTTGTCTAAACCAGCGAACTCGCTGAGCAGAACTGCCGTGGGTGAACGTTTCGGGGACCACAAATCCACGGGATTTTTGCTGCAGACGGTCGTCACCAATTTGGCTCGCCGCATTCATCGCTTCTTCGACATCACCGCGCTCTAAGATATCGCGCGCTTTATCAGCGCGATTTGCCCACACACCTGCAAAACAATCCGCCTGTAGCTCTAAGCGAACCGACAGCTGGTTTGCGTCAGCTTCGCTAGCGCGACTTTGCAGCTGACGGACTTCGTTCGAAATTCCTAAGACATTTTGTACATGGTGGCCAACCTCGTGAGCGACGACATAGGCTTGAGCAAAATCACCAGGAGCACCAAGACGAGTTTGTAGTTCGTTAAAGAAACTTAGATCGATATAGACCTTTTGATCTGCCGGACAGTAAAAAGGCCCCATGGCCGACTGAGCTGACCCGCAAGCGGATTGAACTGCCCCAGAAAAGAGCACTAACGTAGGTTCTGGATAGTCCTGGCCAAGCTCTTCTTGGAAAATAACATTCCAGGTATCTTCGGTATCGGCCAGTACAACTGAAGCAAAGTCGGCTAGCTGATCTTCCTCTGGAGACGTCGCACCTATCTGGCTAGAAGACTGAGACGGTGGCGCAGTCACTTGCTCTATAACAGGACTTGGATCGCCTGTTATCAGGGTCACTACGAGGGCCAGGACCAGCGCTCCCAAGCCGCCACCACCAACAGCAATAGAGCTGGCGCTGCCACGACGATCATCGATATTGCTACAGCGCCGCCCTGTTTTCTTCATAGGTGCCTCTTGATCATGGTGTTAAAGGTCAAGTTTTACTAGAGCAGGTATAAACACACTCCATACTTACTCGGAATATATCATTGCTGCCCCCAACCGTAGCGCAAACGGAAACAATCCTGTAGTATTCAGCGACCTATTCTCACTCAGCGACTCGCTTAGTCAGAGCTGCAATGTAGCGATCGATACGATGGTCTTGAAGACTGCCTGAAATGATGCGCCAGCTGAGTCGGCGTCCTAATCGGATCCGTTGATCCACGTGGCGATAGGCTTGCCAACGACGGGGTAATCCACTAACAACATCATTACCGTTTACAAACCGCCAGGAATTCGGAACACGGCGATTATAAGACTCTGTAAACGCATTGTTGCCAACGCGAGGTGCGCCAAATGCGTAGGTCTCAACCGAAATTTTGGGGGCAAAGTTGTACTGCAAATCTACGGCACACAGCTTTGCCAAGGCTCCCCCCAGGCTATGTCCGGTCATGATCCAACGTGTCATCGAACTTTGCCGAACAACTCCATGAATTTCAGAGCGAACGGCCAGATAAGCCTTGGTAAACCCTGTGTGCATTTTGACACCGGACTTAGATTCACCATAAACGTCTGGATAATCTAGCTGTTTGTCATCTAAAACAGCATCTGTCACTGCATTCCAACGAGAAAAATCCAAATTTGTTAGCCAGTCACGGTCTGCATCGCTGCCTCGAAAAACGATGTATCCACATTGGGTCTCAGGATCTTCTAACAAAGCAACCTGTGTATCGGTGCGTCTGACATCAAAGAGCTTGGGCGTTAGAGCAGGACGCATACTAAAGCGAAGCTCATCGTTAAAGGCTCTATAAACCTCATTGGATAGATGGGCGCAGCGCAAAGCGATTCTGTAATCTAGTTCCATCAATCAGTCCTTAATCCCATATGGGCCAGTGTGCCGTAGAGTCTGACACTCTCCGTCAGACAGTGATAAAAATTAAGTGTTGACAGGCACAGGTAACGTTCCGAATTAGCCGTGCTGATTCTAAGGGATGCTCCGATCTGTTAGAAATGCCACGTGTCAGCGGTTTGCAGATACAACCATCCCAAGGATCAGCAATGCCCCGGATTAAATATCGTGTCAGCGGTGGCTTCAGCGCGGAGAATCTGTATTCCAGACTATAGATTTCACTCGCTCACCTGATTGCACGATCTACGAGTCTTTTAAGCACTGACAAGGGGAGCCGTCTTCGCTTTAAAGTCGGCGGCTTTAAGCGCGGAAACCGCTTCATCAGGATCTTTGACCCGAAATTGAGCCCCCAAACGGACGACTTGACGATGTCCCTGGTAGGTAATCATCGCAACCACCGGGATTTTTGCTTCACGTTTGTCCTCACCCTGTTGATTTTGAATGACATTGCGCAGACGATTTTGCTGCACGATATCACCTGCGATAGATGGAGGTAGCTCTACGGTCACTAGTCGTACATCCTCAATGGGTTCTGCATCATCAACGATGAGTTGAACCCGATCGTCTCGACGGTCAACCTTACCCCAAATCATTAATCGAGCATCGGCTTTAATATGCATACCGATACGCGCATAGGATCGAGGAAAAACGACAGCTTCGGCCTGACCGCTGATGTCTTCGATCTGCAGAATTGCCATGCTGTCACCCTTTTTGGTGGTGATGGGTTTCATAGCACTGATCATGACAATAGCGCTAAGCGTCAGTTTTTCAGGCTGCTCGGACAGCTCGGCTAGGCTGATAGGGGCTAAAATTCGCGCCGGACGTTGCACTGACTTGAGGGGATGGTCGGAGATATAGAACCCTAGCAGCTCTTTTTCTAGGCGCAGTCGCTCTTGGGGATCGTAATCTTCCATGGGGGGAGCTTTGGGAGCTGCTTCGTAAGCACCAGCGTGATTGGTCTTTTCAGCAGGAGTCGCAGCTGTATCGCCACCGCCCAGCATCATGTCAAAGATATTGCCTTGGCCAATTTCTCTATCCTTAGCGCGGGATTGAGCCCAGTCAACGACGAATTCTAAATCGGAGAAGAGCTGGCGGCGGTTGTTGTTGAGACCGTCAAGGGCACCGGAGTGAATCAGGGCTTCTAGAGCACGACGGTTGACGGCGCGGAGATCGATGCGATCGCAAAGCTCAGGCAGCGACGTAAACGGCCCATCCTCCGTACGACTCTGAATCAGCGTTTCAATTGCGCCCAAACCCACATTTCGCACCGCCGACAGACCAAACAAAATGCAGTTGTTTTCCGGCGTAAAGTCCACCCCTGAACGGTTCACATCCGGCGGCAGCACCTCAATTCCCATGCTGACGCAGTTAGCAATATGCATCTGCACCTTGTCCTGATCACCGCTGATGGCCGTCAGCAGCGCCGCCATATACTCAACCGGATAGTTGGCCTTCAGATATGCCGTCTGATAGGTAACATAGCCATAGGCCATTGAATGACTCTTATTAAAGCAATATTGCGCGAAGTTAACCATCTGATCCCAGAGGGCTTCGACCGTCTTTTGGGGCACTCCATTTGCTACCGAACCCTCAATAAATTTACCCCGGTGCATGTCCATGGCCGACTGCTTTTTCTTACCCATGGCCCGACGCAGCAGGTCCGCTTCACCCAAGGAATAGCCCGCCATATCCTGGGCGATTTTCATAATCTGCTCCTGGAAGATCATGATGCCGTAGGTTTCTTCTAAAATCGGCTGGATCAGCTCGTGGGGGTAATCAATCTGCTCACGACCATGCTTACGGTTGATAAATTTAGGAATCAGCCCAGCATCCAGTGGACCAGGTCGATATAGAGCCAGCACCGACGAAATATCATCCAAACCGTCGGGTTTTAGATCGCGCACAATCTGGCGCATCCCCGAAGATTCCAGCTGGAATACTCCGCCCAATTCCCCCCGACTGAGCAGCTTATAGGTTTCTGGATCGTAGTAAGCCACCTTATCCATATCTAGGGTCTTACCACGGGTCTGCTCCACATAGTCCACTGCCTTTTGGATCATGGTGAGGTTACGCAGTCCCAAGAAGTCCATCTTTAATAGACCCACTGCCTCTACATCTTCCATGTAGTACTGGGTGATGACAGCACCGTCGTTATTGCGCTGTAGCGGCACCAGTTCATCTAGCGGCTTGGCTGAAATCACCACCCCAGCAGCGTGCATACCAAAGGTTTTGTTCGTGCCTTCGATAGTGATGGCCATATCCAGCCAGCGGCGGTAGGTAACTGCCGTTCCTGGCACCAAATCCCCACTTTCATACTTTTCTTGAAACGCTTTCTCAGGCGTTTTCTCAGGGTCGATCATCGCCTTGAGCTTGGCGGGTTTGCCTCTAGCCACCGGGATCATCTTCGCCATTTTGTCGGACTCGCCGTAGGGAATATCCAACACGCGGGCCACATCTTTAAGCACCGCCTTAGAGGTCATGCGGTTAAAGGTGATGATCTGGGCCACATGATCCTTACCGTACTTTTCAGTGACGTATTCGATTACCTTCTCGCGCTTTTCGATACAGAAGTCGGTATCCACGTCAGGCATGGATTTACGCTCAGGATTCAGGAATCGCTCAAATAGCAGACCATGATGCACCGGATCGATATTGGTAATCCCCATACAGTAGGCCACTAGCGAACCTGCCGCCGAGCCTCGACCTGGCCCCACCGGAATTTTGGTATCACGAGCAAATTTGATGTAGTCCCACACCACTAGAAAGTAAGTGGCAAACCCCATCTGGTGCATCATCTGGATTTCGTATTCCAGACGAGCCTGGTATGCCGGAGGGGCTTCATCGTAAGAAGTAAGATTTAGTCGCTCAAGCAGACCATCGCGGGATACCTTGGCCATATAGGTCTCACCGGTATGACCTTCAGGCACAGGAAAGTTAGGAATTTGAGGGTTGCCTAGAATGTCGTACTCTTCAATTTTTTCTGCCACTTCTAGGGTGTTAGCAACGGCTTCGTCGATTACATCCTGGGGCAGGTGGTCGCGGAAAAGGCGACGCATTTCATCAGCAGACTTAAGGTATTCGGTGCCGCTATAGCGCAGACGTTTGTTTTCGGTAACAAGCTTGCCAGTTTGGATATTCAGCAGTGCGTCGTGAGCTTCGAGATCTACACAGGAAATAAAGTGAGAGTCATTGGTAGCGATAATTTTGATATCCAGTTCGCGGGCAATGCGAACGATTTCCACATTGACGATGCGGTCTTCGGGCGAACCATGGTCTTGAATTTCTAAATAGTAGTCTTCACCAAAGAGGTCTTGGTACCATTTGGCAACACGATAGGCCACATCGAGACGATATTGCATAATCGCCTGGGGAATTTCACCACCGAGACAGGCGCTAGTAACGATGAGCCCTTCGTGATACTGCTCTAGCAGTTCTTTATTGATGCAGGGACGGGAAAAAATGCCGCGACCTTGGACACCGTCTAAATGTGACTTTGTGGTGAGCTTAACGAGGTTCTTATAGCCCTGGGTATTTTTGGCCAGGATAACCTGGTGGTAGCGGGGGCGTTTTTCTTGCTTGGTGATGTCCCCATTGATCAGGTACATCTCATTGCCAATGATGGGCTTGATGCCTGCTTTTTTACAGGTTTTTATTAGCTCAATGGCCCCGTACATGACACCGTGGTCGGTGAGGGCGATGGCGGGCATACCCATTTCGACTGCTTTAGCCGCTAACGGCTCAAGCTGGCTGGCACCGTCGAGCAAGCTGTAATCACTGTGGATATGCAGACCAACAAAGGACATAAACCGCGCCCGCTTTTAGTACAAGTATACTCTATGACTTCTGTGGTTCAAAGCTTTCGGAAAACCACCAGCTGTAGAGTCTGGGTTAAGGTTAGCCGATTTTTAGCGCTACATCTAGTTAACTTAACGAATGGTTTTTGTGGCTGAGATGAGGGATGCGATCGCAAATCTCTTGCCAACAACAGAGTCTGATGCTGACCTGCGCCCACCGACTGGGGTACTGCTGTGATCGTCAGCACAAGGGCAGAAAACTTGATAGTCCTGTAAGGAGACCGTAGAGTTATCGCTTTGGGGCTCCTATGCAAAGCACATCAGCGTAATGTTGAATCATAGAAGAACGCTTTATTGAATTCCATTTTATATCTAAGCCGAAGCCCTCATGAGCCTTAGCGTTCATGGGGGCTTCTTATATGGAGGCTATTCTCCATACTCGCTCTGCTGCTGAATCAGCTTAGCCACTAGCCCCGTCCAGCCGGTTTGATGGCTGGCACCGATACCAGCTCCATTGTCCCCATGGAAGTATTCATGAAAAAGAATGTAGTTCTGCCAGTGGGGATCTTGCTGGAATGTGGATAAGCTGCCGTAAACGGGGCGCTTTCCTTGCTCATCGGGGAGAAAAATGCGCGTCAGCCGTTGGGAAATTTCGGCGGCGACTTCCCATAAGTTCATCCAGCGACCTGAACCGGTGGGGCATTCAACCTTAAAGTCATCGCCTAAGTAGTGGTGAAACTTTTGCAGCGACTCGATTAGCAAATAGTTGACCGGAAACCAAATGGGACCACGCCAGTTGGAATTACCACCGAACAAACCGCTACTAGATTCTGCAGGTTCATAGCTGACCCGAAAATCTTCGCCGTCGGCCCGGAAAACATACGGGTGCTCGGCATGATAGCGAGATAAGGCTCGAATACCGTAGGGGCTGAAAAATTCGTTTTCGTCTAGCAGCTTGGTGAGAATGCGGCGCAGCTGGTCGCTGGAGTTGACGTCACCTAAACTGGCGTAGCAGATGGCCCACATGCGACGGGCACCGGCTCCCTGCGTTTCCATACAGGCGACGTTCTTTTTAAGGTCTGGGCGATTCTGGATAAACCAGTCCATCCGTTTTTTAAAGTTGGGCACCTGCTCTAGCAGCTCGGGCTCTAAGGTCATAACGGCATAGAGAGGAATCAGCCCCACCATGGAGCGTACCTTTAGCCGCTGGCGGCTGCCGTCGGGAAAGTGCAGTACATCGTAAAAAAAGCCATCTTCGTCATCCCACAGCTGGGTGCGTTCATGGCCGATATGGGTCATGGCATCGGCGATGTAGATGAAGTGCTCAAAGAATTTGGTGGCCATGTCTTCATAGACCGAGTTTTCTTTGGCCAGCTCTAGGGCGATGGTGAGCATATTGAGACAGTACATGGCCATCCAGCTGGTGCCGTCGGACTGTTCGAGGTGGCCACCCGCAGGTAGATCTGAACTACGATCAAACGCGCCGATATTGTCTAGTCCCAAAAAACCGCCTTCAAAGACATTATTTCCTTCGGCGTCTTTGCGATTGACCCACCAGGTGAAGTTGAGCAGGAGCTTTTGGAAAACGCGCTCCAGGAAGGTGCGATCGCACTTCCCCGTCATCTTTTGCTCAATCTTATACACACGCCATGTGGCCCAGGCATGCACTGGCGGATTCACATCGCCAAAGGCCCACTCATAGGCGGGAATCTGACCGTTGGGGTGCATGTACCACTCCCGCGTCATAATATCCAGCTGGTACTTGGCAAACTCCGGGTCTATCATCGCTAAAGGAAGACAGTGGAAGGCTGTATCCCATGCGGCAAACCAAGGATACTCCCACTTGTCTGGCATGGAGATAATATCGTTGGCATCCAGATGCCGCCACTCTTTATTGCGCTGGCGGCTGTCTGGGGGCGCAGGCGCTGTTGAGTCGCCCTCAAACCAGCGATGGACATCAAAGTAGTAGTACTGTTTGGTCCACAGCAGTCCGGCAAATGCCTGCCGCTGAATGGCCCGCTCCTCGGCACTCATCGAAAAAGGAGAAATCTTTTGATAAAAGGCATCAGCCTCCTGCTGACGCGTGCTCAAAGTCGTAGCAAACGACTCGTCTAAAGGATGGGTTAGCTGAGCACGATCGCTGAGGCGTAGGGAGATAGTTTGCGCTTCGCCCGGTGCTAGGGTCAGGGTGTAGTGAATCGCGGCTTTGGTGCCGGTCATGTCAGGGTTTACCGCCGCCGTTTCCCCCTGAATCACATAGCGATGAAACGCGTCTTTGACATGGGGAGTTGTATTAGCAACGTTAAAGACCGCCTGGTAATTGGTTTCATTTTCAGTCAACAAAACGGGGCTATCGTTTGCTGTTCCAGTATTTTGACAGTAGAGCCAGCGCGTCCCAATCTCTGGGTGGGAGGTCTCTATTGTCCTAAAATCCGGCTGAGTGTCTGACAGCTTCAGCAGCGGTTTTTCTGCGTTTTCTTCCCAGCTCCAGGTGTTACGAAACCATAGCGTCGGTAAAACCGTAAGGGATTTAGTATCCGGACCTCGGTTGGTAACGGTAATTTGAATCAGGATATCTTCGGGATCAGCCTTGGCGTATTCAATCAAGACATCAAAGTAGCGATTGTCGTCAAAGACGCCTGTATCGAGCAGTTCGTATTCTAGGGCGTTGCGATCGCGCCGCCGATTCTCCTCAACTAGCTCACGGTAGGGATAGGCTGCCTGAGAATATTTATAGAGCGCCTTCATATAGGAATGGGTGGGCGTACTATCCAAATAAAAGTAGTACTCTTTGACGTCTTCGCCGTGGTTGCCCTGATTGCCCGTTAGTCCAAACAAGCGCTCTTTGAGTACCGGGTCTTCCCCGTTCCACAGAGCCAATGCAAAACACAGCCGCTGCTGGGTATCCGAAATTCCTAACAGGCCATCTTCACCCCAGCGGTAGGCCCGCTTGTGGGACTGGTCATGGGAGAAATAATTCCAGACTTCACCGGTCGCGCTATAGTCCTCTCGAACCGTTCCCCACTGACGCTCACTCAAATAGGGACCCCAGTTTTTCCAAGTCTTAGGATCCGCTTGTAATCGGTTGTGTTCGGCAGTCATGGCGTCGGAGGAAGAGCTAAGGGAGTGGATAGATTAAATGCTATCTAACACCGGTCCCAGATTTTTGCTCATAAGCCTAGATCCCATACCATCGACATACTTCACCAGTCGAAGACTTCATTGTTTGTTACATCAAGAGCAGATGCATAAACTGTCTCCAAGGGAATCCATTCTGTTCATTTTGTTGGCGAACTCCCAACGGCTATCTCAACAGCAAGACTCCTGTAATCAGCGCCGACGTCAAAAAGATTACCCGCAAAAACCTGTTCCCTTTTTGGATACCGAGACTGGCACCACAGTAGCTCCCTAGCAGCGCTCCACCCACTAGTCCCGGAGCCAGCACCCATACGGTATGCCCTAGAAACACATGGGACGCCGCTCCAACCATGTTCCAGAAAATTCCATTGGCCGATAGAGTCATCGCAGTGGCATGGAGCTGGTCATAGCGAAAAAATTGCAGATACAGATAGGTGGTAAAAATGCCTGCACCCGCACTCACCCAGCCACTGTAAAAAGCCATAGGGACCAGCATCAGTGAAGCTAATATCCACAGCTGACGGGTCATAGCTCTGGGCCGATGCTGCAGATGGTGGCTTTTACGAAAAAAAGCCACACCTACCATGATGCAAATGACCACTCCCAAAATTGGTCGCATGGTGGCTCCAGACAGCTGGCTGGCAAAGCGAGTACCCAAAATTACAAACGGCACTCCGGTCAGCCCTGTCCACCAAAATATTCGCCAGTCAACCAGTCCAGCTTTACTGTAGCGATAGCCACTGCCTAGACCGATAAACCCCACCGCCAGTTTGTGACAGGCCAGCGCATTGACAAAGGGCAAGCCTAACAGCAGAAGAATCGGTAGCAAAATAAGCCCCGCACCGCCCCCCGCCAAGCTGGAAAAAAAGCAGGCTACAAACGAGGCTAGAAAACTGACTATAACAAATCCAGGGCTAATATCAGGAATTGTCTCCACTCGGCCTACTCCTTACCATCTGCGCTCCATTGTCGCGGATAAAGGATTCTTTTTTTGGTTGGGGCAGCTGTCGCAGGTAGAAACTGACAGGGCCGCTGAAGCGCCTGGTACAGGATATTTTCGTAGGCTTCCCTTTCGACTACATAGGCACCAAAGCGCTCTAGGTGGGGGTTCATCATTTGGGCATCGAAGAGCAGAAAGTTTTGCGATCGCAGCCATTCCACCAGCTTGACCATGGCCACCTTAGAGCCATCAGGAATCGTAAAAAACATCGACTCCCCAACAAAGGCACCACCGAGCACAATTCCTAAAATCCCTCCCGCAAGACGATCTCCCTGCCATGCCTCAAAACTATGGGCATGGCCAGCCCGATGCAGCATGCGATAGATCGCCTTGAGCTCATCTGAAATCCATGTCGTTTCACGCGCCGCACAGCCTTCAACCACACCCTCAAAATCTCGGTTAAACGCAACCTCAAACCGATTCTGATTCAGAACCCGACGCAGTGACTTAGGGTAGCGAAACCGATCGTCTAGAGGAATTAACGCACGTTTGCGACTAGAATACCAATTCAGCGTTTGGCAGTCGCTATCTGCCATTAAAAAATAGCCTCGGGCGTAGCACTGCAAAATATGGGGAATCGAGTAAGCCATAGCAGCTGCAACAAAGGGACTCGCCCGTTACATTCTTCAAACCCTTCTCCTACCGTAGCCTAAAAAAACTTACCCTAAAAGAACCGAGAAACCAAAACGCCTAGTTCTTGACGCAGCCTTTGCCATGACTGAACCGATTGAATCTGTCACGCTACCGCCCTCTAAAAATCCAGAGCAAGAGGGTGAATGGCTCAAAGCATCGCTGCAGCAGTGGCTCGATACCGAGTTTTTGCCAGAAGCTGTCAATCAAGACATCGCCCAACGCGCTTCTCAAGTTTTTGTGCGCCAGCGAATGGAGGGCGAAAACGAGCTAATCCCTCTCGTTATGGCCATTTTGACCGAGATGCAAGCGTTTGATTTTTCTAAGAGCTTTTACAGCGAGTTTGCCGTAGCAAATGCCGTTGGAGATTTATTACTCGATAGCCTCGGTATTGACCGCTGCTGTGGAGCCTAGATGCTCTGGCTCCTACTCTCCAGTGGTACCGCCCTATGCGAAGCCCTCAAAGACGCAACCGGTAAGCAAGCCCTCAAATCCCTTGATGAATACTCTGTTCTCTTAGGCTTTAGTCTAGTTGGAGCCTGCCTGATGGGTAGCTTCATGCTAGCTACCGAAGGCATACCTAGCCTCGGGCCTGACTATGGTAAAGCCATTTTAGTCGGGGGCAGTCTCAATATCTTGGCCTTTACACTTTACTTTCGTGCCATTAAAACTGCAGACCTTTCATTGACGGTACCCCTAGTCACCCTCACCCCATTATTTCTACTGGTTACATCACCTATCATTGTTGGAGAATGGCCCACCGGGCTAGATACAGTGGGTGTCATACTGCTGATCTTTGGCTCCTACGTGCTCAATTTGCAGCCAAGTCAAGGGCTCACCCTCGCACCGCTACGAGCGATCGCAACGAATCCTGGTAGTCGCACCATGGTAGGTGTAGCCTTCATTTGGAGCATCACATCAAATTTTGACAAGGTCGGTACCCTCAACTCATCCGCGCTGTTTTGGGGGACATCGCTCTTTGCCACCATTGCCATCGGTATGGTGCCATTTGTCGCACGGCGTATTGCCCAGAATGGCTATCAAACCATCTTCTCCCTACTGAGGGCACAGGCAAAATTTGTCGGGCTAGCGGGTCTATTTATTGCCATCGGCGTCTCGCTACAGTTTGCCGCATTGACCATGGCTCCGGTTGCCCAGGTGATTGCAGTTAAACGGATGAGTGCTCTTATTTCTGTAGGCTTTGGCTATATTCTTTTTGATGAAACCGGTATACGAGAGCGCTTACTAGGAGCCGCCATCATGGTCAGCGGCGTTGCTATGATGGCGGTCGATTAGAAATATGAATTCAATGTTGCGATAGAATAGCTTTTATATAATTTTAAGTGTCTGTCCTTGGAGACTCGCGATGCTGACTTTAAAGATCGTTGTATATCTGACTGTTGCCTTTTTCGTAGGTCTGTTCATCTTTGGCTTTCTCAACGGTGACCCGGCTCGAAATCCTGGTCGCCAAGATATGGAATAATTCCTGCTAGGCCCAAAAGAGTTCCAATGAATTTTGATGAAGCTCCTTGGCTAGCTTAGCTAAGGAGTTTTTAATGCAAATTAGTTTTTTACAAAGGGGCCCATCGAATGTCCTGATTTTTGGAGCGTCAAGGTGTCTCATTGATAGACCGCCATTCAACGTACTCAGAGGCTTCTATGCCTCTATAAGTGTGTTCAATACTGCATATACGCTTGTGTTCATGAGGGTTAGCAGTCGTTCGCTGACCACTGGCCGTTTTTAATGATTTCTATGGCCCCCATCGATTTACCTCCTGAACCATTCCCAACCCAGCAACTCGTTGTCACTAGAACCGCAGCCGATCTCCAAATTATTCACCAAGAGGCTCCTGCCCTACTAACAGGCCATTATCCCAGCCCTCAAACCCGTCGTCCTTTAGAGCCGTCTTTTTCTCTAGTTAGTTTGATCCCGTCTAGGCAACTGTCTGCCTTAGATACTAGGGATATCTTTAGCCCTAATCTTGCGGATCTTGCTCAGCTTCCACCTCTACCTGAGCAAACGAATTCATCTCCGACATTACCTACAACCGTCGATGAGAACACCCGTGACGCGATCAATAAGCTTGTTGATGAAGCACAGGACTTAGAGCCGACCGATACGGTTGAAAGTCTTGATATACCAGCTTTAGAATCTCAGCTCGATTCAGATAATTTAGAGCAAACGCCCGCTAATATTGATCCTGACGCAGTCGACCCAGATAGCGTCGACGAGGTAGAGCCCCCCCCATCAGACGCTCTCCCCGACGCTTTAGAAAATAACGCAGACTCCGCCACTCCAGAGGGTGAACCTGGCACTACTCCCATCAGTCCGCCAGCCGAAAACGGCATCACGCCTCTAGACCCCTCTCAGTTGGAAGTTACAGCTGACACACAGGTATTTGATGCCAACAGACAGGTGGCTACCGCACGGGGCAACGCCGTTTTTAAGCTTAATAATGCTTTTTTGTTAGCCGATGAACTGTGGATTAATTTAGTCAATCGCTACGTCTTGGCAGAAGGCAATGTCATTTTGACCCGAGGCGAGCAGGAAGTGCGGGGTGAGCGTGCTGAATATAGCTTGCTCCAAGAAGAAGGCACACTGTTTGAAACTCGGGGCGAGCTATTTTTGCCGGGTCTTGAAGATGACTTTTCTGCCCCTTTTGAAGGACCGCTCACCAGTCGCTCTGTTTTTGACCCGCTTAATCCCGACCAGGAGCTGAGCAATGTTACCTCATCAGGTGGTCTGCAGATTAACTCTAGGGTCAGTGCTGAACTGCCAGAGACATCAGGTGGGGTGAGACGACTGCGCTTTGAAGCAGCACGAGTCAATTTTGATTCAGAAAGCTGGGTTGCGGAGGACGTCAGGCTTACTAACGACCCATTCTCACCTCCGGAGCTAGAGTTTCGGACAGACCGATTAACGTTGGTGACACTATCGCCAACCGCCGACCAGCTCACAACAGAAGACCCCAGACTGGTCTTTGACCAGGGGTTTTCGCTACCGATTTTAAAGTCTCGATACGTACTGAACCGAGGGGCCGTTGACTCTAATCAGGTGAATCCTTTCTTGATTAACATCAACAGCGACTCGCGCGATCGCGGTGGCGTTTTCGTAGAAAGCGAGTTCCCCATTGTCAGAAATGAATCTACCAGCCTCAGTATCACCCCCCAGTACTTCGTAGAACGTGCACTCGACCAAGGAGCAACTGATTCAGATGTATTTGGATTGGAAGCCGATTTTGATACTCGGCTCAGCCCGCGGTCTACCGTATCAGCCAGCGCGACTCTCACCAGTTTTGACCTCGACGACGTAGAAAACAACCTACGCGGCAGCATTCGCAACCGTTACCTGGTCGGAGATCATCTTTTGGTGAATGAATATAGCTATCGCGATCGGTTATTTAACGGCAGCCTTGGTTTTCAAGACGTTCGCTCTAGCCTCGGTTCAGTTTTGCTCTCACCCGTCATTAATCTAGATGGTCGCGGTCTAGGGTTGACCTATCAGGTAGGGGGGCAGCTAGTTACAGCCAAAACGGACCGGACCGACCTGCTCGATGGACCCTTGGGGGGTGACGATCTAGTTACCTTGGGACGGTTTCAAAGCAGTGCCCGTCTCAGCAAAGGGTTTAATTTATGGCAAGGCACCCCCCTACCCGCCACTCGAACCGAAGGATTACGCTACACGCCTGCTCCTGTGGTCCCTTTTTTAAATCTTACGGTCGGGCTATTTGGCGTTGGCTCTTATTACACCAGTGGTGACTTTCAAGAGGTCTTAGCGGGTGATATTCGCTTGGATGGTCAGATCGGTCATCTCTCTAAAGATTTCTTTGACTACACTCGCTTCAACATTGGCTACTACCAGGAATTGATATCTGGCAATAATTCGCCCTTTTTATTTGATCGCAACGTTGATGACCAGATCCTTACTTTTGGTCTAGTCCAGCAAATTGTAGGCCCTATTTTGCTGGGATTTCAGACCTCAATCAATATTGAAACAGGCGAAGAAATCAATACTGAAATAATTGGTGAATACAGCCGCCGTACCTATGGGCTAGTGGTTCGCTACAGTCCGACTCAATCGACCGGATCAATTGGATTTAGGCTCAGCGATTTTAACTGGCTGGGTAGGGGCAGTCCCTTTGATAGTGACAATATTCGGCAGGTTGATGGTGGCGTTTTAGAACGGCGCTAAGGTATCAGCGATTGATAGCCTGCCGTAAGCAAATCCTGGATTTCTGGGAAGTCTAGAACTTAGATAGGTTATTGCTATCTATTCAGGTTTCATTAACCCAGCTCCAGAGCAATATCAAGATTTAGTAGGTTGAACGCAGCCGCAGCATTAAATATTGGACTGACAGCCCAAGACATATTTGTACTTAATAAAACCGTGCATATTGTTTCTAAAAAGTATGAGGAAACGGTGGCACCCGTCATGAATTAACTAATAGATTAGGCTTACAGGTAACTTCCCATGATGGCAGTAGATGTAGGACGAGAAGCACAGCAGGCCATTACGTTAATCAAGTCTTTTTGCCTGGAGTTAAACAGCTACAGCCCTGAAAGCCAGGTTCTCCACTGGCTCAATCACTATCGAGCCCCCTGGATTCGAGACGCCATTATTGAGGCTGTCTATCAGGGAAGGTACAAACTTATTTCTGTTGACCACATTTTGTCTATTTGGCAGCGGCGTGGTCAGCCAGTGCGTCACTTTACTTCTGGTTTTGAACAAGCGATCGCATCCCACATAGGCTCGCCCATCCATTTATCCACCAGCAGCCTAGCGGCCCCGGCTACAGCCGCAGCCAGGCACAGAGCTGATAACGCTTCTCAACCGGCTACTGCCAGCCAGCTCGGACAAAACGAAAGTTCCTTCTCGGACAGCAGTGATATGTCCGGTGCCTTTATTGAATCTTTTCCAGTAGCACCCATTAATACGCTTGTAGAGGTCTATCAGGCTGGGCAGCTGCATAGAAGCACCCAATACCCGTCACCTAATTCCTTTGAGCACTTCAGCAGCAGCCGTTTTGAATTACCCAATCCCTCTAAAAGGCGCAATCAGACGCTAACACCGCTCCGGCTACCGGTCATGTCTGCCCCATCGCCTATTCAACCCTTTAGACCAACGCCTCGTCGCAGGCTCTCTGAGTAGCTTGGTTAGGATTTAACATCACCTAATCGAATTTCTGAGCAAAAGGACGCCATAATTTGACCGCTATCATCGCTCAAAACATTGGTGCGCATGCGTAGATTATCGGTAATAAACCACCATCGTTCTTCGGCCCGCACACCGTTGGCTTCGGTGGTAATCGTCAGCACATCATTCTCAAATCGATACTGGCTGACCTGAGCAATGGTTTGACCCTCGATTTGTCGCAGTAGATTCCCCGAATACTCATCCGCTGCGATCGCGGCTATCACCGTTGATTGTGTCCGGGTATCTCCCCCGATGAGAGTACTTTTCTGCACGATGCGCAGACCACCCAAAGCGTTCGCACCAGGAGCATTTGCGATATCGCATAGCCGTACTACGTCGGCCTCAGCAGGCTCTATATAAGTGACTTCTAAATCAGATTTTCCGGCCTTGGAGCCTCCGGCTTTGAGATAGTGGGTTGTACGTTGGGAAAACCACCGGCCCCCCTGCTTTTTAAAAAAGTTCACATTCTGCATGAGTAGGACTGAATAAAGCGACACAAGCGGCCACAATTCGTTATCTGACTTTAAGTTTACGCCGCGACGGTCGTGTTAAAAACCCCTTACCAATAGCTCAAAACCCACGTAAGTCAACTGTCTCAAGTCATTGAGAGCAATTCACAATGATAAGCTAGCAGATGCCAATAAAAACTTAGTCCGTGGTGAGATTTCGATGACCCAACCTGATCAAACGCCCTACCTGTTGAGAGCCGCCAAGGGCGAAATCTTGGATCGTCCCCCGGTCTGGATGATGCGTCAGGCGGGTCGATACATGAAGATATACCGTGATTTGCGAGAGAAGTATCCGTCTTTCCGTGAGCGCTCTGAAAATCCCGACCTTGCCATTGAAATTTCACTACAGCCCTGGCGTGCATTTCGCCCCGACGGTGTGATTATGTTTTCAGACATTTTGACCCCGCTGCCAGGTATGGGCATTCCCTTCGACATTGTGGAAAGCAAGGGACCGATGATTGAGCCCGCTATTCGTACCCAGGCTCAAATTGATGCCCTGCGTCCGCTGAATCCAGAAGAAGATTTACCCTTCATCAAAAAGATTTTGACCACGCTTCGTAATGAAGTAGGCAACGCTTCTACAGTCCTGGGATTTGTGGGCTCTCCTTGGACGCTAGCAGCCTATGCCATCGAGGGGAAAAGCTCTAAGAACTATTCCGTAATTAAAGGAATGGCATTCTCTGAGCCGAAAATGCTGCACCAGTTACTAAGCCACATAGCCGACGGGATTGCCGCCTATGTGCGCTACCAGATTGACTGCGGGGCTCAGATTGTCCAGCTGTTCGACTCCTGGGCGGGTCAGCTCAGTCCCGAGGACTATCGTACGTGTGCGCTTACCTATCAGCAGCAGGTGGTACGTCAGGTCAAAGAAACTCACCCCGATACGCCTCTCATTCTCTATATCAGCGGCAGTGCCGGTGTGCTTGAGCTAATGGGTGAGTCTGGCGTTGATATTATCAGCGTTGATTGGACAGTCGATATGGCTGATGCCCGTCGTCGTCTCGGTCCCGATCGGATCGTTCAGGGAAATGTTGACCCAGGTGTGCTGTTTGGCTCCAAGGACTTTATTCGCGATCGCATTCTCGATACTGTGCGCAAAGCCGGTCGGGGAGGGCATATTCTCAATCTGGGGCATGGCATCCTTCCAGGCACCCCCGAAGAGAATGCAGCCCACTTCTTTGAAACCGCTAAAAAGCTCGAAGAATTGATGGCCATTCCTGCCTAGTAAGCCTGAGAGCCTGCAGTCCTTACGCCAAGACTGCAGGCCAGAACACACGATTATAGAGCCGTCACACCAGCTGTCATAACTGCTACTCAAGGTAATAGTATAGAGACTGAAACCATATCTTAAGCTGCAGACTCATAGCTTCTGTCACGGTAGTTAGGGCAATGCATATCCCAACAAGCCTTTAGTTACAGCAGCTAACCTGACTGGCGACAGCTCGATGCATCCGTCGGTTGCTATGCCCGATCTCAGGGGAACCCTGCAGCTCTGGAGATGGGTAGTCATATTCCGCCCAATATCCCCCGTGAGTCATCTGGCACCAGTCATCAAACCGTCACCTCAGAGAATTTTTATTACCGGTGCTAGCGGTTGTATCGGCCATTATGTTGTTGAGCGTTTGCTTGAGCATACTGACCACGAGCTCTTCCTACTGCTGCGAAATCCAGATAAACTGCAGCTTAATGTCTCAGACTGCCCCAGAGTCAAGATATTGCAGGGTGATATCCGCACAGTTGACGAGTTTGCAGATCTACTAGGCACTATGGATAGCGCTATCCTGATTGCAACTTCTTGGGGAGGAGCGCCCGCTATCTACGACATCAATGTCACAGCTAATCTAAAGCTCATGAACCTACTGGATCCAGATAGAATTCAGCAGGTTCTCTATTTTTCAACCGCCAGTATTTTAGACCGCCAAAATCAGCCCTTAGAGGTGGCGGGCCAAGTATCGTTTGACTACATCCGTAGCAAGCATGAGTGCCACCAAAAGCTCAAGGATCTGGCAATTTTCCCAAAAATCACTACCCTATTTCCCACACTCGTTTTTGGTGGCGACACCGATAAGCCTTACTCCCACATTTCCAGCGGACTTTCAGAAGTTACCAAGTGGATCGATCTAATCCGATTTTTTAGTGCCGATGGCACCCTACATTTTATCCATGCTCAAGATGTCGCCACAGTAGTCACCCATCTTGTCGATCATGCACCCAAATCAGGCGAGTCACGCGAGCTCGTTTTGGGTAACCCAGCCCTGAGCGTCAATGATGCAGTCACCGCCGTCAGTCGCTATTTGGGTCGTTCCATCTATTTTCGCATTCCCCTATCCCAAGGACTCATAGACTTCTTTATCAAGCTTTTTAAGGTGCGTATGGAAGACTGGGACAGGTTTTGTTTAAAGTATCGTCATTTTACTTATCAAAATCCTTTGACCCCTGCCAGCTTCGGCATGGACACCCATTGCGCCACCGTTGCAGAACTTTTTCAAGCCACAGGTATTGAATCAAATCAGAGAAAAACACGCTAAACTGTGTAACGCAGTAAAAGCCTGCCGTCTTGTACTGGCTAGCTCTGTCTTTTTTTTAGACACTTACTGCCCCAGTTCAAGAATGATTGTGTGAGAAGTGGGACGTCAAGGCCCACTTTTTATTTGGTTAATTTGCACGTATTTTCATGGCTCATCCTGTTATTCCACAGGTACTCGAAATAGCCACCCCCATTGCCACTGACTTGGGGTTAGAAGTGGTGGGCGCGGTTTTTCAGACCAACTATAGTCCGCCGATTCTACGCATTGATGTCCGCAATCTCAGTCAAACCGACACCAGTCTTGATGACTGTGAACGCATGAGCATTGCCCTAGATGAAGGGTTGGAAGCATCCAACATCCTTCCCGATGCCTATATGCTTGAAGTCTCCAGTCCTGGAGTATCTGAACAGCTTGAAACCGAGCGTGATTTTATCGTCTTTAAAGGGTTTGCCATTGAAGTGACCCTTCACACTCCTCACAAAGGTAAAAAGGCGTGGATTGGCACCTTACTAGAACGTACAGAAAGCAAACTGGCCATTAGTCAGAAAGGACGTCGCATTGCCTTACCCACTGAACTAGTAGAGTCTGTACGACTGAGCAATCAAGTTGAAGCTTAATGGGATGGCTGATGCCCAGGTGGCCCATCCACAGTTACAGACAAATATCCCGTTTTGATATCGGGTCTGCATCAATTTTTACTTTTACTCATACCCCGTTATTTAGAGAGGAGAGAGCCCATGTCAATGGTCAGCCTGCCCAGTCTACAAGAGATGATTGAAGGTATCAGCCGGGAACGTAATTTGCCCCGTTCCGCCGTAGAACAGGCTTTGCGGGATGCTCTACTCAAAGGCTATGAGCGCTATCGCCGTACTCGCCGAATGGATAATAATCCGTTTGATGAAGACTATTTTGAAAATTTTGCCGTAGAGCTAGATCCCGAAGAAGAAGGCTTTAGAGTCTTGTCTAGCAAAATGATTGTTGAGGCTGTTGAAAACCCTGACCATCAGATTTCCTTAGCTGAAGTCGTCGAAGTTGCTCCCGAGGCTCAAATTGGTGATGAAGTTGTACTGGATGTAACACCAGAACAAAAAGACTTTGGTCGAATGGCCGCTATTCAAACTAAACAGGTGCTGGCCCAAAAGCTGCGAGATCAGCAAAGACGACTCATCCAAGAAGAATTCCAAGACTTAGAAGGCACTATTTTACAAGCGCGGGTCCTACGATTTGAGCGTCAATCTGTCATCATGGCCGTCAGCAGTGGTGTCGGTCAGCCTGATGTTGAAGCAGAACTCCTCAAGCGGGATCAGCTACCCAATGATAATTATCGAGCCAATGCTACGTTTCGAGTTGCGCTCAAGAAGGTCTCTGAAGGCTCCCATCGGGGACCACAGCTTTTAGTATCTCGCGCAGATGCGAGTCTCGTAGTAGAGCTTTTTTCCAACGAAGTCCCCGAAATCGAAGACGAGGTGGTGCGTATCGTTGCAGTCGCTAGGGAAGCGAATCCTCCCTCTCGTTCGGTGGGGCCTAGAACCAAAATTGCTGTTGATACCCTAGAGCGGGACGTTGATCCGGTAGGGGCCTGTATTGGTGCGAGAGGCTCTCGCATTCAGGTAGTTGTTAATGAGCTACGGGGTGAAAAAATTGATGTCATCCGCTGGTCTCCTGATCCGGCTACCTATATTGCCAATGCGCTCAGCCCAGCTCGAGTGGATGAAGTCCGACTGATGAATCCAGAAGACCGTCAGGCACATGTCCTTGTGCCGGAAGATCAGCTTAGTTTAGCTATTGGCAAAGAGGGCCAAAATGTTCGTCTCGCAGCTCGTCTAACAGGCTGGAAGATCGATATTAAAGACTCTGCAAAGTATGACTATGAAGCCGAAGACGAAAAAATACACGCCCAGTTAGAAGCTAAACGTCAAGAAGAAGAGGCGGCAGCAGCGGCTTTAGCAGCCCAAATGGAAGCGATCAAAGCTGCAAATCTGGCGGCAGCAGCGGCAGCGGCCCAGGAGCAGGAAGAAGAGACTGCACAGGACACAGATATGACAAATACCGTCACCGATGAAGCACCTGAATACGAAGATGACGCTGTCAGTGAAGCACCCAAATACGAAGAAGAATAAACAAGATTTATGCAGCAAAATTATCGGCGCTGTATCAGCTGTCGTCAAATTCAACACCGCGATCGCTTAATTAGAGTCGTACGCACTTATCCCACTGGCAAAGTACAAGTGCAGGAAGGAATGGGCCGTTCAGCTTATCTGTGTCCTAGATCTGATTGTTTAAGCTCAGCCCAGAAGAAAAATCGCTTGGGACGTTCTCTTAAAGCCTCAATTCCAGTCGATATCTATCAAGAATTGCAGCGGCATATTCAGTAGCTAGCATATTCACTTAGGTAGGCTAAGGCGTATTTAAAGGTTGATGCTAAGGTAAGATTTAAGACCTGTGCTAATTTTCAGTCAGGAACTGCTGAGCCAGCCAAAATGAGTTGTATGAGGTGCTAAATTCTCCATCTTTATCAACGTATATTGCGGCCACATTAGTACCAATCGTCGATAGAATTAGGTATTACCCATATGCCCAAGGGTAAAGCGTAATGTCGTTTCGATAAGGGCAGTAAGTCTATGTGACACCTTCTTTCAATCAATTGCGAGGAATATTTGGATGAACAATGGCAAAGTCAGGATATATGAGTTATCTCGGGAGTTAGATTTAGACAATAAAGATATTCTGGCCATCTGTGAACGTTTGGACATTGCGGTAAAGAGTCATAGCAGCACCATTACCGGAGAAGATGCGGAGCGCATCCGTGAAGCTGCAGCAGGGCAACCCAAGCGCTCCCTGCAAAAGCCGACGCCTAAGCCAAAACAAAAGCCGACGCTCAATAAACCGAAGGCCCCTAATCGCCCGGTCCGTAAGCAGCAGATTTTAGAAATTCGGCGTCATCAACCGTCTCCTCCTCGTCCTCCTGAGTCAAAGGATTCTGAACCTAATTCCCCTGCGACTTCGACCCCTGAGTCTGGCAGTGACTCTAGAGAAGAGAATTTAAGGCAGCCACCCAGTCGACCAGGTCGGCCTAAACCGGCTATCCGTCCACCTCAAAAACCGGTATCTCGCCCTGCGGCTGGCCAATCTCGCTCAGATGGAGCTTCTCAAGGTGATAGCAGTGGTCCGCAGATTATTCAGCCCAGGCTGGTTTCTCCTCCATCTCGCTCTCAGACGCCTAAGCCATCGGTCAGACGAGTAGGAGGGTCAGATAGTCGAGTATCTGCTGACGGTGAAACCTCAGAACCTAAAGCAAAGCCAACTTTACTGAAGGAAAAGCCAAGCTTAAAGCCCAAACCTGTCATTGAGGTGAGGCGGCCCAAGCCTTCTAGTCCCACATCGGACGATACTGATAGTGACGATGTTGGCAGCGAGGAGGTTAACGAAGGGCCTGTTCTAGTAGGCGCACCTCGACGTCCCGATGTTCGTCGTCCTTCAGCACCAGCACGTCCACCCAAGCGCGGTAAACCTCGTGGTGAGAGCGAAGAAGAGGAAATGCGGCAGAAAGCCGCGAAAAACGCAACTAAGAAGCGCCGGGCTCAGCGTTTAGATGTAGAAGAAGATATCGATGAACTAGAGAGTAACCTTTCTAGAGATTCGATGAATGCCTCCATCAATATGTCTTTGATGCGGCCACCTAAGCCTAAGTCTCGTCAGACTCAGGCAAAACCAACGACTGTGAAGAGTCGCTCGATGCCCAGTCGTGGTGGCTCATCTCGCAATAATCGCCGCGATCGCAAGGTCGAAGTTGTCCCAGAAAAACCAGAGCTCATTACGCTCACGAATGGTCTAACCGTTCATGAACTAGCTCAAGAGATCAAGGAACCCGAAACAGAAGTCATCAAGTTTCTATTCTTTAAGGGTATTGCCACCAACATTAACCAAACCCTGGACATTCCAACTGCCAAGATGGTGGCAGAAGCCTTCGAAATCGAAGTGGAAACAGCCGAAGCTGAGTCTGAGGCCAAGAAAACCACCGAGATGCTTGATGAAGCTGACCTGGAGAATCTACAGCAGCGGCCTCCTGTGGTGACTATCATGGGTCACGTCGACCATGGTAAGACATCACTGCTTGATGCTATCCGTGAAGCAAAAGTTGCTAGCGGAGAAGCAGGCGGCATTACGCAACACATTGGTGCGTATCACGTCGATGTAGAGCACGACGGTAACAATCGTCAGGTTGTGTTCTTAGACACACCGGGTCACGAAGCCTTCACAGCCATGCGGGCTCGGGGTACTCGAGTCACTGACATTGCTGTCCTTGTCGTTGCCGCAGACGATGGTGTTCGGCCCCAGACTATTGAAGCCATCAGCCATGCCAAGGCTGCAAAGGTCCCCATCGTTACCGCCATCAACAAAATTGATAAGGAAACGGCTAGTGCCGATCGCGTCAAGCAGGAACTAATGGAACATGGCCTGGTTCCTGAAGAATGGGGCGGTGACAGCATTATGGTCCCAGTCAGTGCGATTACAGGTGAAAATCTGGATCTACTGCTGGAGATGCTACTCCTCCAAGCCGAAGTTGAAGACCTACATGCCAATCCAGATCGACTGGCTAAAGGTACTGTCATAGAAGCCAACTTAGACAAAGCACGCGGACCGGTAGCAACGCTGCTAATTCAAAATGGTACGCTCCGGATTGGAGACTCCATGGTGGTCGGGTCAGTCTTTGGTAAAGTGCGTGCCATGATTGACGATCGGCTTGATCGCGTTGAGGCCGCGTCTCCATCCTTTGCTGTCGAGGTACTAGGGCTTAACGACGTCCCTCAAGCAGGAGACGAGTTTGAGGTATTCGCATCTGAGAAAGAAGCGCGTTCCGTTGCCGATAATCGAGCAGCAGACCAGCGTCAGTCCAGGCTACAGCAGGCCATGGCATCTCGACGAGTCACCCTGAATACCCTGTCAGCGCAGGCTCAAGAAGGTGAGCTAAAGGAACTCAATATCCTGCTAAAAGCAGACGTTCAAGGTTCTCTAGAAGCTATTCTGGCATCCTTGCAGCAGCTACCGCAGGATGAGGTTCAAATTCGTGTGCTCATGGCAGCACCGGGAGAAATTAGTGAAACTGATGTCGACCTGGCAGCGGCTAGTGGAGCAGTCATCATTGGCTTCAATACGACCCTTGCACCAGGAGCACAGCAGGCCGCGGACCGTCTGGGTGTGGATATTCGCGACTACGAAATCATCTACAAGCTGTTAGAAGATATCGAAGGCGCAATGGAAGGTCTGCTAGAACCTGAACTTGTTGAAGAGGACCTAGGTGAAGTAGAAGTTCGTGCCGTCTTCCCCGTCCGTAAGGGCGCTGTTGCAGGCTGTTATGTTCTATCTGGCAAGGTTACCCGTAACTGCAGAATCCGAGTCATGCGCGGCGGTTCTCAAGTCTACGAGGGCAATCTTGATTCACTGAAGCGTATGCGCGATGATGTGAAAGAGGTAGCCGCTGGCTTTGAGTGCGGTATCGGCGTTGACAAGTTTAGTAACTGGCAAGAAGGAGATCGCATTAATGCCTTCAAGATGGTTACCAAACGACGCACCCTAGCAGGACGCTCCTAGAATCTAGCAAGCCTGTCAGGTTTTGCATCATGTAATCAGACTAATTAAAACCCTCAAACGTTTGTCTAGCAAACAAGCTTTGAGGGTTTTTAGCTAGCAACCGCAATATCAAACATCGTGGTTTCATGATGCCTATTGAGCGGTGAAACTCGATATAAACCGTGCCTATAGTCACAACCAGTCTTAAGTTGCTGCGTTATCGTAAAGAAAGAAAATGCTGAAATATTTGTTGGTTCAGCTCACACAGGAAAACTTATGGCTACTAAATCTTCTACTCTATTTAGCTCCGAAAATGCCAATGTCTGGCTAAGCCTACAGCGCGCTATTTGCAACAGTACTGGGTTTCAGCGATGGAAGTCGGAACTGCCCAATGACACACTGGATAAGACGCCGTTGGAGCAGCTAGTAAGACGCTATCTACGAGAGACTTTAGAGACCCTAGCCTACTAGTTAAGAATTTTTGAACGGGTCCCCTCGCTCAAGGCACCATTTCAAGTTTGCTCAAACAGATACTAGCCATTATGTAGTCAGCCATAAAGGGAGGTCTAAAGGCCTCCTTTTTTAATACCTTGACGGACGTCATATCAGTACTTTTATCAGTAATTCCTTTGTCGAGTTGTTGGTTAGAGCGCAGTCCTGCAGACCTTGGCCATAGCAACCGACCCTTGAAATCAGTTGATACATCCGTTTAAAAAACAACAAGGGCACCGATCCGAAGATCGATGCCCTTGTTAATTAGGCTAGGTTACAAAACCAGGCAACTACGCGTTGATTGCAGGAGCAGTCATAGCAACAGGAGCAGCTTCACCAGCAGCCAAGTCTAGGGGGAAGTTGTGAGCGTTACGCTCGTGCATTACTTCCATACCCAGGTTGGCACGGTTGATCACGTCAGCCCAAGTGCTGACAACACGACCCTGAGAGTCGATGATGGACTGGTTGAAGTTGAATCCGTTCAGGTTGAACGCCATTGTGGAGATACCTAGT
>JBHJIL010000031.1:0-65149 GCA_050043465.1 Leptolyngbyaceae cyanobacterium
TACGTCTTCTATTATTTTTTATTATATCTTTTTGAATATCTTCTATAATACCACCAATCAGCCCCAAAATCAGCCCCACAATCAGACGCATCTGCCATTTTTCACCACGTGTCTTTAATAAGCTAGGCTGCATCTGCTCAATCAAAAACTCATCCTGGCCCATATTCTGAGCCAGCCACACCAGCCATCGTCGTGTTTGCTTTGGAGTGGGTACGTCTTTGGGTTTGTAATACTTGCAATTTTTCTTATTGAGCGGTTCTTCTAACCTGGACCTGACAAACGCATCTAATAACAGAGTTAATCTCTCCTGGTCCGTCTCTAGACGCTGCCACTTTTCTAGATCCAGCTCATTGCGCGCCAGGGTCAATACGCTCAGCCACAGGGGTATCTGTACCAGCTCCAGTAAAGTATTATCCCCACTGACAACGGACCACAGATCTAGCTTGCCAGTCCGTTGCAAATACTGTTCTATTTGTAATGTCTCCAACGGCTGCAGACATATGGCACCGTTGAGAGCCAATACTGTTTCATAGGTGCTATATTCCTGCACCCGACTACATACCACCACCCGACCCAGCCCCTGGTCCGACTCCAGCCAGCGATTAATGGCCTTAGCACAGAGTTCCTGCCGTTCTGCCGCTAGCTCATCTAGGCCATCCAACAGGGGCAGTAGTTTCTTTTTATCTAGGAATGTCTGTCCTAAAGATTCTTTTACCCGGTACTTTTCCCGTAGCTCTTTGAGCAGCCACTGAGCAATGGATTGTTTATCATCCCGCCAGCTGGATAGGTTGAACAGCACTGGGATGGGCTGCTGAGGATCTTGCTGGGCCTGGGCTACCAAATCTTTGGCTAGAGCCAACATAGTTGTGGTTTTACCCGCTCCTGGATGCCCCAGGATCAGTAGCTTACCTGCAATGTCTTTCCGCTGAAAGACTTGAGCAATGGTTTGCCCGTCGGGAATGGGTTCTGGTTTTTGTTTACCTACTTTGATCTCCATGGACCAGGGACAGCTCACCTGTTCTGGAGCCTGCTCTTTGCCCAGTTCGATAAAGACTTGATTGTGGAGTGACTGCTCTTGTCGGTAGTCAACTTCTTTGGTGACTTCATCTAGCAGAGTACGCTCTAGGCTAGGACGTTTTGGGGTAGGGGTCTGGTTGTAATAGACGGTATGACCTTGACCATCGACCAACAAATTCTTATTACCGGTTGCTGTTTGGTTATCGCTGCCCTGGACCGCATGGGTGTTGTCCCCCTGCACGATATTGGTGTCTTGGACGGTGGAATCGTTGATTTCAAAATCGCGATCGCGCGGTTGGGGCATTGGGTGTGGGATTTGTTGGGTTTTATGGGGGCTGGCGAGGGGTGGAAAATTTTGGCAGGAGTTCAACCCAACCTACGGGGTGGGTTGACGATATTCGTTGGGAGAGATAGGTTTCTTAACCAAACAGGGCAGCAATGCCGAGCCAGGTGCCGACCTTGGCGGCGATAGGTAGCACCGTCTGCCACAGTCCTTTGGCGGCGTCTACGGTTTTGCTGGCTTCGGTGATGGTTTCCCCCATGCTTTGTAGGTTGGTTTTGATGGCATCTTTTTTCGGCTCGTCCTTTTCCGCTGATTTCTTAGCGGCTTTAGCATAGGTGGCGGCTTCGTCTTTGACCTCTGCGGGCAGGTCTGCCTGGGCGATTAGGCCCTCGATTTCAGCCAACAGTGATACTACATCGGGCTGACTTAGGGAATCGGTGGCTCCGACTCGGTTATTATCACCAACGATGATCTGGTTATCATCGCCCTGGACTACCTGGCTATGATCGCCCTGACTAATAGTTACACCAGAGACATCGCTATTAGAAATTGAGAAACCGGGTTTAGAGTCAGCCATGGTACGAGCAACGAAGGACAGCCACAGTGTAGCTAAACGGTCCTATGCTTATCCAGACGCGTCTTTACACAGTTAGCCAGCCAATGTCATCAGTAGCCGCTCCGCAAGTTATCTTAATCGATTGGGATATATGACTTACGGAGTTATTCAGTATAAAGCTGACGTCCTATGTCACGAGCTATACGTAAAAATTCTGAGTAATTTGGTGATTTTTCTTTCTAATGGCGACCTCTATTTAGGACACTAGAGGCGTGTCAACAAAAAGTGAACATGTCTATCAACGAATTTGAAAAGTACTATCGCGAGGCGATGAGCGATGCTCTCAACCAGCTGCAGCGAGTGACGCTGCTTTCAGCAAATTTGCAGGAATCTGTGGAGGAGATCAGCACATCTCTACAAAGGCTCAACCATACGACCGATGAATATATGCGCAGTCAGCGCCAAAACTCTGATGCCGAGTCGGGGCCAGAATCATGAGCAACACTCTCTTGAGAAATAGGCTGAGGAGACAATGTCAGCAAAGAGAGAATTTTACTACTAAGAGTAGTCGGCATAATCGGCTTGACCATATAGTCGGTCGCTCCAGCGGCTAAAGCTTTTTGGCGATCGGCTTGAAACGCATAGCCGCTGACCACTAGGATCGGTAAGGTCCGAAACTGGGGATGATTTCGAATCGTGCGGATCAGCGTCAGCCCGTCGATCTGAGGCAGCTTAATATCTAGTAAGACTAGGTGGGGTAGAAACTCCTGCATCATCTCAATACAGTTATGGCCATCGGCTAGGGGCAGCACACGATAGCCACAGTGTTCTAAAAAATCTGCAAACAGCACACGATTGCCGTAGTCGTCTTCGATCAGTAGGATGCGGCGTTGCTCTTCTAGAAGGTTCATAGATGACGGCAGCGCGCTAGTAGGTGAAAGGTGTCCTTGAGCAGGAAACCTGACATACGCTTTTCTATGTATAAATAATACCGCTAAGGTCTGATCAAACTAGCACTGGCTGTTGATAAATTCAATAATCTGTTGAGCTGCCTTTTCTAAGGTTTGGGGAGGCTGAACCAGAGCAAAGCGAACATAGCCTTCCCCCGCTTTACCAAAGCCTCTTCCTGGTGCTAACGCTATGCCAGTTGCCTCAACTAGGCGAACACAAAAGTCAATGGAATCAGGAAACATCTCTGGCAGCTTTGCCCATAGATACATGGTGGCATCCGGACTCGTCACGGTCCAGCCGTGGTGGTTAAGAGCGTTGACCATGGCATCTCGGCGGGTCTTAAAGGTAGCCACCGTAGTCTGAACGCAACCTTGAGGACCGTCGAGAGCCGCGATCGCACCCTTTAAAATCCCCTGATACTGATTAAAATCAATGGTTGCCTTGACCTGCCGCAGCGCCAAAATCAGCTCTGGGTTTCCGATCGCATAGGCTATGCGAAACCCGCCCATGTTGTACGCCTTAGAAAAGCTAAAAAATTCAATCGAGCAGGTTTTATTGGGGTCCACCTGCAGCACTGACGGTGCAGGTGGACCGTCAAAGCAATGGTCGGCGTAGGGAAAATCATGGGCCAGGACCAGGTTATGCGTCTGGCAAAAGGCCACCGCCTCAGCAAAAAACTCAGTCGTGGCCGTGGCCGTAGTGGGATTATGGGGGTAGCTCAGCACCATGAGCCTGGCCTGGGCCAGTACGGCCGCCGGGATATCCCCTAGAACCGGCAGAAACTTGTTTTCGACCCGCAGCGGCATAAAGTAAATTTGTCCGTTGGCTAGATGAATTCCTCCTGTGTGGGAGGGATAGCAAGGGTCGGTCAGCAGGGCAAAATCCCCTGGATTAAGCAGCGCCAGAGGCAGATGGGCTGTCCCTTCCTGAGAGCCAATTAGCGGCAGCACCTCGGTTTCTGGGTCGACAGCCGTACCAAATCTGCGGGTGTACCACCGAGCGGCTGCCTGGCGAAACGCTCGGGTGCTTTCAAATAAGCTGTAGCCGTGGGTCGTCGGGTCGTGTACTGCCGCTGCGATCGCAGCCAGCACATGCTCCGGCGTAGGTAAATCCGACGACCCCAAAGACAGATCGATGATGGGTTTACCGGCTGCCCGCGCCCGCCCCTTGGCTCGATCCATATCGGCAAAAACGTTCTTTTGTAGGGGAGCCAGACGATCGGCAAAGCGCATGGGAAAATTCGGAGCGTTGGGGTCTTAAGCCTTTAATTCTAGGTCAGTCAATCTTGCTTAAACCCCAAACGTTTAGATCTAGTTAGATCTCTACAAGTTGTCCAGCTCCTGCTTGAGGGCCTCTAGTTCGCTGTCGACGGCTGCATCTACTGGAGCATTAACGGGTTTGGCATCAGCTGGGGGCAGGGCCTCTTGATTGACAGATCCACCGCTAAGCTGGGCCTTCATCGCTGCCAGCTCATCGTCCACATCGCCTCCGGCTTCTAGACTGGCAAACTGGCTTTCTAGATCGGCACCCGCTAGCTCAGCGGCTGCTTCACCTCGGGCTTCCATTTCCAGAATTTTTTCTTCCATGCGCTCAAAGGCACCCACAGAAGTATTGGTGCTGAGATTGCCCACGGTCTTTTGCAGTTTTTCGTTAGCCTTGGCTGCGCTAGCCCGGGCTTTGAGCATATTTTTCTTGGTTTTATATTCAGAAATTTTGCTTTCTAGACCAATTAGATTGCGCTTCAGGGTGTCTACCGAAGACGCTTGCTGGTCAAGTTGGGTTTTGAGAGCGGTGGCTGTTTCGGCATGGGATTTTTTGCGCACCAGGGCCTCGCGTGCCAGGTTTTCGTCGCCCTTTTGCAGGGCTAGCTGAGCCCGCTGGGTCCAGACATTGGCTTCGGACTGAGCCTTTTCATGCTGCTGCTCTACGCGCTTTTTACTTGCGATCGCACCGGCCACCGCCTGACGCATCTGCACCAGATCCTCCTGCATATCCATGATGCTTTGCTCAAGAATCTTCTCAGGATCTTCGGCCTTGCTAACGGCATCGTTAACATTGGCGCGGATAAGTCGGCTAACGCGATCAAATAACCCCATTGGTCTTCCTTGTCCTTGATAAATGTATAGTTAGGTGAATACGGAATCTGTAGAAACAGCCCCGACATAGAGTCTGACAGCGACTAAACCTTGCCCGCGTGAGCTGACTGCAGATTGAACCACATAAGGCCCAGCGCTTTAGTTCTAGCATACGTTGCCCAGCCCACAGGTGTGGCAAAGCGACCCTACCCATATTCTAGGATCGCTAAAGAAACGATATTTGTGCCAGATTCACTAAAAATTTTAGTCCTCAGACTGTCTTCCGACCCGCTGAGCTATTTTTGGCTGCACTATCAGCAGTTTATCCAGTGCTGGATCGGCAAAGACCACAAAGTTTAGACACATTCTTTACAGTGAGTACGGATACTCCACCTCAACCTGTGAAGTATTTTTGATGAATGCATGGGCATATTAGGGTGACATCTTTAACAGGTGCTTACAGTCGCCCCTTTGCTTTTCTTTTAAGCTTATGGCAATGGGTCCTTTAAATCGCTCTTCTATAGTTACTGCTTACAGCTGCCATATAATTACTACCGTATCAATGAACTTTCTTAAACGTCGTCTCTGGCTGAGTCTGTCAAGCGCCATGACAGAGCGGGCGGGGCTGCTTGCCCGTCGGCTAGGCTGGGTAGCGCTAGGTTTACTGCTGACCCTGGGCGGCTGCTTTATTTGGTCATTTCAACCTGCTTTAGCCCATCGTCCCCATGATGTGGTTACCCAGGTTAAGCTCTCCCCTGCATTTGCCAATGATCAAACGGTCTACACCCTGGTGCGTGGCAATCTGTTTAAGTCCAGCGATGAAGGACGTAATTGGAAACGAATTGTCCGAGGCTTGGACACCCTAACGCCGTTTTCGACGCTAACGGTCGATCGCAACGAAGGTCGGCTGATGGCATTGGGAACCTACGGCGACGGTATTTTTCGCTCTGAGGACCAAGGAGAATCCTGGCAGCGCTCCAATAGTGGACTAGACACGCTGGATATTAGCGTGGTGTACAGTCTGCCCAGTGACACCCAAGTGATGCTGGCAGCAGGAACAGAAGGTGGTCTATATCGTAGTAACGATGGGGGACAGACCTGGTCCTCTGCCGTTGCTCCCGCTCAGGTATTCTCTGTACTGGCAGAAGGCCAGAATATCCTTTGGGCAGGAGATAATACAGGACAGCTGCTTAGCTCCAGCAACGGTGGTCAAAGCTGGCAGGCTCGTCTGTCAGTCGCGGACGATGCCATTACTGCGATCGCGGCAAACTCCCAGGTCGTTTACGTGGGTACAGCGACAAAAGGCATTTTTCGAATCAATGCCGCAACCATGGAAATTCTAGATCTCAATCAGGGATTAGAAGATCTGAGAATTCAAGATGTCAAACTGATCCCGGGGAATTCTAGAGGGGTAATCATCTCCAGCTGGGACCGGGGAATTTCTATCTCTCTAGACAGTGGTGAAACCTGGACAGACTATCCTCAGGGACTTGATAAAGACAAACAGGCCAACGAGTTTGAAACCCATCATTTTTCTGAGATTGCTATTTCAGAGAACTTTGTTGTTGATAAAACAGTTTTTTTAGGCGGCTTTAACGGTCTGTATAAATCGGTCCAAAGCGGGCAGCAGTGGCGTGAAATAGAAACATTGGCCCGAGGCAGTGTTGTGGCTATGGATGTATCACCCAACTATGCTGAGGACAGCACCCTGGCCCTCACCACCTATGTGGGCAAAATCTTAATGAGCCGCGACCAGGGACAAACCTGGGAATTGACCATGGAGGGGGCCGAAGTGCCTCGGCTTAACAACAGCTTCGAGCCTACTTATCAAGATCCGCGTCGCTTCTTTGATATAGCCTTTTCGCCCGATTACGGCGAGGATGGAACGCTATTTACCTCAGGGCTATGGACCAAATATTTACGCTCAACCAATGGGGGGCAATCCTGGTCGATCCACAACCTGAGCTCTGAGGCGAGAGGACTAACGCTGCTGGTGTCTCCCAACTTTGCTACGGATAAAACCATGTTTGTGGGGAATCAGGCGGGAATTGTTTTTCGCTCCACCGACGGTGGGAAAACAGTTAAACAAATTGCTAAAATTCCCTGGAAGCGCGGCAATGATAGTCCATCCATGGCCATCTCTCCCAATTTTGCTGAGGATCGTACACTGTATACCCTAGGCGAAACCGGCGTATATAAATCCACAGATGCGGGTCAGTCCTGGCAGTCAACAACAGAAAATGGCCCCATTGATGCAGCCGGTAATGTACATGTCGAGATTTCGCCTGACTACGCCCAAGACCAAACGCTGTTTGTTAGCAGCTATAGCGGGCTATTTAAGACAGTCGATGCGGGTGAGAGCTGGCAGCTAGTTGCGATCGCAGATGTTGCGGCAGACCGCACATTTTTAGAAGGCGTGGCGCTGTCTCCCAACTACGCCAATGACGGTACGGTCATGGTCAGCGTACGGGGTAAAGGGTTATATAAGAGTCAGGATAGCGGCGCGTCATTCGCGGCCATTGGCGATCCGAGCTTGGCCTTTTCTCGGCTGTATAATGTGCCCTGTGCAGGACGCCCGATTGAATTTTCACCCAACTATGCCGCAGACAGCACCATTTTTGGCTTTGGTACGGCGGATACTGAGGTCTATCGCTCCACAGATAGCGGTAACACCTGGGAGATTTTGACAACTCCTGATATTGAGCCGCCCATGGAAGTTGGGACCACCAAGCGTATTGCCATCGCTGCCGAAATCTATCGGGGTAAAATTCTCAAGCTGCTGCTGGCGGTAGCGGTAGGTGTAGTCGCCTATATCGTCACAGGGTTACTGCGTTTGCACAAAATCATCAAAATCAACCGACGGCTGCTGCAGTTTGGTACAGCGATGGGTAGCTTTGCAGCCGCTCTGGTGGTGGTACTCAAGGTGCTGTAGGCGGCTATTCTTGCGATCTCAGCCAGGCTGACTGTCGTTTTACCTTACGATAGTCAGCGAGGGTGAGCTGCTTCCAGGAAAACCACAGTCCGTAGCTCAGCGCCAGCAGCAGCCCGTTGCTAAACGCAAATATCGAAAGCTGGTTTAAAAGCCCCGTCACCTGTCGCAAAATAAACAGATCGAGGCTGATTAAAATCAGCAGCGTATTGAGGGTCCACCCACGACAAATACGCAGACGGCTGCGGCCATATTCTAACAAACCTGCCAGCCGCTCAGACCGCAGGTAGATGTAGCGGCGGTCGTCATAATCGTCACCGTCTTGGGGATAAAACTGCTTGACTAGCCGAGCTTTCCAGATTTTGTCAAAGAGGCTATCGGCGACGCGATCGCTGACGATACCTAGAATGTAGGTAATCGCTAGAATAGGCAGCAATGACGGTAGGGTAAATAAATAATCAAATGAGACCCAGGCTACCCCAAAGATGCTTAGTACTAAAAGTACGACCCACATCATCGCGCCTACACCGATAACAATCAGCTCGACAAATAAATCAGTAGTATTCACAGCATAATCAATTCAGAACGCTTGAATTCTACAGAGTACTGAAGCTCGCTCTATAACAACAAGGCTCCTCAACAATTTGTCCTAAACCGCCAGTAGTACAATAGAGTACAGAGCCGCTCCTGCAAAAAACATGCCAAAGTGACTTTCTTGCTCTTCCGGCAGCTCTTCTTTTAGGACGTTGAGAATAATACCGCCAGCCACCAGGGCCCAAATCGATGCGATCGCAGCTTCTTCGAGATGAAATGCTTCACCCAAAGCCCAGCCAAACATAATGGCCCCCGCCAGCAGCCACCGGCCCGTGCGATCGTACATATCCTGGTGGTGCTCCCGCAGACTAACGTCGTTCACAACAAAATGAAGCGCTAGGGCAAAGAAAAGAATTAGACAGGCCACCAGGCCATGACTGGCAGACTCTTGAAAGAGATAGCCCAAAATTCCGTTATAGAGAGCAAAAGAAATAATGTGAAGCCAAAACACACCTGGATGAGTAGAATCTTTACCAGACTGCTGGAAGCGCGATCGCAACGCCAGCTTCTCCAAGCCGTAGAAAATAGCGAGACCTAGCAGAGCTAAAAGATAGACATGGTGCTCTAGATAGCCAACAATCGCGCTTTCACTGTGCAGGATTTCCTCTTGAGCTTTGCTTAGCTCAGGCAAAATATCCAGAAATATATAGGTGATGGAAACACCCCCTGCAATTGACATCCAACAGCGCTGTGGAATCTGGATAAGCCATTGGGTACCGCTGGCAAAAATATGTACAAGCGCTAAACAAATTGCCAACGCTAGGCCAATGATGTTGATACCCATATTCATATCCGATAGCTCTGATCGCCAACACAAACTAAGACATCTGGTGCCGGTTAGGACCGATGTCTGCAGAAGATCGATGCCCCGTGACTATTTAATCAACAGAACAGCTTTCTTCATCACAGGAGATGCTATCAGCAGAGGCTTCTTCAGGAACTAGGGTAAACCCGCCGACGCGGACACTTTCAAACCCAAACTGCTTTTGTAGAACCTGGCTAAAGCTGGCAATAATATCGGGCAGCTGCTTTTCGATTTCGGCGCGCAGCTGGTTAGCCTCAGGGGGCGGATTACCAACAGTTTCTACAGACATAAGACAGACATCCTGGATAAACAGCTGGGTTCATTCTAAGTTGAAATGGGGGCATCGCTGGCCCCTGTGCCGACGGATTTTGATTATTGGAGGTGCGATCGCGATTGGCTGGAGATGCGATCGCACAGGCTTAGGTCGTACAGAAAAATCTCGTAAACGCTAATGCAAGACCCGCTGACGTTCTGCCGACTGCCACCGCTGTTTTTGCTTGATCAAGATAGCTCCCATCGCCAGCCAAAATATCAGCAGTCCCCCCGTAATAAGCAGCGTTCCCATCAGCCCAAAACGGACTATGAGGGCAGGAGCTGCCGCTGTAAACAGACCGCCTCCAACAATGGGTTCAAAAAACAGCTGCTTATACGCAAAGCTTTCAAACGCCCCCGAATCATTTTGAGGGTCAACCATCCGCAACAGCAAAATTCCAGTAGCCGTGACTCCCATAGATTGCCCCAGGTCGCCAATCCCTTTTTCAAACCAATGATCGGGAAAAATGCGCGGCGCATAGTAAAGAAAGAACAGAACATTCCAAGTAATGCCCACAACGCTTAGAATCACGAATATACCCAGGTTGCTGCCAATAACCTGTAGCGAAATAGAGGCTAGAGCTGCTACTACCACGACATCTAGAGCCAAACCAGCAATACTCTTCATCAAAGGCTGAATCACTAGCGGCGCTAGTCTCAATCGCTCAAGGATAAGCTGTACTACGATTCCCCCTATCAGCGCCATGGGAAATAACGGTACATAGCTCATCACTTCAAAGCCTGTCGTGCCCCAGGTGACTGATTCAACCCACACGAGCCCTTGCAAAATTAACCAGCCGAGAACAATCGCCAGACCAACGATGCCACAGTTAATAGATAGCGGGTCAATTAAGAGTCCTCTCATTAAATGCGCCCGTCTGTTTCTAACCTCCTCATTTTCGGTATGAGACAATTCTGGAACACCGCCCGGGTCTTCTACATCGCCAGCATCCGAACGCACATGTCCTTTCCGCCGTCCCCAGTCAGACAGCGCTGTACCGGCCACAATACCTGAAACGATACCGACGGTTGCGAGTCCCAGTGCCAGGTCAGCCCCTTCAGCAAAGCCCAGCTCATTGAGGGTATCTGCCATACCTCCGGCAGTACCGTGCCCTCCTTCAAACCCAATTTCAATCAGAGCTGCAGAAATCGGGTTAGCGTCAAACAGCGGGATGAGTATCCCTAACGTCACCAAGATACCAAGAACATATTGTCCCCAGGCAAGAGTTTGACCAAAGACTACCTGAGGGGCGGCCTTTCGCCAAATCGCTCGAGGATTGGGAATACGCTCTCCCAAAAATAAAGCGGCAAACACAATGTTAATAAAAATGCCGGGAGACTGGGACCAAACATTGCGAATCGGTTCGGTAAATAGACCGCCTGCTAGTAGGGCATTCTCTCCGGCGACACTGCCAATGAGTGCTCCTAAAATCTGTGGACCCAGGAGCAGTGCCAGAGCACCTGCGACGATTGATTCGGGTAAATATAGCCGCTGAATCCAGCGAATCTTTTGCTTAACGTACCGTCCTGCTAGGAGCAGCAATGCCATCAAGATAAATGCAAAAAAGACATCTCTTAGGGTAAACATGTTCTAAAAAAGACTGAGTTGTCAATATTTCTGATACCAGAAGTAATTTTGATAATTTAGGCACGTACGACCGCTCAGTCTGAAAGTTTAGATACGTTTAGGTCAAAATCTATCTTTTGGCAGAGACTCGCTCAAAGCTTAAACAACCCCGATCTTGAACAAATTTAAACAAACCTCAACTTTTTACGACACTTGTGGATGGAAGCTTTTATGGGATTAAAATCGTGAGTAATGAAGAAGGACACGTAATTCATGAATCTTTCATCCCAGGTCAACACTAGCCCATGGCTAAATTTTTCCATGGTTGGTGTAGTGTGGCTGTTCAATGCCCTCTGTCTAACCTATTGCGTCGCTACAGCGGTTATTCTTACAAAGATACTTTTTCTTCAGGCCCTATAGCCCTGTAAATTCTTTTTCCAGTTAGCAGGTCCTAAACAAAATTAAACAAAAAGTTATGGCTCTTCAAACGATCAAGACGTTTGAAGAGCTTTTTAATGGCAATATTCTCTCTTGAACGAACTTTGGTTACACCCAGTCTATTAGCAACCTAGAGAGGGCCAGTTCCGATGAATCTCTCTTCTGGGAAACAGCTTAAAGCGCTTTTTCAAACCACTCTACGTCCCAGTAACGGTCAAATTTACGTCCCACTTCTCGATACCGACCAACGCTATGAAAGTCAAACTTACGATGTAGAGCCAGCGATTCTGGGTTAGGTAGGGTAATTCCTGCGTAGGCTCGATGCACGTCTTCTTCAGCTAGGGCTTCAAATAATGCCTGATATAGCTGGGTGCCCAGCCCTTTGCCCTGGGCATCAGGACTGAGATAGATGCTGGTCTCTACAGATGTATCGTAGGCGGCTTTACTTCTAAACTGACTGCTTGTGACATAGCCAACTACATGCCGGTCTTGCTCAGCCACCAGCAGTCTATGACGTCCCCGATGTTCGTAATGACACCACCAAAGTTCCTGGCGCTGTTCTAGAGTGTAGGGCTCAATGTCAAATGTGATCGTGGTGTTGAGAATGTAGTGATTGTAAAGCCGGGTCAGAGGAGCCAGATCGGAGGGCTGAGCTGGGCGAATGGTCGTAGTCATAGGGATGTCAGGGATTGCAAACAGATCCGTATAGATGGCATCGATCCTATCAAGATGAAAAGTCCCACATAGATGTCTGGTCTTTGGAATCCGTATAAATACGCAATTAACAATTTTTTTTATGTTTTTTCCTGTCCATAGGTGCTTTGACAGAATGCTGAACTATGTCAAGGTCAATAGCCCCTTAGGAGTTCCAAATTGTACGTCTCTAAAAGTTGGTTCAATCAGATGGTTTCGAGTAGCAGGTCTATCTTCAACAATGGAGATTGGTTATCTCAGTACGGTCACAGCACGATGGCCCTCAACCTGTGGAGAAAACTGCTCCAGATAGTCTATTCTGCTTTAGACAAGGCGTTTGAGCGAGGTCAATCCGTAGGGTTTCAGTCGAGATTGGCGACCCACAGCTCTGTTCTGACATATTCTTCCCTTGAAGCTCTACCAGACTATTACTTCAACTGCGACAGCGCCAAGCGGCTATGGCAGGAGTGGCGTGTGCTCAGACGGTTGTTTATTCGTCGCGACCATAGTCGTGATTTATTGTTCCAGGGACAGTCTGGCTGGCTACCGATTCACGGCATGATGGTCAATCGACAAACGATTACTATCACTACCGATGATGGCGAGAAAGTGCTTGATGTGGAAGAGCGGGTTGTGTGGCTTAGCCGTGCGAATCCAGCTAATACTCAGATTACCCAAGAGTCAGTTGAGTCCAAGATGCAGTGGAGCCATACTGGGTGGTGTCTCGCTTGAGGCATCCCATTCTCTGAATCTACAGCGGTAGTGGCAGGATCTGTCAATCAGGATGGAACCAATGTGCATGTATCTGTAAACAGATAATTTTTTGCTCCCTTGAGCCTGAGAATAGATGCAGGACAGGCGCTAGAGGGTGGAGCACTCAACAGGGTTGTGAGAATATCGTGTTTGTGAGCACCAAAGAGACAACAAACCGTGTGACGAGCATTCACAATAGCGCTCAGGGTTAGGGTAATCCCATAGGTGGGCACATCTCTCAGCTCAGAAAAATGGTCAGAGGCGAGCTGCTGCTGACGATTGATGTCATCTAGACGGACGAGTTTTACCCACAGCGGATCGTTAAAATCAGCCACAGCCGGGTCGTTAAAGGCCAGATGACCGTTGTTGCCAACTCCTAACAGACATAAATCGATCGGGGTCTGGGTCAAAAGACCGGTGTAGCGATCGCATTCTGCCATCGGCTTTGGGGCATCTCCTCGCAGGTAGTGAAACGAGCGCAGCGGTAGCCACCGGGCAAGATGCTGGTCCAGGTAATAGCCAAAGCTAGCCGGATGGTCTCGATTTAGACCTAAAAACTCATCGAGGTGTAGCCCAATAACCCGTGACCAGTCTACGGTTGTATCCTGGCAAAGCTGTCTGAGGAGCCCCAGCTGAGAGCGCCCGGTTGCAAACACCACAGTCGCCGTAGCCTGCTGCTGTAACGTATATTGCAAATGATCAATCACCTGACTAGCCGCGGCCTGAGCCAGCCGATCGGGGTCAGAATAAACCTGTACATGCAGCGCATCGACATCAAAAGTACGGACAGCAGTGGGGCTCATACCGGAGAAATGCTACAAAAGTTAAAGGTTGATCCTAAGGTAAGCCCTGTCAGATAAGGGACAGCTGTGATGACTTGAAATTAAGACTCTGGGGTTTGTTAGCTTGCGCTAAGCTTTTTAAGCGTTATCTGACAGGCTAGGGCATGAGTGCAAAGTGGTTATGGCTAATTCTCACCGGATTTATTGCGATTGTCTTTTCTGGATCGCTGGTGCATCTAATAACGGAAACCTGGTGGTTTGAGTCTGTTGGCTTTGCCGATGTGTTTTGGACTCGACTGCGTTGGCAGGGTGCGATCGCACTTTTATGCTTTGTCGTCTGGTGGCTAATTCTATTTTTAAACTATGCGATCGCTCAGCGCTTTACCCGTGAACGTCCCCTACGCATTGTTCAAAACTCCCAGTGGGATCCCTATCTGCCCAGTCTGATTCGCTACGTCAGCTTAGGTCTAATTACTCTACTCGCCCTAGCTGCCGCTATTAACGGAGCTGAAACCTGGCAGGATGTGCTTAAGTTTATCCATCCGGTCGACTTTGGGGCTCAAGATCCCCTCTACGGTCGAGAAGTCAGCTTCTATGTCTTTCGGCTGCCGCTGTTCGAAAGCTTGCACCGAGCTACCGCCGAGCTCATTGTCTGGAGTCTGGTTGTATCCGCTGGTATCTACGGTGTTAAAGGAGAGATTCGTCCCGAACGGGGTTGGAAATACTTTCTCACAGGGGAAGTCAAAACCCATTTTTGTGTGCTGCTAGCTGGACTTGCGGTAATTTTAGCGCTCGGATTTTGGCTGAGCCGCTACGAGCTCCTTTACTCTCCAGCTGGCGTAGTCTTTGGCGCTGGCTACACCGACGTGAATGCGCGGATGCAAGCGTACGGCGTTATGGGCTTCATCACCCTGGCTATCGGTGTGTTATTTGTTGCCTCCCTATGGCGCAGCGGCTTTATCCTGCCTCTAACCGCCATTAGCTTTTACGCCGCTGTTTTTGTACTAATCACAGGGGTTTATCCCTGGGCTCAGCAAAAAATTGTTGTAGAACCCAACGAGCTTCAAAAAGAAGCGCCCTATATCGCCGACAACATTGAGCTGACTCGTCAGGCATACGGTCTAAACGTGGTTCAACCTCAGCCCTTTGAGGTTAAAAATCAGTTAGATGCCGATGTTTTAGCGAGAAATAGCTCCACCATCGACAATATTCGCCTGTGGGACTATCGACCTCTGCAAAGCACCTATGGTAGTTTGCAAACCCTGCGCCCCTACTACAGATTTTTAGACGTTGATATTGATCGATACACCCTCAACGACGACTATCGGCAGGTCATGCTGTCCCCTAGAGAGCTAGTGGATGATGCCCTACCGGCCCAGGCTCAAACTTGGGTCAATCACCATCTGATTTATACCCATGGCTATGGTTTGGCCATGAGCCCTGTCAATAAGGTGACCGAAGACGGACTGCCCGAGCTATTTATCAAAGATCTGCCACCTCAAAGCTCAGTCGATATCGATATTGAGCAGCCTCGCATTTATTACGGAGAAGCCACCGATCGCTACATCCTGACTGGAACCGACCAGGCCGAATTTGACTATCCTTTGGGTAATGACAATGCCCAATATAACTATGAAGGCTTGAGCGGAGTACCCATTGGCTCATTGCTGCGGCGATTTGTCTATGCCTATAGCTTAGGAGACTGGCAGCTGATGCTATCGAACTCCCTGGGCGAAGATTCACGCATCCACTACCATCGACTGATTCAAGAACGTATTCGCCAGCTAGCTCCGTTTCTTTCCCTCGATAGTGATCCCTATCTAGCCATCATTGACGGACGACTTCAGTGGATCATCGATGCCTATACCCTGAGCGATCGCTATCCTTATTCTGAACCGCTACGCCGTAGCGAAGGCATTCAGGCCGTTCTACAAGGTCGGGCAATGCGAGATATTGTTAGCAGCGGAGCCAACTATATTCGCAATCCGGTCAAAGCTGTTGTCGATGCTTACGATGGCACCCTAAAACTTTACGTCGTCGATCCAACCGATCCGATTCTGGCATCGTTTCAGCAGAGCTTTCCTACCCTATTCGAAAGCCTAGACAATGTGTCACCCCAGCTGCAGGCACATTTCCGCTATCCTCAAATGTTATTTAAGATCCAGGCTCAAATCTATCGGGCCTATCACATGGAACGCCCCGACGTCTTTTATAACCAGGAAGATCTTTGGGACTTTCCCACTCAAATCACACGAGAGGAAAACCCCGAGACCCTAGAGCCGTACTACGTCATTATGAAGCTGCCAGAAGCTGAGACTGAAGAATTCATGCTGATTGTACCGTTTACCCCCGTCCGCAAAAATAATATGGTTGCCTGGATGACCGCTCGCTGTGACGGTGATAACTATGGCAAGCTGCTGGTATACGAATTTTCCCGACAGGCGCTGCTGTATGGTCCACGGCAGATTGACTCTCGTATTGACCAAGATACTGATATTTCACAGCAGCTAACCCTATGGAATCAAGAAGGGTCAGAAGTCTTTCGAGGAGACCTTCTGGTGATTCCCATTGAAGAATCCCTGCTGTATGTTGAGCCTGTCTATCTTCAGGCACGAGGGCAGAATGACAATAGTAATGCCATTCCAGAGCTAAAACGAGTCATTGTGGCCTACAAAGACTCAATTGTCATGGAAACAACCCTTGAGGGTAGTCTGGCCAAACTATTTGGTGAGCGCACAGCATCTGCACCTGAACCAGCTGAAGTCGCAGCCCCCACCGTCGCTCCAACGGCCAATCAAGAAGCTCTCATCAACTCGGCCCTTGAAGCTTATACCCAGAGTCAGCAAGCCTTGCAGTCTGGCGACTGGCAGACATACGGAGCCGCTCAGACACGTCTAGGCAGCATCCTAGAGCAGCTAACAGAGCAGTAAGTCCAAAGTCTATCGGTAGAGCTCTATAAGCTCATGACCGTTTCTTGACAACGGCCTCCTGATCGCCTTGAGTACCGTCTGGAAAGATAAACGGGAATCACTGCTGATTTGGAGGATCAATCGTTCTACTGAAAATGCCATACCTCTCTCAGAAAAATCATTTCTGGGAGTAGCAGTCCCCCTGACCGTTCTCAGGTGGTCAGGTTGGCAAGGTCAATTGATATCCTGACCGTTCTGCCAAGGAACCTTTGGCTATATACGATCCGAAAGCATCCTGCTCTCTTGGATTCTATTAGTTCCTAGCGCAAGCTACTTATCAAGCCCATAAGGGAATCTAAACAAGCGTGAAAATTAGATCTAAAAGCTTACTGCTTCGGCTCATCACTCCCCTATCTTTCTTGTCTATTGCAACGGTATTGACTATCTCAGTCAGCACCTACTTTTCAGCACGAGAAACGCTAAAGAAGTCACTTTACGATCGTTTAAGTGTAGCCGCTACTCTAAAAGAAGAGGAGCTCTCTCAGTGGTTCCAGACGCAACGTAACGACATTCTGCTTTTAGCCCGTTTACCTGAAATTGAATCACAGGCGGAGATCCTGCTGTCTGAAGCCGTTGCTGCGCCAGAGCAGGCCAATGGCGAGTCCGAACAGCCTTCTGATACGGAAATCAAACAAGCTGCGAAGAAACAGCTAGCCGACTATTTACGAGATATTGTTGTATTTAAACCTGATTTAGCTGAAGTTTCTATTGTGGCTGACGACGGCACTGTCTTATTCTCCACCAATCAGGAGTCAAACAATACAAAGCAAGGCATAAGTGCAAACGCGACATACTTTGCCGATGCCTCAGACAAAATCACGCCTATTTTCTATACGTCTGATACCACTGGAACCACAGCTATTACCTTTGCCACCCCCGTTCTAGACGGTGCTAAAAATCGCCTAGGGATACTTTTAGCGACTTTAGACCTGCAAGATGTCGACTCTCTAATTCAAGAGCGCACAGGGTTAGGTAAAACAGGTACAACGTATCTGGTGGGTCAGTCAGACGACCAGAACGTATTTATTGCATCGCAACAAGTCAAAGAATCAGACAGAGAGGTTGATAGTTTTGCCATTGACACAGCAATGGCAGGAGAAAGTGGAGCGGGCCTATATCAAAATCATGCGGGTGAACCCGTGATTGGTGTATATCGCTGGCTAGAGGATCAAAGTCTCGCACTGCTAGCCGAGATTGACCAGCGTGAGGCTTTTTCTCCAGCGCGTGCGCTAGCTAGAAATATCTTACTGATTGGTTTTGTTGCTACAGGACTATTGTTATCGGGTATTTATTTACTCTCTCGTCGAATTACGCAACCGATTACAGAAATTACAAAAGCGGCTATCCAACTCCAAAGTGGCGATCTTGACCAGTCTCTTACTATTGCTAGTCAGGATGAAATTGGTGTCTTGGCCCAGGCATTTAACCATATGGCTCAGCAGCTAAAACAGTCCTTCGTCATTCTTGAAACTAATAACCAAGAACTAGAACTGCGCGTACAAGAGCGTACGGCGGAATTAGAAGAGTCAAAGGAAGTTGCTGAAGCGGCCACCCGTACTAAGAGTGCTTTTTTAGCCAACATGAGTCATGAATTACGCACTCCTTTAAATAGCATTATTGGCTACAGCGAAATGCTTGAGGAAGATATTGAAATCATTGGTAAAACCGACTTAATTCCCGACCTTCATAAAATTCAAGGCTCCAGCAAACATTTGCTCAATCTCATTGACAGCGTACTAGAACTCTCAAAAATCGAAGCAGGACGTATGGAGTTAAATCTTCAGGCTGTAGATATTGCAGAGCTTGTGGAAGAGGTACTCATGACAATTCGCTCAGCCGCAGAGAAAAAGAAAAATGCTGTTGTTCTTAATAACCTCAGTACTGTCAATATAGTTGAAACTGATGCCGAAAAATTACGCCAGTGTCTGCTCAATCTGCTTAATAATGCCAATAAGTTTACTGAACGAGGTCAAATTCTTTTTATAGTTCAGACGCCTCAATACGAGAATGACAGCTACATTGAGTTTGTCATTCAAGATACGGGTATCGGCATGGAAGCAGATCAGATGGAAAGCGTTTTTGAAGCCTTTAACCAAGCCGACACTTCATCAACACGTCGCTATGAAGGCACAGGTTTAGGGTTAACGATCACCCGCGAATTTGTCTACATGCTGGGTGGAATTGTTACGGCTCAAAAGGCTCCGGAGCAAGGTTCAATATTTACGATTCGGATTCCGCAAGTAATTCCCAGTCTAGAAACCCAACTGGTATCCAGCAGCTCTTAGCAGAAACTTTTATTAACTCAAAGTTTGAGATCATGTCTTCGATGTACTTGATTCACAATCCAGGCAGCATAGCGGTCTGTGTAGGTTCGTGATGACTCAGCGCCTCACATCGTGGACAGGTCGCCTCCTCTGTATGAATTTCAATGGAGAGAATCAACCGGTTTCCTAGGTCTTCGTAGGACTCAACATCAACACCCCGGTAAGCCCAACAGCTCAGTGAGTAAAGGAACCATTACTCATGCTGTATCAAACATTACATCAGCATACTAGATCCCGAAGAGCCAAGTTTTTGAGCATTTACCCAGGCAGATACGACGTCGATTCGCCGATATGGAGGTACAGGCTTAGGACTAACGATCACTCGTGAATTTGTGCGCATGCTAGGAGGCACAATTGCAGCTCAAAGTGAAGTGGGGAAAGGTTCCACATTTACCATTCTTGTTCCACAAGCTGTGTCTGTAGCGCAACGCCAGCTAGCCGCCACTAAGGCTTGATGGATATATTTTTAGGCTGCAGCGGAGTAGACGCTATAGATGCAGACGTATTGGCTTTATTGACCAGACTGGTCAGCAATGATTCATATCCTTCTAGAGATTGCTCGAAGGAATAGTTTGCGATCGCATACGCCCGACCCTTTTTACCTAAGCGCTCCAAGCGAGCAGGATCATCATAAAGCGATTGAATCGCCTTAGCTAAGGCCTTGGGTTTTTCAGGTTCTACCACAATACCGCCACCGCTATCGCGCAGCGCCTGAGCTGCCGCCCCGCCATCAGGAATTGATGCCACAATCGGACGCCCACTAGCCATCAGTACCATTGTCTTAGACGGCATATTAAACCCGACAACACTAGCCTTTTGCATAATCAGCGATACATCCGCCGCCGCCAACATAGTTGGTAGCTGCTCACGGGGAGTAAAGGGCAAAAGCTTAACGTTGTTTACGTCCAGTTCACGGCGTAGGGTCTCCAAGTCCCACAGCTGCCGTTCTTCACCCACAATCACAAATTCGATATCGGGGATATGCTGTAGTGTGGCCGCTGCATGGATAATGGCTCGTACCCCTTGTGTACGAGCAATATTACCCGAGTAGAGCACGACAAACTTATCTGACAAACCATGCTCTTGCCGGAACTGATTGTCATGCTTGGGCAGGGGGCGAATAAAGTTAACATCAACCCAGTTGGAAATACATTTGATCTTGCTAGGGCTGACCCCCTTAGTCACTAAATTCTTAGCAAAACTATCGGTAATCACACCGATATGAGTAGCGCTCGCATAGGCAAATTTCTCTAGTACCTCAAATATTCGAATAGCCGCTTTATTACTAATTAGTCCGGTGCGAACCGCTGCCTCTGGCAAGATATCTTGCAAACTGAGTAAAGTGGGACAGCCATAAATTAGCTTAAGCAGAGCGACTGGGACACAGGCCGGTAGCGATGGACTAGTCGATAGAATAATGTCAGGTCGCCATCCCTTCAGGGCATGGAAAAAGCTCAATAACGAAAAACTGCCATCTAGAAGGATGCGAGTAACTACTCCCGGGTTGGGATGGATCGCAACGTAGCAGCGCTGGATCTTAACACCGTTACGCTCTTCTTCACAGTAGAGCTGACCGCGATAATCAGGATAAATCTTTCTTTGAGGGTAGTTTGGCATGGCCGTCACAACCCTGACTTCATGGCCCCTAGTTACCAAACCTTCGGCCAGTTCCGTCATCAGAGGAGCAATGCCAATAGGTTCAGGATGGTAGTTGTATGAGTAGATAAGTATACGCATGGAAATCGCTCTGACTACTGTGTCGCGGTCAACAAATAAGCAACAAACGGGAGCAGGGCATTCGGTAGCCCGACGAGGGCACCAGCAAAGACACCCCCAACTAATCAAGTTCTACGGGATATCCAACACATCTTTCGCAAATAGTTCAAACTACGTACCTGTAGCTATGTACAGGTAACAAAAGGATTCCCGAAACAACTTATAGATACCTCAAGCGTTTTCACTAGACGTCCCTATTTTAGAAAAACGTAGAAAGACGGCAGCCCGACTTTGATCGGCTACAGCCAATACAAACTTGCTCACTCTTATTTGCTTACTTCTAGAACATGTGATGACCTAAACGGCTATACATCGGAATCTATGTAGGCAACACAACAACAAGACACACTTTATTGGGCTTACTAAAGGTGCTGTAACTCTAATAAAAAGAGGATTGACTGCTCATCCTAATTTATCTAAACCCTTTAGTAACACTTCATATGCACAAGAAGTTTTTATGAAGTGAGCAAACTGTTGCATCAGACAAGCGTACTAACGACAAGCAACACTGGGTGCTGCTTTACCCCATAATCCTTATTTTCAGGGAAACTCCCAGAACCAGAAGCCTTGTCCTTAAACTTTTACATGTGACACAGGGATGTTACAACGGTGACCCTATTCATGGTAGAGATTTCCCAGAGCCAAGGTAGATCACCTAAGACAATCTTTATGGTAAGGGGGCAAGAGTCTTTAGAAAAACAGGTGAATTCTTCACAAAGGCAGCCTGATTTTGATGAAGTTGCCCAGCTTGTGACTGTTACAAACCAGAGCTATTAAAAAAGAGTGCTTATTCAGCACCCTTTTTTAGTGAGAAAATCTCTCATGTACAATTTTCAGAACATTGTTCCAGACCCTAGTACGCCCGTTGCGTATCACGCTCAGCTCGAATCCGGTCTTTTGCTCGGTTTGCACTGCGCTTCAGTGCTTCTAAACGCTTGACGTAGCGATCGCGCTGTTTTTTCTTAGGAGTTTGCTCAATCAGGGTCTTGAGCGCGCTGCCTAAGCTCTTGTAAGCATTGGGCAGCGAATAGCCGAACCGAGTGGCCAGGGCAATTGCCTTTTCATCTGCATCCATCGCCTCTTTAAGCGTTTTCTCAGCATTGTTGCGCTTGTACAAACGCCAGCCGGAAATACCACACAGCCCCATGGCTAGCAGCAGCAGCAGCCCATCTTGTACCCAGAGTTCTCCAACGGCACCGCCTAAACCAATCGCTAGGGCCGCCATTTCCCAACCGTCGCGGGGGATGGTGTCGTTTTGAACACGGGCGACCTCGTGCCAAAACAGTAGATTGCGCTGGTCAATGGCCAGCTGCTCCCACTTGGGCAAATCAATTTGCACCTCGATTTGATCTTTACCTAGCTCCTCAGAGGTAATCAGCGGTGGACCTACATCCATGGCGGGCTCAACCGTGACCCAGCTTTGCAGTTCTGGGGGCAACAGACTCCGTAAACGGCGAAGCTCGCCCATATCTGCTCTGGAACTGTAGGTGGCGTAAGACATGCTGATACTAGCCCGAAAACGCTTATAGAAAATGCTTACACTATAGCGGTCTTTTGGAGGCTATGGGGTCAAAGTTCTGGGGAGATTCCCGTAATGGCTGCTTCGAGTAATCCGCAGCCTGCGTCTACTGATTCAATGCGGCACAGCTGTTCGCGCAGTTCGGCGGCCCCGTCAAACCCTTTTGCATACCAGGCCATGTGCTTGCGTGCCTGTCGGATACCGCTTTTACCTTTGTACTCAGCCAGCATGGTGAGATGCTCTTGGGCGCAGCGTAATCGCTCCACCACTGTGGGCGGCGAGCGGCGCTTCCCGGTTTTAAGAAAGTGGTCGATTTCCCCCACCAAAAAGGGATATCCCAGGGTGCCACGGGAGCACATGACACCGTCAGCCTGAGTCTGCTCTAAACAGGTAATGGCCGCATCCACTGAAAAGATATCACCGTTAGCAATGACAGGAATGCTTAGAGCCTGCTTCACCCTGGCAATCCAGCCCCAGTCAGCCAGGCCGTTGTAGCCCTGGGAGCGAGTACGACCGTGGAGCGTCAGCATCTGTGCCCCGGCAGCTTCTAAGCGTCGGGCAAAGTCTACTGCATTGATCTCCTGCTCAGACCAGCCAATTCGGGTTTTAGCGGTAACCGGCACAGACACAGCGCCACTGACGGTTTCAACGATGCGGGCAGCCGTGTCGGGATCCCGCAGCAGCGATGAGCCGCCGCCGTTCTTGGTAATTTTATTAACGGGGCAGCCCATGTTGATATCGATAGTGTCTGCCCCCTGGTCAACAGCTTTTTTAGCAGCTTCTGCTAAAAAGTCAGGGCGACGGTCAAAAAGCTGAATGCTGATGGGACGCTCATCGGGATCCACCTCCATCACCTGAGGTAATTTCCGAACATGGTGCAGCTCGGCCGCGCTAACCATTTCGGTGTACATCATCGACTGGGGAGCGTGGCGGCGTACCAGTCGACGGAATACTAGATCGGTGACTCCAGACAGCGGTGACTGCAGCACGCGACTGTAAACGCTGACGCTGCCTATCGTTAGGGGTGTTGCCAGACGGGCTTGGAGGGTAGGGGAGAGCGCAGTTTGATTCTGCAGATAGACCAGCGGGTCGAGATTGAAAGCAACGGACATAGGTTTTGGCGCAGCACCATGGATTTAAGGTGCTCACACACCAGCATATCTCTAGAATGCCATTAACCCGTGGGGTTGGCCCCACGAACTTCATCGTTTATCTGGCATTCAGAATAGGACGCCTTTAGCTTAAAATTCAAAACTCATCGTTTCGCTGCGAGAACTGAACAGGATGGTTCAAGTGGAAATAGCAGCGCTAGGAGCAGCGGGACTGTGGGCACTGGCAACGCTGATGTTTGGTCGGCTAGGAAAGCGCCTATCGCCGCTAGTGCTCAACTTTATTAAGGGTGCAATGGCCGTAGGGTTTATTGTCCTAACGCTGGCAATGCGTCAGCTGCTGCTGGTGTCGTTACCGATGGAGTCAGTCTTGCTGCTATTAATTAGCGGTGTAGTCGGGATCGGTCTGGGGGATACGGCCTACTTTGCCACGGTCAATGCGTTGGGCCCAAGACGGGCATTGCTTTTGGAGATGCTGACTCCGCCTATGTCGGCGCTGATCGCCGGCGTCTTTTTGCAAGAGCAGCTCTCGGGTCTGGCCTGGCTGGGGATGGCGCTGACCATCGCCGGTATTAGTTGGGTTATTAGTGAACGGAGTCCTAAGGAAGGCCCTGGCCAGGGCGGGGCTGGTTATTCCCAAAACCCTAGGGGCGGTGGTTCAACGATGCGTGGTGTGGGGCTAGGGGTACTAGCGGCGCTGGGGCAGTCGGTGGGAACTGTTTTATCGCGGGCGGCGCTGGCAGATACCGTTGTCGACCCGCTATGGAGTAGTTTGCTGCGACTGTCGGCAGGGCTGGTGTGTACTGGCGGGCTGCTGCTGCTGGCGCGATCGCAGCCGCTGCCTCGGCCATCTGGTCGATTGTTGGGGGGCGTTGCGATCGCAGCTTTCTTTGGGACCTATCTAGCTATCTGGCTCCAACAGACAGCCTTAAAGTATTCCCCGGCTGGGATCGCTCAGTCGCTACTGGCCACCAGCCCTATTATGGTTTTACCCATGGCCTTCGTGATTGGCGATCGCGTTACCATTCGCGCCGTCTGTGGAGCGGTTGTCGCTCTAGCGGGCATATGGCTTTTGTTCAGCCGTTAGGTGTTTGCTATTCTGCGGCGACGCCGGCCCCGGCCCCCTCAACCAAAACCGGTTGATTAAAAGAAACAGGTTTATCCCCAACCGTGGCACCGCCGTTGAGCATCCCCTGCAAACTCGATTCAAAGAATGTGTAAGGAAAACGAGCCTCGGGACGACTTACCCTGTCTAGGCGCTGCTGCAGCTCAGCTGGAATCTCAAAGTCCAATGCTCCTAAGTTATCCTGCAGCTGGTACAGCTTAGTAGCTCCAATAATCACCGAGGCGACGGCGGGGCGGTTGACGACCCAGTTTAGGGCCACCTGAGCCATAGAACGACCCAGCTCGCTCGCCACATGTTCTAGCTCTGCGACAATGGCCCAGTTTTTTTCAGTAAATTTATCAAAGGCCGGATTACCGCTGTCAGCTAGCATTGCCAGTCGGCCTGTGCCTTCTCCCCCCTGCTCGGACGGTTTGTATTTACCGGACAGTAAGCCACTGGCCAAGGGAGACCACACCATGAGACTGGTGCCCAAGTGTTTGGCTAAAGCGCTGTATTCAAACTCAATGTTGCGTTCGGCTAGGGAGTACTCCAGCTGTACGGTGCTAATGGGTTCCCAGTGGCGCTCCTGAGCCAGCGTTTGGGCCTGAGCAACGTACCAGGCAGGTGCATCCGACAGCGCTACATGGCGAACTTTGCCAGAGCGTACCAGGTCGTCTAGGGTACGCATAACTTCGGCTGCCGGAGTTACCTGGTCCCAGGTGTGCAGCATGTAAACATCGATATAGTCAGTACCAAGACGCTCCAGAGAGCCTTCAACGGCGCGCAAAATATTTTTACGTCCGTTACCGCCTGCGTTGGGGTTACCAGGGTCGGCGTTATAGCTAAATTTGGTGGTGATGACGATGCGATCGCGGGTTTTACTATCCTGAATAAACCGCCCTAACATGCGTTCGCTGTTGCCGTTGGTATAAAGATCCGCTGTATCCACAAAGTTGCCCCCAGCGTCTACATAGGCATCAAACAGCTGACGGGCGCTCGCCTCATCGGCTCCCCAGCCCCAGTCGTCGCCAAAAGTCATGGTGCCAAGCGCTAGACGGCTTACTTTTAATCCAGTTGTTCCTAGGGTGTAGTACTGCATAGATTTCCTTTGCCAATGCGTTTACGCTCACCACTATTTATCAATTGCCAAAACAAATCTTGTATCTGATTGCTCAGTTTTGGTAAAAAATTGCATATTGCCGATCTTCGAGAGAGCGTTGTAAACCGGTGAAAAGGCTGTCGGTTGATGTATCTGCAAAAACCTTTCGACTGTGATAAGTTGCCTGGAGTCTTCATCAGGTCATCAGGAGCAATATGCATCTAGGCATCGATATGGTGGCACTTCTATTTGTTGTCGCCATCGTAGCAAGCTGTGTCGATGCAATTGCGGGTGGGGGTGGGCTGATAGTACTACCGACCATGCTCATAGCAGGTATTCCTCCAGCGGCAGCTCTAGCAACCAACAAACTTCAGGGCAGCGGCGGCACCCTGGTAGCCTCCCTTTATTTTCTCAACAAGCAGATTGTTCGTTTGCGAGATATCAAAGTCACCGTTTTAATGACTTTTGCCGGTGCTATGTTGGGTGTCTGGCTGGTGTTACAGATAGACAGTACCGTTCTCAAGACCATCATTCCTTTTTTGCTCGTTAGCATGGGAGTATATTTTGCGCTGTCGCCACAGCTAGGAGCCACCGACCAACGGCAGCGGTTGGCCCATGGACCATTTTCAATATTAATTGCCCCACTGCTTGGTTTTTACGATGGCTTCTTTGGTCCCGGTGCTGGCATGTTTATGGTGCTATCCCTGGTGGGGTTACGAGGGTACAATCTGACTAAAGCAACGGCGCATACCAAAGTTCTAAACTGCACCAGCAATGTATCATCGCTGTTTTACTTTCTCATTTTTGGAGAGGTGTATTGGCGAGTAGGTTTTGTCATGCTGTTGGGACAGATAATTGGCTCTTCTATTGGAGCTAGAATTGCTTTGGCTAAAGGAGCAGATGTGATTCGTCCAGTTGTTGCAGTCGTATGCTTCCTAATGGCATCCAAGCTTTTGTTTGATGGTATCAGCTAGAACGATGTTCAAATTTCAGATTGACATGCCGTTCCTGCGGCTTTAAGTCGCTTTAGAGCCTTTTCCTCCCACACGCTGAGCTTTTTCTCAGGCCCCTAAATATTCAGTCAATACTTCACAGGGTCCATCTTCCACACCGTCATAAATAGAAGGTCTGGGAGAAAACGGAGGAACGGGTCGACCGTCAATTTCTAACCGTTCGTGCAAGATTGTCAAAATAGCTTCAGATACAGAGGTAATATCATGCTCCTGCTGGTAGGGCCGCAGCTTGTCCAATATGTCGGCTGTGAGCGATAGAGTAAGAGAAGTGTTTGCAGTTGTCATAGCATTGAAAACAACAGAAATGAGAGAAAAAATATAGATTTTCTCATACCCAAGGATACCAGCTTTTCTAGCGGCTATTGCGTTTGCGATTTGCCACAAGAGTATCCAAAGAGAAGCGGTTGTATCCCAACCCTGCCAGCAAAATAAACAGCACGATATTGTAGATTAGCTGACTGGAGGCCGCGTTCCAGTTCTGAACAACGGTGACCCCATACATCAAAATAACCATCAAGACAAAGGTGACAACTAAAGATAGTCGAGTAAATAGTCCTACGACTAGCAACAAACCCGCCACCAACTCTATCGGAGAAACAAAATAGGCCGTTAGCCTCACCAAAAAATCAGGCATCCAGGCACCTTCCATGGCGTCCACCATAGAATTGGCAAAACCGGGAATATTATCCAGTCGAGTAAAGCCATGGTTGAAATAATTCACCCCCACAACAATACGCAGCAGCAGGTACGCTAGCGAAATATCAGCTGATTTGAGTAATAAAGACTGGCGTGACTCGTTCATGGCGCAAATAGCGGCGATGGGCAAACGGATATTGACGCCATTCATCATACACATTTCATTAAAGAGGCGATCGCATCCTCTGTGGTCATGTCTGACATTCGCCAATGACCGGGCAGATTTGAATATCAGTTTGTATAGATTTGGGCTCAGTTCCATAATCCTCGCTATACTGAGCGGGTATATTTTCTACACGTCAGGAGACTAACTCCTATGGCTGAGTCGGTGAACCTTTTTGCTATGTCCCCCGTATCCGTAGGGAATGTCTCTTTGAGAGCGCTGAAAGTAGGATTCTAACGGCGTTTTCTCATCATTACTCTACGGTCGTGGCCTATGGGCAAATGCCCGATAGGTCTGGTATTTAATTGACCTAGAGGATAGTTCGTCATGGAATTAGCCAATTTAGGCTGGAGCGATATTTTTGCTCACAGCTTTATTCCCTATGCGGCTCAAGGGTATCGCGTTGGGCGAGTCGCCGTAGTGCATCGTAGTCAGTATCAGCTCTACACTGAGCATGGAGATACCACGGCCATACTGACTGGCAAGTTTAGACACCAAGCTCAGAGTCCTGAAGACTTTCCAGCCATAGGAGATTGGGTCGTAATTCGGTCTCAATTAGCCACAGATCAGACGCTGATAGAAGCGGTCCTTCCCCGTAAAAGTCAGTTCTCTCGTCAGGCCGCCGGTACCCATACTACAGCTCAGGTTGTTGCTGCCAATGTGGACACGCTGTTTTTACTGAGCGGGCTAGATCAAGATTTTAATCTGCGTCGGATAGAGCGCTATCTGGTCATGGCCTGGGAAAGTGGAGCAAGTCCTGTCATTGTGCTGAACAAAGCTGATATTTGTCAGGATCTTGATTCTAAAATAGCAGCGGTCGAAGATATTGCTTTGGGGGTTCCCATCATTGTTCTTAGCGCTCTCCAGCAAACTAATTTAGAGGCGCTGGTTCCCTACTTGGGTCTGGGGCACACTGTTGCCCTGCTGGGCTCTTCTGGTGTGGGTAAATCTACGCTGACCAATCAGCTTATGGGCGCTCAGGTACAGGCCGTACAGACGGTTCGAAACGACGATAGTAAAGGTCGTCACACAACCACGACTCGCACCATGATGCGTTTACCGAGCGGAGCCCTGTTGATTGACACTCCTGGTATGCGAGAGCTGCAGCTGTGGCTGGCGGAAGATAGCGTGGATGAGACCTTTGCCGATATTGAGACGTTGGCTCAACAATGCCGCTTTCGTGACTGCCAGCATCGTTTAGAACCTGGCTGTGCGATTCAAAGCGCGATCGCAGCTGGAGAACTCTCTCAAAAACGTCTAACGAGCTACCAAAAACTGCACAAAGAACATGCCTACCGGCAACGGCGGCAGAACCAACAGACTCAAAACAACTCAAAAGCTCGCTGGAAATCTATTACCAAAACTATTCGCCAGAAGAAAAACTGGCAAGGATAGCAATGCTCCTAAAAAGTGACAGCGTCGCTTCTAACCAATAGAGATTAGGACCTACAGCAAAAGCCCCTCTGACTGCATAAGTCAGAGGGGCAAACCGGTATTTAGTTTATCTGTGTCTAAAGGGCCTTCTCAATCGCCGCTTTTAGCTCAGGATCGTCAGGGGCTGTTTTGGGGTCAAATCGGGCAGCAACCTCACCATCACGACCAACCACAAACTTGCCAAAGTTCCATTCAATATCATCGCCATCACCTACCAAAAACTGGTAGAGCGGACTGCGGTTAGCGCCGTTGACGTCCTGCTTTTCTAGCAGGGTAAAATCCACATCGTACTTTGTCTTAGTAAATTCCTTGATCTCATCAGCTGTGCCGGGCTCTTGAGCACCAAACTGATTGCAAGGGACGCCTACAACCATAAATCCTTTGGGGCCATATGCCTTGTCTAGCTCAACCAGACCGCTATACTGAGGTGTTAAACCACACGCGCTGGCAACGTTGACAAATAGAACGACTTTATTTGAGATCGCATCTGGACTTAAGGGCTGACCGTCCAGAGTCGCTAAATTAGTGGGTACAGGCATAGCAGAGTTAGCGTTTTTGACAACGCTTTCTATTATCAACCATCCTTGCTCTAAGAGGTACCTGGAATCATATATTCGCCCGCCCCTACTGGAGTGCTTGTTCAGCAGACGTTTGAGTCAGTTTTACAGGAACCGTCATGTCTGCCATCATCAGATATCCAAAACCAGAGATCAGACTAATACAGCTGAGCACAAGCCAGGACCACCTTACACGAGGTCGTTGATAAGACCGTTGGGAATGTTGCATAAAACAGGTATAAAAAAGCACATTTAGACTCAGTTTGCCCAGGGAGACTAGACAGCTACCGGTTTGTTTAAGCTCTAAAGAGAACTTGACTACAAAAAATGTTGTTGCCGAAGCAATGGCCTCGTATTGATCAAGGATGAGGGTTTTATCAAGCCCAACAATTATTTCTCATTTTTCTTTGAATAGTTGTCTTTCTTATTAGGAAGAGTATTAGTTTCCTGGATGCGCCGTCGTCTCATCTAAAATTATGTCTAGACCTCTTAGGCGGTTAATGACGGCAGCTAGCTCGTGGCGACGGACTTCGCTAAGGTCCCGCATGGGATAAGGGGTCAGTGCATCAAAATCCTGTCGGTTTACCCAGGTCATGATGTCATCGAGCAGGTCGGACAGGACGTGCGAACGGCTCTGCTGTTGCCAGGTCAAAATAGCATGGGCAATCGCTCGAGCCTGCCCCGATTCCAGCAGCTGTTCGATTCCCCGTAAATCTACGGCTTCGGTACCGATGGTCAGGTCCGTCAGAGCGTGAGATTTTACTTTAGCTGGTTTACGGTCGGGCAGCCGCAGCCGTCGTTGGGTAATGGAACCAAAGTGCTGGCCGCCCTCACTCAGTCGATTACTAGGATGCTGAGCAGCAATCGCTTTAGCCTTGGTCGTAACATCGTGGACGAGATAGTTCTCTAGCGCAATCACATGGTCGGCCACTTCAAAATAGTCGCCGCTGCCACCCATGACTAGCACCGTGGAAATACCGTAGTCAGCGTAGAGCTGTCGTACTTTATCGATAAAAGGGGTGATGGGTTCATTTTCTTTAGCGATTAGGGTCTGCATGGCGCGATCTCGAATCATCAGGTTTGTAGCCGCTGTATCTTCGTCAATTAGCAGCATCCTGGCACCAGCTTCGATAGCTTCTAAAATGTTGGCCGCCTGAGAGGTACTGCCACTGGCGTTGGCCGTACAAAAACTCTGGGTGGAAATCTTCTGGGGTAGCTGGCTAATAAACGGAGAAACATCAACCCCGGTTACACTCCGACCATCCTCTGCGCGAATTTTAACCGTATTAGCATTGGCCACCACTCGTTCTCGACCGTCTCCAGGAATGTGATTGTAGCTACCGTTAGCGATTGCACCTAGCATTGTCGATTTACCATGGTAGCCTCCCCCTACAATGAGCGTTATCCCAGCCGGTATTCCCAACCCTGTGATGGCCCCACCATGAGGCGTCTGTAACGTTACTGCTAAAGATGAAGGAGACTTAAACGGTACCGCATCGACCAAGGGCTGTGTACTAACGCTGCTTTGCCTGGGCAGGATAGCCCCGTCAGCGATAAAGGCCACCAGATCTTTCTCCTGCAGCTGTGCCCTTAGCGCACAAGCGTCTTCAACAACCGCTATATGCTGCTCGAGCAGCGGCTGCCATCCTGGCTGATACTGAAATGCTGCTTCTACCAGCTGAGGTAAGTCCTGCAATAGCAGCTCTTTTGCTTTATGACCTGCGATTCGTCTGCCAAAGGCCGGCAGTCCTATTCCTAACCGGAGTTCAATTCCTTTAAGGGTGACCTGGACCGCTGTTCTAGCCAAAACAACCTGGCTAGTTGGAGCTACCACCCAATAGCCGCCTGACCTCTGTCGCGGTTGAATAGACGGCATCAGGCTCACAACAGTTCGATGTAGAAAATCAGCTAGTACCTTCTGTTGAAGCGGCATCTGCCAATAATTGTGAGGTATTTCGGCCTGTTTATGGCTGAGCCAAACAATCGCTCGACTAGGTGGAGCAAACGGATCACCTTGGATGTGTGCCAGGGTGAGATCAAAGTTAGAAAACGTATAGATTCCCTTAAGACTTTTGTAAGCAGAGTAACTACGTCCATCCAGCTGCTCCAGCTGATGCTCAAGGGTTTTATGTGATGTCATAATCTCTCACCAGATTCTCTTCCCAATGTTTACTCATTCTCCTCCCAACAGAGGATGTCGGCCCCCATTTCTATGACCTAAGGTTTAGCTATACCTAGCAAAGCTGCATTGGTCGTCAGAGCAACTGGGTGAGTTGTGACTGTAGTCACGGGGCCATGTGTTAAACGTCATTCCCTGGGTCTAGGAGTGTCACTTAGTTAGATCGGCTATTCAGGAATACTTAGATACATAGAGGTGTAACCACATATCCCATGGCTTACTTGTCATTTCGTCCCAGCTACTTTATTAAATCTGCCTTTGCGTTACTCGGAGCCGCACTGCTAAGTAATTTTGCTCCCAGTGCCAGTTTTGCCAACCCAGCACCCAATGGCCCGCTAGCCGACGGGGTTTATCTATATGGTCAACAGCCGGTTGCAAATCAGCTAGGCTCTGCCTACATGGTCTTTGAAGTAGAGGGCGACCGTGCTGTGGGAGCGTTTTACATGACTAGTTAATCATTTGATTGCTTCAATGGAGAGATATCTTCAACTCATCTCGATTTGAATGTGATTAACAGCTACGATCAGACCAGTCATCCATATTCTCTGGCTGTGCAGTCTGAACCTACGCTCACAGCAGGTCAGGCCGCAAGTGAATTTGGCATTAGTGGTTTTACGTCCATCAGCACGCTGTCTGAGCTAGACGAGCAAATTTTAGCAACCTGTCAGACGGTTCAAGCCGACTTTATCTAGGCTGGCAGCTACAGCGATCATTAGGTGTAATTGATTATTTAGGTTACTAGCCGTAAATGTCAGACTGTGGGTAGAGATCAAGCCTTATCTCCAAATAGTTGACGTATTATTTTTTGACTTAAACAAACTATTATTAGCGCGACTTGCCAACGGCCCCATACACAAGCGGACACTTTCTGGCAAACATAATCCGAGCCCCCCATATCTGCTGTCGGTAAATACAGGTATGGGGACGATTTCTTTATGAATCTTTTATGGACGTTGCGCAGATGTAGAGATTAGATAGACGTTTGTTTATATTCCTATATTTTCCTTTATCCTTCGGGCAAACTGAAACCATAACCGTTGTCTACAGGGCTATACGGATTACCCTACCTACCCAAATTCGGCTCTCCAGGCTGTCGAGATGCCTCGAAGATGGGTATATTTTTATTACATAGTTAAAAAACTTAACGTCTGAAGTAACCTTGGTTAATATCAAGTTATTCAACTTTTCTATAGATTTCGACTCCATATCCTGGCAGAGGTCCATAAACCATGTTTGAACATTTCACCAATGCGGCAATTGCGGTGATCATGCAAGCCCAGGAGGAGGCAAGACGCCTGGGACATAATTTTGTCGGTAGCGAGCAGCTGCTCCTCGGAATTGTGAAAGAAGGCTCTAGCATTGCAGCCCGAGTACTCAGCGATTTTGGAGTCAATCTGGCAAATTCCCGTGCTGAAGTGGAGTCCATTATTGGTCGCGGTTCCGGCAACGGTCCAACGGAGATTCCGTTTACACCTAAGGTCAAGCAGGTGTTTGAGCAGGCGTTTCAAGAAGCTCGTAAGCTGGATCATCCCTACATTGAGCCGGAGCATTTGCTGCTTAGTCTGACCCAGAATGTGGAAAGTGTGGCCTATCGAGTCCTCAATAACTTGGGAGTCGATCCGACCCAGGTACGCACTCAGCTGATTCGAACCATTGGTGAAGTCTCTGCGGTCCCGGCCGGCGGCAGTCGTTCACGGGACGATGATAAAACTGGTTCCTCCAAGCGCGGTGGCGGTGTTTTAGCTGAATTTAGTACGGATCTGACGGAGCTTGCCGCTAACGGCAAGCTTGACCCGGTCATTGGTCGAGCTCAAGAGATTGAGCGCGTGGTGCAAATTCTGGGACGACGGACTAAGAATAATCCAGTGCTGGTCGGTGAACCCGGTGTCGGTAAAACTGCGATCGCAGAAGGACTGGCTCAGCGTATCGTCAACCAAGATGTTCCTGAAGCGCTGTTTGAGCGTCGGGTTGTCAGCCTTGACTTGGCCATGCTGGTCTCAGGTACTCGGTTCCGGGGTGATTTCGAAGAGCGGCTTAACCAGGTGATGAACGAGGTGCGCGAAGCTCAAAACATTATCTTGGTGATTGATGAGATTCATACCCTGGTAGGGGCTGGCTCCCTAGAAGGCAGTATGGACGCCGCTAACCTGCTCAAGCCAGCCTTAGCTCGCGGCGAGCTGCAGTGCATTGGTGCCACCACCTTAGAAGAGTATCGTAAGCACATCGAAAAAGATGCGGCTCTAGAGCGTCGCTTCCAGCGTGTGGTCGTTAATCCACCGTCAGTAGAAGACACTCTAGAAATTCTGGGCGGTCTGCGGGGACGCTACGAGCAGTTCCACCACCTGACGATTACCGATCAGGCTCTCGAAGCGGCGGCGATGCTTTCAGATCGCTATATTAGCGACCGTCATTTGCCCGATAAAGCGATTGACCTGATTGATGAAGCTGGTTCACGTGTCAGGTTGCGCTATTCGCAGAAAATTCCTGCTGGCGATAAGCGGACCGAGCTGCGTAAGGTTCAGTCTGAGATGATGCAGCTAATTGAAAGTCAGACATTTAACCAAATTGGCGAGCTGCGTACTAAAGAGCTGGCCCTGCTGGCGGACCTTTTACCCAGTGATAGCCCTCACCCCCAGGTGACCGATGAAGACATTGCCGATATTGTCGCTTCTTGGACAGGGGTACCGGTCAGCCGTTTGACTGAGTCAGAATCTGCCATGATTCTGCATTTAGAAGACACACTGCATGAGCGCGTGGTCGGTCAAAACGAAGCGGTGGAAGCGGTTTCTAAGGCGGTTCGTCGCTCTCGTGTAGGTATGCGCAACCCCAATCGTCCCATTGCCAGTCTGATTTTCTCAGGTCCGACAGGCGTGGGTAAAACAGAGCTAGCCAAGGCTCTAGCCGCCGCTGTCTTTGGCTCTGAAGATGCCATGATCCGCATTGATATGTCGGAATTTATGGAGCCCCAGTCTACGTCTAAGCTGATTGGTTCTCCTCCAGGCTATGTGGGCTATGACGAAGGCGGTCAGCTGACTGAGGCGGTTCGACGCAAGCCCTATACGGTGATTTTGTTAGACGAAATTGAAAAAGCTCATCCCGACGTCTTTAACATTTTGCTGCAGCTCTTAGACGACGGTCATCTCAGCGATTCCAAGGGTCGTAAAGTGAGCTTTAAGAACACGCTAATTATCATGACCTCGAATATTGGTTCGAAAGTCATTGAAAAAGGTGGCGGCGGTCTCGGCTTTGAGCTGGGTGAAGACGATGAGATGACCTCTCGCTACAACAATATTCGCAACCTGGTCAACGAAGAAATGAAGCAGTTCTTCCGTCCCGAATTGTTGAATCGTATCGACGAGATTATTGTCTTCCGTCAGCTGATTAAGTCTGAAGTGGCGCAGATTGCCGACATTCTACTCACCCAGGTGACTGGCCGTCTGTCCGAGCGCAATATCACGCTAGAGCTAACCGATGCCTTTAAGCAGCATCTGGTGAATGAGGGCTATGACCAAGCCTACGGCGCTCGTCCCATGCGTCGAGCTATCTCCCGCCTGGTAGAAGACTACCTGGCTGAGGCCCTCCTGGCTGGCACCATTACCGATGGCGATACTGCACTCTTTGATCTAGATGACGATGCCCAAGTCGTTGTTAAATCGGCCAAACAGCCTGCTCTCGTCGGCGCTAGAGCTTAGGCACAGCGCCTGCATCTAAACCAGATGCCCTAAGAGAACCTTAAGAATCCCCCTGATTTCATCAACGGTCAGGGGGATATTTTTGCAAGCCATAAACAATTTTTGCGATCGCACCTTTACCAGCTACACTACCGCTCCATTTGCTCTATCTGTCGGACGGCTGTTAGGGCAGCGTAGCTGACTCCGGCGGTGCCTTCGCCAGGATGGACACAGTCGCCTACGAGCCACAGCTTAGGAATGGGAGTCCGGGTAGCAAATCCAAAGGGACCAAAGGTGGATAGCCGCTGACCAATACCGCCAACCATCCCCTGGTGACGAGCGGTGTAGCGAGCAAACGTACGAGGAGTACCCGATTCGAGGTGAATAATGTGCTCAGGATCCAAGTTGAAGTATTGATTGAGTTTTGCGATCGCACCCTGCTCGTACTCAGCTTTTAATGCGCCATAGTCATTGCATTTCTCCCATGCCTGTACATCTGTAAACGAAGATGCCACAATCGTTGCCTTACCTACCGGTGCTCGCCCATCTCCCGGACGGCTCACCGACACAAACAGCGAGTTGTTTTCTCCAATCGGACCGTCGTAGTCATAGAGAAACTGCAGGTGGGGGGGACAGTCGTCAGGAATGGCTGCTTGTTCAACACCGAGATACACCACAAAGGCACCTGACGAGGGAACTAATTTATCCACCCGCCGCTGATAACCCCGAGGTGTTTGGTCATCCAGCAGCTGCGTGAGATTTTGAACCGTAACGTTTGCGACAACATGATCGGTCGGTTCCAACCAAGTTTCACCCGATTTTTTCTGACAAACATGTACAAAGCGTGGCCGACTGTGCTCCAGATGGATCTGCTCCACCGAATGCCCTAGCAAGACCTGACCGCCGTACTGTTTGATGGCCTTAACCAGAGCGTCGCTAAGCACCTGCATACTGCCCTGCAGATGAAACAGACCCTGGGGCGCTTGAGAAACGCCTAGAGCAGTAGCCGCATATAGCAGAGCCGTTTCATCGGCTCCCACCTGGGAATAAAGCTTGAGCTGCAGATCTAAAAAAGTCTTTAACCGCTGGTTGTCATAGAGACCGTATCCCTTAAGCAGCTGACCCACCGTCGAAAACGTATAGGGCACCGTCAGCAGCGTATCGGGTCGCAAAGAGTTTGTCAGCTGCCAGGTATCCCAAAGACTACGCGGTGGCAGAACTGGCTGCCTGGTCTGAAACCGCCAGCTGTAGCTAAACAGATCGCCTAGCTTTTGCCAAAAGGGTTCACTCCCTGGAAACTGACGCTGACGTTCCATTTGCCAGCGCTGAGGATCGCGCCACACATTGATTGGCGTTGTTTCTCCTGGTAAAAAAACCGCACAGGCCGGGTCACAGTGCTCAGCCGCCGGTAGGTCTAACCCCAGCTCCGTAAAAATCTGATGATGAATTCCACCTGGCTCTAAGCCAGCTACTTGAGTGGCGCCCACATCAAAGGTAAATCCCCGGCGACGAAATGTAGACGCACAGCCTCCAGGCACCATTGCTTGCTCAAAGACGCGGACGCGATAACCCCGCTTAGCTAACAGAGCTGCCGCCGTCAGACCACCAATACCGGCCCCAATCACACTTACCTTAGGGCGAGCATTCGACAGCTTAGAATTCATCACTAGGGCCATGTTTACATTTGTTTACCTAACCCTAGTGTAGCGGTCTGTCGCTAGAAAAGCCTTGGTGGAAGACTATTGACCCATATCGACAGAAACAAAATTAATCAGGCTCCATCACTGAACGTACAGACGTTCCATGGAACGTCTCTTCTCCATTATTTTTTAGACCTGATAAAATCCTTATCCCCTAGATAGTTAAATCTAGAATCTGTCGCTGATTATCCATTGCCAGAAAATGTGGCTGACCGGAGAAGACAATCGTCAGGGTATTTCTTTGGGTATCGTCAATAACCAAAACAGTTTGATCATCTACGGCCACATGTTCTGCCTTGAGAATGCGCTGACACTGTCTTTGAGGTTTGGGTAATGTGCCCTCAGACAGGGCAATGCCTAAGGTTTTATTGGTCTTAACTAATAAAAAAATCGGTTCTTGCGGGTGGGCCTGGCGGGTTACAGCTCGAGGTAGCCATAGAGCATCCCAAAGAAAACACAGAACAGTTTCTCCATAGACTTTCGAGCTTTGATAGGTTCCTAATAAATAAGCATCATGCAGCGTAAAGACCTGGCTAAAACGGCTATAAGACTGACAAAGTCCGTGCTGCCAGGGCAAAGTGCCCAATAGTATAGTTTCGCAGAGCCAGCGTGGAAGAGTGGGTTTAGTACTAACAAATACCATAGTCGAGACGTATGGACGGAAGATTCAAAAAAACAGCAGGCAGATGAATCCCCCGAATAGCTTCGAGGACATTGCAAAAATCCCAGCCTCAACCAAAGGTCTTGTCCAAACCCGATTAGCTAGCTGCGATGCAACTTATCTGTAAGAAAAAATTTCTCAATGAAGCACCACTAGAATTATTCCCAATAATTCTAGGAAGTCGGTAGCTTCTTAATAAAACCTTGCTGTCTTTAAGATCTGATTAAATAAAGATACAGGCTGTCAAGGAAACACTGGCCTCAGACGTTGAGAAGCTGGGAAATCACTACTCTCTAACCCAACGTCGTTTGTTAACGTTCTACAGAACTGATAACAAGATCTCATAAAGGACAAAGGGTTCAGGTCGAGAAGCAGACCAGTTAAAAAACAGGAACATTGCTGACCACCATCGGATCCATAAATACTATTGCCCGTTGCCAATAGCATCGAACAGCGCAGCGTCCCAAACTTTAATTCAGCATATGGACGGTACTGGGCTCGAACCAGTGACATCCTGCTTGTAAGGCAGGCGCTCTACCAACTGAGCTAACCGTCCGTGAACTGCGCATTTGCACAGGAATAGATATTAGCAGATGACCGTGCTCTAACACTATCTTTTTCCCAAAGAAAATATGGCAGGATGAATCCTTCACAATGGATTTATCCATCAGGTGCAGACCCACGGCGCTGGCTCATGCTCAGGCAAACTGTAATTCGCCTGTATCATCAGGTCTGAGATGCTGCGAGGTGTCTGTACCTTTTGTGCTATTGCTCCTTTAACTTATAGCGATGTCTACTAATCTGCAGTCCAAAACTTTAGAAGCGCTGCAACATCTCATCGATGTCGTAGCTCAGCTGCGTAGTCCCGATGGGGGCTGTCCGTGGGACCTGGCCCAAACACCGGCAACTCTACTGTCCTATGTGCTTGAAGAAGCTTATGAGGTGGTAGACGCTATTCAGCAGGGAGACCCGGATCATATTGCGGAAGAACTGGGAGACTTGCTATTACAGGTTGTCCTGCAGGCACAGATTTTTAGTGAGACGGATGTGTTTGACCTGGCAGATGTGGCCCAGGGAATTGCCACTAAGCTGATTCGACGTCATCCCCATGTCTTTGGTGACGACCTAGCAGCTACGCCAGAAGAGGTCCACGCTAGCTGGGAGACCATCAAAGCGGCTGAAAAAGGGGAGGACACTAGCGATACGCCTCTAACGAATAAGCTGGCCCGCTACGGTCGAACGCTTTCTCCCATGATGGCCACTATGAAGATCTCTAAAAAAGCGGCCAGGGCTGGATTTGAATGGAAAACCTTGGATGGCGTGTGGGAGAAGGTAGATGAAGAACTAGGGGAGTTTCGCCACGCGCTGGCCCATGAAAGCGCGGAGAATCAGGCCGCAGAGTTTGGTGATGTACTGTTTAGTCTGATGCAGGTGGCCCGCTGGTGTGATATCGACCCTGTGTCGGCGCTGCAAGGGACAAATCGTCGCTTTGTAGAGCGATTTGGACTGCTGGAGCAGGCGGTAGATAAACCACTGGATGACCACAGTATTGAAGAGCTTGAAGCGCTCTGGCAGCGGGCAAAACAGATAATTGCTGAGAATGCGGGTGTTCAGTAACTTCCTACAACCGGCTGGGCTGTGTCCTCCCTCCGCGTATATCCTGGACTAATACAATAAGTACCCATAGCCCATGTCTGTATCTTCGGTTGCTGCTGTCGAAAATTTGGTTGCGATCGCAGCCCGCACCCGTCAAGCAGCTCGCACTCTGGCTAGCCTCTCTACCCAGCAAAAAAATGATGCCATTGAAGCAATTGCCCAGGCCCTAGAAGCCGCGGCGGCTGATATTGCCATAGCCAATGAAGCCGATCTTAAAGCAGCCCTAGAAGACAATCTGGCTAAACCGCTTTACGGTCGCTTGAAGCTGGATGCGGTAAAGCTCAAAGGTGCGATCGCGGGAGTGCGCGATGTAGCGAAGCTGCCCGACCCGGCAGGAACAGTACAGATTCACCGTGAGCTAGACGATGGGTTAGTGCTCAAGCGGATTGCCTGTCCGCTGGGGGTACTGGGAATTATCTTTGAGTCCCGTCCAGATGCGGTGATGCAGATTTCCACACTGGCCGTTAAATCTGGCAATGGCGTCATTCTCAAAGGTGGAAAAGAAGCCGTCCGCTCTTGTCAGGCACTGGTAAAAGCAATTCGTCAGGGGCTTACCCAGGCCGGATTGGACCCGAATGCGGTGCAGCTGCTCACCACCCGAGAAGAGACTCGGGCGCTGCTAGAGCTAGACAGCTACGTAGACTTGATTATTCCCCGAGGGTCCAACGCTTTTGTAAGATTTGTCCAAGAAAATACTCGAATTCCGGTATTGGGCCATGCGGACGGTATTTGTCATCTCTATGTGGATACGACTGCCGATCTAGAGAAGACCGCTAAGATTGCTGTGGATGCCAAAGTGGGCTATCCATCGGCCTGCAACGCCATTGAAACGCTGCTAGTCCACAGAGATATTGCAGCAAAAGCACTCCCTGTTTTAGCGAATGCCCTGCAACAAGAAGGCGTAAAACTACTGGGAGACGAAACCGCTCGGCAGGTGCTCACCGATATTCAAGCAGCGACCGAAGACGACTGGTCTACCGAGTATAGCGATCTGATTTTGGCCGTTCGTGTGGTGGATTCAATAGAAGCGGCCATCGACCACATCAATACCTACGGGTCGCGGCATACGGATGCGATCGCAACAGAAGATCAAGCCGCAGCCGACCAGTTTATGGCCCAGGTAGATGCGGCAGGCGTGTACCATAACTGCTCTACCCGCTTTGCCGACGGCTTCCGCTACGGCTTTGGCGCTGAAGTGGGCATCAGCACTCAAAAAATGCCTCCTAGAGGTCCGGTTGGACTAGAAGGTTTAGTCACTTACAAATATCAAGTGGTTGGCAATGGTCATGTTGTTGCCACGTATGCAGGGAAAGACGCAAAACCGTTTACCCATCGTGATTTGCTCTGATTGCATTAATTTAGGCATAAGCTATTTCCCAGGCAGCCTAGGCTGACCTCGATGATCTCAGCGAATTCTGTTGTTTGAGTCATCGAGGTATTTTGCCTCATAAACGTTTCTTTGAAGCAACGATGACTGCTTTTTGGGCTTCTAGACCAGAACTGAAGCAGCGGGTAGGTATGCCATGAATCAGAGGACCTGGGAGCATCCCTGTCTTGCCCCATTAAAGGAATTTCTCAAGGCGCTTTGATATGAATACTGACAAGATTGAAGTAACTGGCGTTCGGGCCTATGGTTACATTGGGGCGCTGCCAGAAGAAAATGTTTTGGGTCAATGGTTTGAGGTAGATCTGACGCTGTGGATGGATTTATCGGCGGCGGGTAAGTCCGACAGTCTGGCGGATACTCACAACTATGCTGATATTGTTCAGCAGACGCAGCGGATTATTCAGACAGAGAAATTTAAGCTGATTGAACGGTTGGCAGATGAGATCGCAGCGCAGGCGCTTCAGAATGATACCCGACTGCAAAAGGTACAGGTGACAGTTACAAAACTGACTGCTCCGGTCCCCAACTTTGACGGACGAGTGGCCGTTACCATCACCAGATCCGGTGCCTAAACGCCTGGCGAATCGGCTACCATGCTGAAACAGTATTTGCGAGGTCGAACCCTTGCCTAAGCTGAGGCTAACGAATCAATCCTATCTGCCGCTAATTTTGGTATTGGCGGCACTGTTACGGCTGTGGCGTCTGACGGCTAAACCCCTATGGGTCGATGAACTGTACACAGCGTTCTACAGCCTTGGGAAAAGCTTAAATGAGATTCCCTTGAATACGCTGCTACCGCCAGAACAATATTGGACCCTGCTAGACGATCCAGGCACGCCCTGGCAGGCCGCTGCAGCCATTACTTCGCAAAGCAACCATCCACCGTTATTTTTTGTGGTGATGAACGGCTGGCTGCAGGGGTTGGGCACCTCCGTTTGGAGCATGCGAGCGTTTGCGGTGCTGTGGGGTGTTGCGGCAGTGGCTGGAATATTTTGCCTGGGGCGACGTCTGGCCGGTCCCAGAGTCGGTATGATCGCCGCATTGCTGATGACCGTGTCGCCCTATGGGGTGTATCTCTCCCAGGAGGCCCGACACTATAGTCTGGCAGTTGCGATCGCAATATTTGCCTTAGTTAACTGGATTGCGCTTCTCCAGGAGGAACGCTCCTGGCGCATCTGGCTAAGCTGGATTGGCTTAAATGCTCTCGGACTTTATGTTCATTATTTCTACATTTTTAGCATTGTTGCCCAGTGGTCAGTCACCCTAAGTAAGCTGCTCTGGCGACGGCATCGGCTCTCTCAAACATTGTTTTGGCTGCTGGCCATGGCAGCCACTGTGCTGCTTTATTTGCCCTGGCTACCCACTGCGCTCGTGCATTTTCAAAGTGAAGGGGGCACCAGCTGGCTTAGTCAATCAACCCCCATCTGGCAAACGCTGATCTTACCCTGGCTGCAATCTTTGGTCGCGGCTGTATTTATGCTGATTTTACTGCCTGTAGAACAGGTACCGACGGGTGTGGTGATTGTGTCTGCGCTGATCATGCTGACGGTATTTGGACTGGTTGTATATCAGCTCCGACAGGGATGGCAGCAGGAGCTGCGGCTCGATCTAGGGTCTCCTATTGTGGGCTATAGCCTCATGGTATTTGGACTGATGTTGGCGGTAACCTACGGTATCGGTAAGGATCTAACGCTAGCTCCTCGATACTTTTTTATGCTGTATCCGGCAGTAACCGTCATCGCGGCTATCGCTTTGGTGCATCGGGGGCGATGGGTGGTAGGAGTTGCGATCGCCGCCGGTATTATCAGCCAGCTTTTTATTAGTTACGACCTGGCTTTACTTAAATCGTATCTGCCTGGCCAGGTCGGTCGTCGGTTAGGGACAGCCGATCAGCCGACTATCGTACTGGTTGCCCCTCAGCGCAATAGCTATCGCGCTCGTGTCCTTAGCTATGTATTGGCGATTCCGCCTGAGACCCCTGATATTCAAGTGGCATTTACTGAACCGGCTGCCCTAGAGACCTGGCAACCCAGCTTAGTCAATAGCAACACAGTTCCAACTGAGAAAGTCACCCTGTGGCTAGTAGAACCCCAGCGCCAAATTCCTTTTCCCGCAAAGGTTGTACTGGCTAATCAAATCTGTTCACCCACGGGCGACCGGATTAAAACCGAAGGGACTCGCCAACAGAAATATCAGTGTGGTCCAACTGTGTCATAAATATCTCCTAGATATGGCCTATGCCAGCTAATAGAGTTTCACAGATTATCCATAGCTGTCATAGACAATCGCTATACTCAAGCGACAACGCTCACTTTCATCACATTTATAAGGTTAGGCCTATGACGTTTCGAGTTTTGAACCTGTTTGCCCGACGCGGCTATCTTAGATCTTTAGGAGTCTTCACAGCAGCTACCCTCACCCTGCTGTCTAGTCCCGTCTTAGCAGGCGATCCCTTTCGTTCAACAACCGAGCATGACATTGGTCCCCATACCGAAGCAGCCTTTGAAGCATTCTTTAAAGAGGGTGACTATGTGGATGCTGGTACGGCGCTTGAGCTAGCTATGGAGTCTGAAGCCGACGACCCCTTGGTTCACGCCATGGTGGCGTCGATGGCCTATCTGGATGAAGACTGGGAGACCGTTGCAACAGAAGCCGGATTGACAAAATCCAAAGCTGAGGCACTCCTCGAAGCGAATCCGCTACGGGGACATCTCTATTCTGCTGTGGGTATTTTTATGGAAGGGGCCCATCTAATGAGTACTGAAGGTGTCGCCCGCAGTACCCCGGCTGCTCTAGCCATGCTGCAGCAGGTGTTTAGTCACATTAGTGAGGCCGAAAAGATTGACAGCACCGACCCAGAACTTAATCTGGTCAAGGGCTTTATGGATTTGATGCTGGCGGTTAATTTACCCTTTTCCGATCCTGAAGAAGCGATCGAACGACTGTCTGAGCATGGCAGCCCCAGCTACCTGGCGTATCGAGGCATCGCCCTGGGGTATCGAGATTTAGGCAAAATGGAAGATGCAATGGATGCGGTAGACCAGGCACTGGAAACGGCTCCCAACAACCCTGAGCTGTTCTATCTCAAAGCACAGCTACACCGACGACAGTCGGAAACCGATGACAGCGTAGCCATGTTTGATAAAGCATTGGCATATGCGGCCCAGCTCCCCCCTAGCTTGGCTCGCAAAATTTATAAAGAGAAATGTCGCACCCTAGGGGGAACCCATGCAGCCTGTGGCAAAGAAGCTACTGATTTTGTTGAGGCTCTCTAGGACGTATCATTAACAATCTCTAGAAAACGTGCTGCACGTCGGCACGCATCTTGATTAAGTCAGCTAGGGTCTGTATTCGTTTGACATGGGAAGTTCATCTTCAGTCAATGACAGGCCTTAGCTACTAAGAGAATCTAAAATCTGTTGTTTTGCTGCCTTTGATACAATTCTTAAAAGATAGCTATGTATCGAGCTGGCTCATTAAGAAGTGTAAAGAGACTAGCAAAATTGTCTTTAGACAAGTAGCAGCCCCGCTGATGAACTAGCCAACAAAGGCATTCAACGGGGCTGAAGACGCAGTTAGGAGGTATCTTGGTTACCACTCTAACTGCCAGAATCGTAATTCGAACGTTAACTTAATAAGTTCTTAACTCTCGGCAGATAGAAATCAGGTTCAACGTTAGCCGTTGCCAGGATGCATCATTGAGCCTTGGAAACTGAATACCTGTCTGTTCCAGGCAAACTAACGCCTGGGTCTTTGGGCACAGTGACCTTTAACAGATCGCCAATCTGTGAGAATTCTCAAACAAGCCGCCACACGTTTGAGTACTTTGGCTTAAATCTTTCTGAGGAGCGCCTACGCTCGTATTTATTGAGTATTGCGTAATATCGTGAATATTCACGTCAATACTGGCACTGACATAGACAGAAATTGTCACAGTAGAACTATCCTCTGCACTTAACCTCTTCTAACACTACGGGAGGTCAGCGATGACAATTAAAAGTGTTAATCCAGCAACTGGTAACGTTTATAAAACCTATTCTCCGCTTACATCCGCTGAAATAGAGGAGTGTTTAACTGTAGGAGAAACTCAGTTTCAACAGTATCGATGGAGCTCGTTTAATGACCGTAGCGTCTGGCTGTGCGCGGCGGCAGACTATTTAGAAGATCACACCGATATTCTCGGTCGAATTATGACTCAGGAGATGGGTAAACCGCTGGCAGCTGCGATCGCAGAGGTCAAAAAGTGTGCCTGGGTCTGTCGCCACTATGCTGAAAATGGGGCCGACTATCTGGCGGACGAACGTTCAGATGTAGGCTATGTGCGCTATCAGCCCCTAGGAATCATCCTAGCGGTGATGCCGTGGAACTATCCCCTGTGGCAGGTGTTTCGACTAGCGGCTCCAGCGCTGATGGCCGGGAATGCAGTGGTGCTCAAACATGCGTCTAATGTACCAAAGTGCGCACTATCCATAGAGCAGGTGTTTCAAAAAGCTGGATTTCCAGACGGTGTGTTTCAAACCTTACTGATTGGAGCCGATCAAGCAGCCGCGGTGATTGCTGACGAGCGAGTTCAAGGCGTCAGTCTCACGGGTAGCGGTCCTGCCGGGTCTCAGGTAGCGGCTTTGGCCGGACAGCATCTCAAAAAGGTTGTTCTAGAGCTTGGCGGCAGCGATCCGTTTATCGTCATGCCCAGCGCCGACCTGGATAAAGCAGTGGAAACTGCTGTCAAAGCAAGGTTGCAGAATAACGGGCAGTCTTGTATCGCAGCTAAACGATTTATTCTGGTGGAACAAATTGCCGATGAGTTTGAAGCTCGGCTGGTGGAGAAGTATCAGACGCTAACCGTTGGCGATCCCATGCAGCCGGAGACCGATATTGGTCCCCTGGCGACACCCGCTATTTTGCGAGATATTCGTAAACAGGTCCATGCCTGTCTGATTGCCGGAGCCAAAGCCTTGGTTGGAGGTAATGTGGAAAAGCTTAAAGCCAGTCTTCCGCCTGAACTAGAGCTAGGAAATTTCTATCCGCCCACAATTTTGAGTCATATTCCCCCTGGCACCCCGGCGGCTCAAGAAGAATTTTTTGGGCCTGTAGCGCTGATCTTTCGAGTTCAGGATCTAGACGAGGCCATTACCTTGGCCAATAGCACCCACTTTGGTTTAGGTGCTAGCGGTTGGACACAAGAGTCTGCAGAACAGCAGCGTCTGATTAATGAAATTGACGCTGGAGCCATCTTTATTAACGGAATGGTGAAGTCTGATCCGCGCCTACCTTTTGGTGGAATCAAACGCTCAGGTATTGGGCGAGAGTTAGGCCGACACGGCATCCTAGAGTTTGTCAACGCCAAAACGGTATGTGTGGGTTAAGGAGACAACTATATGAACACAGCTGAGCTACTGGTCCGCTGTCTGGAAAATGAGGGCGTAGAGTATATTTTTGGCGTGCCTGGAGAAGAGAATCTCCAAGTGCTGCAGGCGCTAAAACACTCCTCTATTCAGTTTGTGACTACCCGCCATGAACAAGGAGCCGCCTTTATGGCCGATGTATATGGACGGCTGACAGGCAAAGCTGGAGTGTGTCTCTCCACATTGGGACCCGGTGCGACCAATTTGATTACCGGGGTAGCCGATGCCAATTTAGACCGGGCTCCCCTAGTTGCCATCACTGGGCAGGTGGGAACTGACCGCATGCACATTGAGTCGCACCAGTATCTTGATCTCGTGGCGATGTTTGCTCCGGTGACCCAGTGGAATACTCAAATTGTGCGCCCCAGCAACACCGCTGAAATTGTTCGCAAGGCGTTTAAGCTTGCTCAAACGGGAGATCCAGGTGCCGTACATATTGATCTGCCAGAAAATATTGCCGACATGGAGGTAGCAGGAAAGCCGCTCGTCCGAAACCGTAACGAGAAAACATTTGCCGCGTTTGACACCATTAAAACCGCCGCTGCGGCTATTTCTAAAGCAGAAAGACCGCTCATTTTGATTGGCAATGGAGCGATTCGAGCCCGAGCTAGTGAAGCCATTATCAAAATGGTTGATGAGCTGCAAATTCCAGTCACCAACACATTTATGGGTAAAGGCGTGGTTCCCTATCAGCATCCGCTGGCGCTGTGGACTGTGGGGCTGCAGCAGCGAGACTTTATCTCTTGCGCCATCGACAAGAGCGATCTAGTGATTGCAGTGGGCTATGACCTAGTAGAATATCCGCCTAAAAAGTGGAATCCCCAGGGTCAAATTCCCATTGTTCATGTGGGACTGACCCCCGCAGAAATTGACAGTAGCTATATGCCAACAGTAGAGGTAATTGGAGACATTTCTGATTCTCTCGAACAGATTTTGCAGCGGGTAGACCGCAAGCACCAGTCTAGCTATCCATTTCAGACCGTACGCGATGAGATGCGAGCAGACTATGAACAGTATCGAGACGATATGGCATTCCCCATTAAGCCTCAGAAGCTGCTCTACGATTTGCGACAGGTGATGGGGCCAGAAGATATTGTGCTATCGGATGTGGGGGCCCACAAGATGTGGGTTGCTCGTAACTACCACTGTGAGCGGCCTAATACCTGCTTGATTTCCAATGGGTTTGCGTCCATGGGAATTGCTGTGCCGGGTGCGATCGCAGCTAAGCTGGTTAACCCACAACGCAAAGTTGTCGCCGTTACCGGAGACGGTGGCTTTATGATGAACTGCCAGGAGTTAGAAACGGCTCTGCGACTGGATAAACCGTTTGTCACCATTATCTTTAATGATGGCGGCTATGGGCTGATCGAGTGGAAACAGCAAAATCATTACAGCGAATCCGCATTTATCAAATTTAGCAACCCCGACTTTGTTGCTTTGGCTAAGAGCTTTGGTCTTCAGGGGTATCGAATTACTGCTACAGAAGACTTTATTCCAACACTCAAACAAGCGCTAGAAGACGATGTTCCAGCCATCATAGACTGCCCTATTGACTATGGTGAGAACCTTCTATTTACCGAAAAGTCGAGGGAACTATCCTGCTTGCTCTAAGCTCAGCAATTGGTCAACTGACTCTACGCGTTTGCCAGAATCTTTACAGGAACCTGTTTACTAGAAAGCTGCATCAGGATTGTCTCCAAGGTTTGCTGACTGCCAACGGTCAACAAAAGACGATTGTCACTATTAAAAATACCCCATCGTCCGGAGGGCAGCTTAGCTGTTAAGAGAGACATAGTATTAGATTTTTTTGTTAAGTGTAGTTACAGTATATGAACTCGCTGCGGCATATGCCTGTTCCTATCAGCGTAGTTCTCTAGACCTATCCTTAGAGAAACCGGGTAGGTAAAATAGAGATTTATCTATGTTCGAAAAATAATAGCTTTGCAACTCCATCAGTGAAGTCTTTAGTTCGCAGCATTAGACCGATTGTGCAGCAGCAATATCAATGACCGACCAAACCCAGGTTTTCATGATGCGAAGTTGAGTATCCAAATCGATTTCTTGAAATAAATGACTGGTGCGTCCTGTCTGCTTTACATCTCGGTTGCACTGGTCGATTTCAGTGAGTGAAGCCCGGCTCAAAGTGGGACAAACTGCCAACGGCATCTCTGAGACACCAACGTACTGAGGCTGAAATCGTTGCGTTACAAACGTTAGCGAGTTACCAGGAGTATTCAACCTTTTACACTCGGGGATTTCTAGCTCGAAAAATCCTGGAGACAAAGCTTTTTGAGACAGCCCTGTTGGGTCCTGGGACAACAATGAAATCCAATCTGGTGTGGTGACAGTGACCTGATTTGCAACTTGGCTTACCCAGTCCGAATTAGACGCATTACTCACATAGAAAAATAGTCCTGGACTAATACAGTGTGCGGAGTGTAAGGAAAAGTAGGCATCAATTTGGTCAAACTGCTCAAGCCATTGCCGAATTGCTACACATTCAGGATAAGTGTCTGCTGTGAAATGCCCCTCCAAATCTCGCTGATGACTGAGATTGAGCAGATCTCGTAAGGTAACATCTGTAGATAGCGCTCTGGCGTTTTGAAATACACAATCTGGATCTGCTGCAGGCACGATGCAAAACCTCACAGGTGTAGGCAGACTTCCTGCCAGCGTTTGAATTAGAGATATCGCAGCAAGTGGCGCAACTACTTCAGTAGCATGAAAGCCAGCAACAACAACAACCGTCCAAGATGCCTGTTCAGCTCCAATCGTTACGGCATAAATGGGTCGCTCCTCATCTGACACACCAATCTCCTCAACACTAGCCCCCAGAGCTTTTGTCTCCTGAATTATTGGATCTAGGTGTTTGAGATCAACCCACTTCATGAGATCGCTTGTTGCTTTCAGTCTAAGGATATCAAATGGGCCTTGTTAGGGCGGACGGTGGTGGACAGACTTCCATGGCTTGAATCAAGCTATTTTTAATGGTAAAACGGTGCCCGACATGTTCATCGGCCAGCAAAATTCCGGCCAGAGCGCGCACGACCTGATGCACCTCGACTAAGAACTGAAACAGCAATCGATTGCAATTAGCACCATCGTCCTAGACTGCGGCTTTGCCAATCAAACTCATCTAACAGAAGTCTTTCGTCAGATAACAGGGGTAACACCCAAAGTTTATCGAAAGCGATGCTCCAAGATCCAAAGTGAATTTTGAAATCATAGATTACCGACGATGATTGGTCCTAGTTGTGACAGAATTCAGAGGTTATCAAAGATTTAGTCGCCCTGGGATGGTGAGACCTAGACTCGCTCCACTGCGTAGTAATTATTTTGCCCCTCATCTACGTAGGTGTCCAATATGCGAAACTGGGCCGCTCGCAAGATACTTTCGTATCGTTCCCGTCCTAAAGAACGGCACTCATGACCGGTGTTCATATCAGCCCAAATCCCAATTTCAACCGGCGCTGTGAACAAGAAATGACCTCCAGGCGATAGAAGTTCGGACACCCGGCGGATTAGCATAACCTGGTCGTCTTTACTCAACAGAAAGATTAGTCCAATAGATATGACTGCACTGAATTTTTGCCCAAAGTAGTCACTTTCTAGGGCATGTGCGCAGTCGACGGGAATATCTGGAAACCGGATTTTAAACTCGGATATAAGCGTAGGCGACGAATCGATTGCCCAAAGATTTAATCCTGCGGCAGCAAGTGTACGGGTAACAGGTATGCCGCCACCGCAGGCAATTTCAAGTACATCACTACCAGCAGAGAGTGAGTGTGCCCACTGTTCAATAACATCAATGCCTATCGTCGAACGATCTCGAACATTTAAGAATTTGCGAGCATGATTCTCGTATGCGCTTACTGAATCTGAAACCATATCCTTTAAATGCGCTGCTATATGACATTGAATATCATTAAATACTGGCATATCAGGCATCTAAACTTGTGCCCTAGCATGGATTGTTGCAAGCTAGTTTGACAGTTTAAATTCTAGAGCCTGGCAGATTGGTATGTCTTTGACTGAAATTTTTCAAGCGGGCGGGATTGTCATGTGGCCGCTGGCGCTGTTTTCCCTGGTTGCGATCGCACTTTCTATTGAACGATTAGTGTTCTGGACACGCATCAACCGCAATCAGCGCAAAGTTGTCAAACAAGTCTTAGCTACCTATCGTCGTACGCCGATGGATGTATTCTCACTGCTCAGACAAAGTATTCATCTGCCCATCTCCCGTATTTTTCTAGAAGCGTTAGAACTGGAAAGCCCTTCACCCAGTCAATTTCGCCTTGCTTTAGAAAGCGCTACCCAAGCAGAGTTACCGCTCTTAAAGCGCTTTAACACGATCTTTCAAACTATTATTACAGTCTCGCCGCTATTAGGACTGCTCGGCACCATTTTAGGTCTGATCCGCTCATTTGACGCAATTGAAATCGGTGGTATTGGCTCTAATGCCGAATTAGTAACGGGGGGCATCAGCGAAGCATTAGTGTCTACTGCTGCCGGTATGGTGGTCGCTATCTTTACACTGTTGTTTGCCAACCTGTTTCGGGGTCTCTACAAACGACAGATTGCCCTTTTACAAGAACATGGCGGTCAGCTTGAACTGCTGTATGAGGGTCACTACGCAACGGCCAATCAGCTAGGAGCCCCTGAATATACGAATTCTTGATAACGAACGCGATGAATTAAGAGCTATTAAAGGTGCTAGCTTAGGAACTGCAATTATCCCCGAGCCAGTTGCCCCTGAGTCAAATTGAGAGCCTTAATCCACGGCGCTGCGACAGTAAAGTCGATACAAAAATCTCATGTGTGTCTCAATATAAAGGGTGAGTACCAGGTACCCACCCAGACTATCGAATTGACTCGACAGTTCCTAACCAAACGAAACTCGAGCAATCACATCATCAAAGTCCATATCACCCCCGCCAGTCATATCCTCAAATCCAAAGGTGTTGTCACCCATCAGACGCACATGGTCCTGGCCGTCAGTGTTTGCTCCCAGATGGTTAAAGTATACGATGGGGTCATTAGCTATGTCGTTATCCAGCAGCTGTTCTGTGGTGCCATCGACCACAATAAATGTAGACAGTAGCTTGCCTGCCATCATGGTTGCTGTGCTGTTAATAACAGAGCCATTTTCTCCTGATAGACTCAGCTCTGTAACACTTTGCTGCATTGCGGCTTTGATATAGCCCATGTCGCCTGGGTTGAGCAGATTGCCAAACTCATCAAACACCTGACCCTGCTCATTTTCAACCTGATAAAAGCCCACTAGATTATCTAGGGCGGCCTCACGATAGACTTCAATATTAACCGTTAGTTCACCGGTTTCAGCGCGCAGATCGATCATCTCACCCTCAACCGTACCCTGGAGACCTGTGCCAATGGCAGGGGTTTCATCGGTTAACGCCATTTGTAGAATGACTGGAATATCAGTACCTGTTGGTTGAAAGGTTATTTCAACAGATTGGGCATCAGCGCTACCGGCAATAGAAATAGGAGACTGGCCATCAGCATCCGGTAGCGCAAAAGATACATCACCAACACCGGTATTGAGCAGAGAATCTAGGGTGCCGTTACGGATGAGCATAAACTGCAGGTTACTATCTTCAGTTACCTCTAGCAGACGGGAAGGATTAAGATCTGAGATATCGCTATCGGGCAATGTGGAAAGTAATATTTGTGCATTATTCAGCACTTCATTCAGATAGTTAGCATCATCGCTGTCTATGCCGTTAATACTGCCATCTGTCTCCGTTTTTACAACAGCAATTTCATAGATTTCGCCCGGCGCACCGCTTATCTGGGTCACCTTAAGGGCAGATTTGTCGCTATTGACAGTGAGTAGATTGTTAGCTTGAGGAACAAGGCCAGCCGTAGGAATATCAAAAACCGCATCGGCAAAGCCCACCGTTTCTTCGGTCAGGTAGTTAGGGTCAAACTGACCACCACCTTCATAGTGGAAATACCAACGACCGGTCTCTGGGGAAACGCTAAAGGAAGAGAGATCGCTGATATCAGCAAATGAGGCGATCACCTCAGTAGTACCGTCAGTTAGGTTAAGTCGTTCAATTTCAGCATTTATAGAATCATTACGGTAGGTGACGTACAGAGTATCGCCAAAATATTCAGCAACGCCCCAATCTGCCCAGTTTTCACCATAAAACAGAGCCGGTGAAGCTTCGGTTTCTACGACAGTTACAGTTCCTGAGGGCAGCTCGATATCGTAGAAAATTTCGCTGACATTATCATAGATGACAACACGTTCATGACCGGCAAAAACACCACTAGCGCCGTTAGTATTGTCAGTATCCAAATCGATCGCCATGGATAAAGCAATGCTGTTACCGGTTAAATCCCCCGTGTTACCATCGATTTCGAGCAAGTGGGTAACCGTTGCAGTTGCATCGTCTGTATAAGCCCTTAGAGGAGTACTGGTATCGGTACCTAGGGTATAGATCGTACCCGTTGCAATATCATTGAAAATACCATCATAGAGACTTGGGCCTGAAACTGAGGACAAATCTAGGGGAGCATAGCCCGTAGCATCATCACCTGTGACAAACACATGGGAGTTTGAAATAGCAATGCCCCCACGATCGTCACCTGTGACATCATCATGATCAACGACTGCCGAATTAGTATCGGACAAGCTGACAATCTGTAATTCTCCAACGCCCATTGACGCACCTGCCACAATGCTGGCATCGGCATAGCCCAGAGTCTCACTATCACCGCCAAATTGACTGTCGTCTTCGTGGTGAAAATACCAACGATTAGTGGTAGGAGATACCGTAAAGGATGATAAATCACTCAGATCGCTAAAGGTTGCTAGTGTTGTAGTTGCACCATCTGAGATCTGCAAACGTTCTATTTCGTCACCGGAATCGCTGCGATAAGTAGCGTACAGTTCACCCCCAAAGTATTCGGCTACACCCCAGTCGGCCCAATTCTCGCTCCCATAGAGGTCAGGTGTCGCCGCATTGCCTAAGTTAGAAACCGTACCTGAAATGAGGTCGATGTTGTAAAAATTGCCACTGTCTTGGTCGTAGATTACTGTACGCCAATAGCCTGCAAAGACTCCGTTCTCAGAAGAATCTGTGTCTAAAGTAATTGGGTCACCGGAGAGCGCCATGCTGATACCGGTTTGCTCCCCCGTAGAGCCATCGAGCTCTAGTAGATGGGTAATCGTAACGATGCCGCTATCTTCAACTAGAGGAGTGGTGCTATCGGTAGCCAAGGTATAGACCTTGCCATTCGCAATATCGCTAAAAATGCCGTCATAGCGTGATACTGAGACCTTAGAGAGCTCAAGATCTGCATTACCAGTAGCTGCATCACCCGTGACAAATACTCGAGAGTCTGAGACAGCGATGCCGCCACGATCATCTCCAGTACTCGCATCATGATCGATTACTTGGGAATTACTGGATGAGAGGGTGACGTTCCCACCCAAACTAGTAATCCGAAAGTTGGTTGACGATACAGTATCAAAGGTGGCATCAGCAAAGCCAACCGTTTCGCTGGTTAACCTATCAGGATCAAACTGACCACTACCCTCATAGTGGAAATACCAGCGGCCTGTATTGGGAGAGACTGTAAAAGAAGATAGATCGCTTAGGTCTCTAAACGTTCCTAATGTTTCTGTTGTGCCATCTGAGACTCGCAGACGTTCGATTTCATTGGCTGCAGCATCATTACGGTAGGTGACATAGAGCTGGCTATCAAAATATTCGGCCACACCCCAGTCAGCCCAGTTCTCGCTGCCACGGAGATCAGGTGTGGCCGTATTACCCGCATTAGTAGCAGCCCCAGAGGCAATATCGATATCGTAGAAATTGCCGCCATCTTGATCGTAGACGACAACTCGACCATAGCCTGAAAATACTCCATTTTCGTCTCCGCTAGTATCTACAGCAACAGTTGCACCTGAAAGGGCAACACTATCACCCGTAAGCGCACCCGTTGAGCCATCGATTTCTAGCAGGTGGGTGACAGTTGCTGTACCGCTGTTACTCTCTAATGGGGTAGTGCTGTCAGTACCCAGGGTATAAACCGTATCTGTAGCAATATCGTTGAAGATGCCGTCATATCGGGTGTTAAGAGCAACACCTCCGGAGAGATCGCTGCGATTGACGCTGCCAGTCTGAGCATCGCCTGTGACAAAGATTTTGGTACCTGAAATAGCAATGCCGCCTCGATCGTCTCCGGTAATATCGTCGTGGTCGGCAACAGCACTATTAGCTGGAACCTCGTCAATAATGCTGCCCCCCAGGCTAACAATACGAAACTCGCCAAGAGTATAAGAATAATTGTGCAGGGTCTTAGATATCAGAGCTGTTTGAATAGTGAAGTCATCTGTGCGAGTTTCGAGCTGCCAGTTACCACCTTGAGAAGTATGGCCCGTCAGGGTGCGAGAGGCGGCAATGTCAGCACCTGCAAGCTTATGCAGCTTTGTAACAAACTCTTCTCCGGCATCGCCTATAGCGACATGGCAGCCATAGAGAAGGATTTGCTCTAGGCTGGACCATTGACGTAGCTGATAACTGTAGCTTTCTATATTTGTCAGGCTGAGTTCAGTCTCACCCAGATAGAGAGTTCCTGGAGCGCCATGGGAGATGATATGTAAACTGGTGGTCTCAGGATGTTGTTGGAGAGCGCTGGTAATTTGGTCAATGGCGTCGGTGCCTGGCGTTAGCCTAAGGACCGTTGTATTGGGTAGAGTGCCCTCTGCAAGGATATGGGCATCTGGGACATTGGGCGCGATCGCAACTAACCCATACCCTACTGTTGGTTGCAGCTCCAACAAATTGGCCGGACGGTCTAACACAGGAGAAGAAGAACTCATTCGCACAGCTCACAAAACAGACACAATGCTGTGACGTCCGTTTGTTAACAAGCCATAGAACGCCACCGCCCTAGACTGCCCGCTCCCCCAATCAGAGAAACTAAAGTGCGAAGAACACGTAAAGCCTTCTATACAAAAGGCTTTACAGTAACCTGGTGGACTGGTAAAAGCACCTAGAAAAGGCTGTTCAGCAATGATTGCAGCTAGTGCTAATCTTGATAGAACAGTTCTAAACTCTCTTGATTACCCACATAGCGCCAGTGCCAGGGCTCATAGGCTACGTTTTGGTCATTTTCTTTATGAAATGACATTTCAAAGCCGTAGTAAGCTGCATTCTCTTCTAGCCAACGAAATGCAGGCGTATTTTCAAATGAGGTATTTAGCTCGGTAGCCGGTTGAGACAGATCGACAAAATCAACCGCATAGCCTGTGTGATGCTCGCTGTATCCAGGAGGGGCGCTGACTTCTGCTCGGGTTTGGGCTGTTTGGCCTCGTTCGGCTTTGAGATCAAAAAACAGATACTGCTGGTCTTCTAAAGAGCGAAACCCAGAAATCACATCCAAACTGATGCCTGCCGCTCTGGCTTCTGTCATCATGGTTTCTATTTTTTGAGCCACCTCGGGTTTGAGCCGCACCATGGCATTGGTGGAGAGGGTGACCAAACTGCTAGCATCGGCAATTTCGTAGCGACGGTGGCCGAGCAAAGCACTGTCGTTAGGGGGGGCAACTTCCGGACTGGTTACCTCGGGTGGAGCAGCTGCGGCTGTTTCACCCTGGACAGGCTCAGATGGTTCGGTTGACGGCTCTGACGACTCGATTTCAACTGAAGGAGACAGCCCGCTGGAGTACAGCCACCAGGCAGCGCTGCCGCCAATACCCAGGATAGCCACGACCCCGAGCAGTAAGGGAATCGGATTAAATGAGGAGGACGGCTTTGCTGGCTCTGCTCTGGCGATCAGTGCTTCGCGTCGAGCTTCTGGAATATCGTCAATGAAATTTGCCATGGATGCCGTCGAGAAATCGAAGTGTGCCTATTTGTTCTGCGGCTAGTGTATGGCATCCCTGTTTTTTTGAGGCAAGTTCATTTAAAAAATCCTAGAAAAACTTAGAAAATACAGAAAAAGTCTGTTAACCCCTATCTATTAGGCCAACTTCCGTGGCAAACTTTCATCAACAAATGCTATCCAATCAGGGAGCAGCATGCTGAAAGCTTGCGATCGCAAGCCTATTTTCACAAGTTATGGACGTGCTGAGGAAACCCCATGGCCTTTGAATATCCTGACGATTTGCAGTACACCGATACCCACGAGTATCTAAGAATCGATGGCGACATTATTACTATTGGCATTACAGAATTTGCCATTGACCAGTTAGGGGATGTGGTGTTTTTAGAACTGCCTGACCTGGGTGACAACGTAGAAGCTGGCGAAAAGTTTGGCACTATCGAATCCGTTAAGGCCGTAGAAGATTTGAAATCGCCAGTGGATGGCGAGGTGCTAGAGCGCAATGACCAGCTGCTGGATGCGCCAGAGCAAATTGGCGACGATCCCTATGGTGACGGCTGGCTGATCAAAGTAAAAGCAGACGACCTAGACAGCCTGGACGAAGACATGATGACCGCCGATGAGTACACCGAGCAGGTAGAAGGCGTGAGCGATTAATTCCTATGGCTAGCTGTTAAAGCGCTCTTTGGGGGTGGTGCTTTGACAGCGGGTTAAGAATTTCGAGTGAAATCCCGGAGGAAATAGGTAACAATAATTAATCAAAGCCGTCGGATATCCGATGGCTTTTTGCTAGGCATTGCCGATCTTGGGATTGTTTTAGCGGTAGGGAATCTTTCAAATGCCAGGGGTGCGGCCGATTCCTCAAGCAGCGGCTTTTGAGTCGGGAACGATTGCCAGCTGGCCAATGTCGTGTTCATGTGGATCTACTTATCGGAGTTCTCAATGTCTTACGAACAGTCTCAGCCGATGTCTGCTAGTCTCGCCGTCAATTGGGCCCAAGAGCTGGCCACCCCGAATGATTTTCCCCAACGGCACATCGGTTTGACTGGCTCCGATGTTGACCACATGCTCAAGGTGATGGGGTATGACACCCTAGAAACCCTAATCGGGACGGCTGTTCCAGCTGAGATTCGTTCCGCTCAGGCGCTGTCGCTGGGGCAGGGGATGAATGAGCATGAGGCGCTCCAAAGTATTCGTGCGATCGCAGCGCAAAACCAGGTGCTCACCAGCTACATTGGCCTGGGCTACTACGGCTGTATCACTCCGCCCGTCATCCAGCGCAATATCTTAGAAAACCCTGGCTGGTATACCCAGTACACCCCCTACCAGCCCGAAATTTCCCAGGGGCGTTTGGAAGCGTTGCTTAACTACCAGACCATGGTCAGTGACCTGACGGGGCTAGAAATTGCCAACGCCTCGTTGCTAGATGAAGGCACTGCTGCGGCTGAAGCCATGACCATGAGTCTGGGCGTGTGCAAAAACAAAGAGGCCAAAAAAGCTAAGACGTTCTGGGTTTCGACGGACTGTCATCCCCAAACCATTGAAGTGATTCAAACTCGGGCGCTGCCGCTAGGGATCAATGTAGTGGTTAGCAAACAGCCCGACTTTAGCCAGCCTGTGTTTGGGATGCTGCTGCAGTATCCGGCCAGTACCGGTGCCATCACTGACTATACCGAAACGATTGCGGCTGCCCATGAAGCAGGTGCGCTGGTCACAGTAGCCGCTGACCTGCTGAGTTTGACGCTGCTTAAAGCCCCCGGTGAAATGGGGGCCGATATTGCCGTGGGCAATACCCAGCGGTTAGGTGTTCCCTTGGGCTATGGCGGTCCCCATGCCGCTTACTTTGCCACTAAGACCGCCTATGCTCGCAAGCTGCCAGGGCGTTTAGTGGGAGTCTCTAAAGACAGCAAGGGCAGAGCGGCGCTACGGCTAACGCTACAGACCCGCGAGCAGCATATTCGCCGCGACTCGGCCACCAGTAATATATGTACGGCCCAGGTCCTGCTAGCGGTAATGGCTAGTATGTATGCGGTGTACCACGGACCCGCCGGGCTAAAGGCGATTGCTACCCGTGTCCATCGGCTGACGGTGGTGCTAGCAGCTGGTTTGAGTAAGCTAGGCTTTGGTGTCCCAGAAACGCCGTTTTTTGACACCCTGGCAGTAGACGTCGGAGAGCAGGCTGGGGAGATTTGCGATCGCGCCCTCACTCAACACATCAATCTGCGGCGCATCGACGCTACCACCATCGGCATTTCCCTGGATGAAACCACCACTCCGGCAGCCGTGGTTCAGCTGCTGCAAATATTTGCAGGGGATCAACCCATGCCAGCCATAGAGGCGCTTAAGTCGGAGCCCACTATTCCGGCAGCACTGACCCGCACCAGCGAGTACCTCACCCATCCTGTCTTTAACAGCTACCACTCCGAAACCGAGATGCTGCGCTACATGTACGCGTTGCAAATGAAGGATCTGTCCCTGGCTTCGGCCATGATTCCCCTCGGTTCCTGCACCATGAAGCTCAACGCCACCGCTGAGATGGTGCCTGTCACCTGGCCCGAATTTGGGCAGATTCACCCCTTTGCGCCGCTGGACCAGACCCAAGGCTATCAGGTGCTGTTTGAGCAGCTAGAAACCTGGCTGGCTGAGATCACTGGCTTTGCCGGAATTTCGCTCCAGCCCAATGCGGGTTCTCAGGGAGAGTACGCCGGGCTGCTGGTGATTCGGCAGTATCATCAGTCGCGAGGGGACGATCATCGCACCGTGTGTCTAATTCCCCAGTCGGCCCATGGGACCAACCCGGCCAGCGCCGTCATGGCTGGTATGAAAGTCGTGGGTGTCAAATGCGACGACGACGGCAACATTGACGTGGCCGACCTCACCGCCAAAGCTGAAAAGCACAGCGCCAATCTGGCCGCTCTGATGATTACCTACCCGTCCACCCACGGTGTTTTTGAAGCCAGCATCCGCACCGTGTGCAACACCATTCACCAGCATGGCGGTCAGGTGTATATGGACGGAGCCAATATGAACGCCCAAGTGGGACTGTGCAGCCCCGGCGATATCGGCGCAGATGTGTGTCATCTAAACCTGCATAAGACCTTCTGTATTCCCCACGGTGGTGGCGGTCCCGGCGTCGGCCCCATCGGTGTACAAAAGCATCTGGTGCCCTTTTTACCCGGTCATCGTCTCACCCCTGCTTTAGGTACCGAGCAGTCTGTAGGGGCTGTTTCTGCCGCTCCCTGGGGCAGCGCTAGTATTCTGCCCATTTCCTGGATGTACATTCAGATGATGGGAGCTGCCGGTCTCACCTATGCGACTGAAACCGCGATTCTTAGCGCTAACTACATTGCTAAGCGACTAGAAGGTCACTATGACATTCTTTATAAAGGCAACGCGGGTCTGGTGGCCCATGAATGCATTGTGGATCTGCGCAGCTTTAAGAAGTCAGCGAATGTCAATGTGGACGACATTGCCAAGCGCATGATTGACTATGGCTTCCATCCGCCCACGATGTCCTGGCCAGTAGCTGGCACCATCATGGTGGAGCCCACCGAGAGTGAATCGCTGGCCGAGCTAGACCGCTTTTGTGATGCCATGATTGCTATCCGCGATGAGATTCGTCAGATTGAGTCTGGCCAGATGCCCCAGGACAATAACCCGCTGGTGAATGCGCCCCATACAACCGTTGACCTGACGGCGGAGTGGGATCGGCCCTACAGCCGAGAGCAGGCGGTGCATCCAACGCAGTGGACCAAGGAGCGGAAGTTCTGGCCTACGGTAAATCGGATTGACCAGGCATTTGGCGATCGCAACCTAGTTTGCTCTTGCCTCCCCATGGACGCTTACGAATAAACCTGGCGCTGTTAGGCTTGCCGCAACGCACCCTTCCAAAGAAAATAGTGGTTTGACGACCAACAGCATTAGACGCAAGGTAGTCCAGATACAATAGTTCTTGGAGCTACCTGCCTTTTCTATGGTTCAAGCGCCCACTAAACCCATTACCCTTGAGGCGTTTCTGGCATTGCCAGAAACAAAGCCCGCCAGCGAATACATTGACGGATACATTAGCCAGAAGCCGATGCCTCAGGGGAAACATAGTACGATTCAGCGAGACTTGACCCTGGCTGTGGAGATGGCACTCAAACCCAATCGCGTTGGTCGAGCATTTCCAGAACTGCGTTGTACGTTTGGTGGGCGGTCGATTGTGCCAGATGTGGCTGTGTTTATGCAGGAGAATATTCCCCGTGAAGCGGATGGCACTATTGCGAATCAGTTTTTGCTTCCTCCAGACTGGGCCATTGAGATACTGTCGCCGGATCAGAGCCAAACGAAAGTGACCAAAAAGTTGTTGCACTGTTTAAAGTGCGGCAGTCAAATGGGCTGGTTGATCGATCCAGATGAGCAGACAATTTTTGTATACGGTACGGAGTTTTCGTTACAGGTGTTTGATATGGAAGCACCAAACGAGCCTCTGCCAGTACCAACCTTTGCAGCAAACGTGAATTTGACAATGCAAGATGTGATGAACTGGTTACTTGAGTAAGAATGTCTTCCAGAGTATTAAGCTGTCATTGCTCATATCATGGTCTAAATACTACATGATTAGAATAGAGACGTAACCTCATAGCCATCCCCCATGACATCATCTGGAAATGAGCCGCCGGATAAATCTTTGGAAGAGAAGATTACAGATGCTGTGACCAAGTTTCTAGTGCTGGGTGGCGGCGGCTATGGTCTCTACAACCTCTATCTGGAAGATATTCCTCAGGCAGCTATATTCTTTGGAATTTCCTTGACCACAAGCCTGATCACCAGCTTTGGCCAACCCATTATCGACAAGTGGAAATCTGGATTGAAGTCCTCTGGCGAGAAGACGGCAGATGCCCTGAATGAGGAATTGGGTAAAACCACTTCAAAGTTACTGAATCGTGGGTTTGATAAGCAGTATTTGGAAGCGCTGAAGGTTCAATGCGATCGCATCGAGCTAGAAGGCTTTCAAAACCTGCAGCCCCTAGCCTTAGACAAGGTCTATGTGCCACTACAGATCCAAACACGGGATCAGCAGCTGAACCTATCTGGGCAAAAAACAATCTGGGATTTTTTGCCAAAGCGATATCAAACACCGAACCAGTCCCACCACCGACGCATCGTCATTTTGGCGGCTCCGGGATATGGCAAAACAACGCTAATGCGCCATTTGACGCGTACCTATGCAATTAATCCACCGGAAAATACACCGCAGTTTATTCCAGTGTTATTACGACTGCGGGAAATTTATGGAATGCTTTTGGGACCGGAGCAAGTTGTACAATCCCTCAGCCTCAGTGAGTTAATCGTCCAGCATATTCCTACTCAGCAAGGATGTAAGAGATTAAAACCGTCGAAGCATTGGTTTGACCAGGTTTTGAAAGATGGTAAGTGCTTGGTGCTGTTTGACGGACTGGACGAAGTACCTAAGGCTGCGCGTAAGAGCATATGTCGCTGGGTTGATGGCCAAATGAAAGACTACAGCAATGTACAGTTTATTTTGACCTCACGTCCCCACGGATTTGACCTGCGCCCTGATGAACCCAGCCATCCTATCGAGATTGATACTCGGCTGGAGGTACTGAGGTTTAATAACTCTCAAAAGGAAGCTTTTATTGATAACTGGTACCGAGCGCTGTACGAACGAGAGTGGGGCAGCAATCAGCAGGAACGAGGAGAACAATTGGATCCTGTACAGGTCAGTGCTCACATTAACGATGCAGTAAAAAAAAGTGCCGCTGACTTAAGGAAGCAGCTGTTTGCTGATCTTCAACTAACAGCCATTGCGAGCAATCCACTATTACTAACGTTGATTGCAAATACTCACCGGGCGGATATGTTTCTGCCGAAGCGTCGCGTGGAGCTGTATGAGCGAATTTGTAATTTGTTTTTGGGGACTCGACCTTATGTAAAAGGAACCAGCCTGAGCCTAACGGCCACCGAGAATAAGGCATTATTGCAGCTATTGGCATGGGAGCTAGTAAAAAGAGAGGCAACACAATTTACCTCTACAGAAGCAACGTCCTGGATTGAAGAGAAGTTGGGGCGCTGTAACAGGGAAAGGATTATTGAACCTAGCCAGTTTTGGGAAGAAATGCGAGATATCTCTGGATTACTAGTCGAGAAGGAATTGGGGCTGTATGAGTTTAGCCATCAAACATTTCAAGAGTATTTAGCAGCCTGTCATATCAGAGAACTGGGAAAGAATATGGAGACAACACTGCTTAGAAATTTGGCTAATGCTCGTTGGTATGAAGTGATTTGCTTTTATGCAGCTCAGTATGATGCCACACAGTTGGTAGACCAACTATTGTATGACTATCTCGAAGATTTAGATGATTATTTATTAGAGTTAGCAGCTCGCTGCTGCGATCAGGCTCGAGAAGTTTCTTCAGTAACTCGTCAGCGTTTAGATGAGCTATTGACTCAAAAACTCAAAATTGAGCAGCTGGCTGCAGAGAAAGGCAATTTTACTAAAACAACTGTTTCTGATACTGAAGAATCAGTTGTTGCTATGAAAGTTACTAAGTTAGTTGATTTTGAGACTATTTCTGAACTGGAATTCAAATTTCGTTTTCGTCAAGGAATTCGACTTAACAATAAAACTTTTGTCCGAGGAACATTGATTGCTCAAGATGAATTTCGCTTGTTCTTAAAAGATGTTGCTGAGAACCAGTTTCACGCCTTAGTAGAGTTAAGCTATCGAAAGATAGCTAGCGAAGATAACAGATTTGAACTACCGATTACATGGAACGAGGCAAATTGGTTCTGTGGTTGGTTGAGTACCCACGCTGAAATAGCACCAAATGACGGAACATTTCACTATCGGTTACCAACTGAGAATGAGTGGAAAAAGATTTCAACAGGATATCTTCTTGACTTATTTGAAGAAGGTGGAACTCTGCATCTTTTGCCCTTACAAAGGGGAGTAACACCTTTACCAAAGGCAACAGCACCTTTGTCAAGAACTATCATCCCCTCGTCTAAAAAGGAATTTAGTAGAGAACTTCAACCCTTTGTCCAATCTGCTCATACCTCTGGTAATGCTCTATATATCGTGCGAGAGCAAGTTCATTCTCGCTATGCAAATTTAATTAATTATTTGGCTAGCGCCCATTGGCAAGAAGCAGATCAAGAAACTGAACGAATAATCTTGAAGGTGGCGAACCAGAAAGAGCAAGGCTATTTGAGTAAAGACAGTATTAAGAAGCTGATTGACTGACAAAAGATACTGTCTCTAATGTTGAAGTGACCGTCAGTTATGGATTGTAGAAAATTGAAAAGGAAGTGGGAGTCCAGCACTCTAGAATTAGATACCACTCAAATTATAGAAACGCTGTGAAAAAAACTCCCGTCTCTACGATGCCTTGAAAGCCTGGCTAGGTCAAGGCGAAAACTGGGTACATCTCACTCATTTAACGACTTGTCTATGGATGGTCGTCGGGCTGATTCATACCGGTGAAGTAAACCTAACGAAGTGGGCCAAATATATTCCCTGCCGAGGGCAGTACGCGCAAAGTCGCCAACGTCGTATTCGTCGCTGGCTAGGGAATCCACGCATCAATGTACATCGGTTGTACAAGCCAATCATTCAAGCTGCGTTGGCGAATTGGGAAGACGAGTGTCTGTATGTGAGCTTAGACACCACCCAGTTTTGGGATGAGTACTGTCTGATTCGGTTAGCGGTGGTTCATCGAGGACGTGCGCTCCCGTTGTCTTGGCGTGTGCTCAGGCATTCGAGTGCAACCGTTGCCTTCAGCGAGTATCACGAGATGTTAATTCATGGGGCTCGATACCTGCCGAAGGCCGTGAAGGTTGTTCTGCTGGCGGACCGAGGATTTATTCACACTGATGCAATGGAAGCCCTGGGCCAATTGGGTTGGCACTATCGCATTCGACTCAAGAGCAACACGTGGTTATGGCGCTCTACCGGAGGCTGGATACAACCGACCTCAGTTCATCTGGCTGCTGGTGACGTGCGCTGTTTCCACACTGTTAAACTGCACAAGCGACAGTGGTATGGCCCAGTCCATGTCATCGTCGGTCGCAATCCTCTCAATGGCGAACTCTGGGTCGTTGTCAGTGATGAACCCACTACGCTCAAAACATTGCAGGAGTATGGCTTTCGCTTCGATATCGAGGAACTTTTCAAGGATGAGCAGTCCAGCGGTTGGAATTTGCAAAAGTCCGAGCTTCGTTCGATTTGTGACCTCTCACGCTTATGTTTCATCTTAGCGCTCGCGACACTTTACGTGACCGCGCAGGGCGTTGTTGTCGTTGAGGCAGGCAAGCGGAGATGGGTTGATACTCATTGGTTTCGCGGCAACAGTTATTTTCGCATTGGTCTGGATTGGATTCATGCGGCCTTACTCGATGGCTGGCAGCTAGTGAATCGTGTTTTGTTCTCGTCTAACACGGACCCTGACCCGGCGATGGCCTCTCGCTGGCAACATGAAAAACGCTCCTTTCAGTTTGAATTTCAGGTCTTTACTACTCAGTTCAATCCTGACTAAACTTTTGTCAGTCAATCAGATTAAGAAGTTATCTTGTGAAGACTTACAGCTTATCGATCATCTATGGCTCAAGTTTAGCGGTGGTCACTTCGGCTTTAGTGTTCAGAAGAAGATTTATCTTCAGTGTGGAGGTAAAGCAGATTACAACTACTACAGGGAAGCCGAGCAAAAATGGGAAAAAATGGTGGGGTGGCGCGCAAACGATTCTCAAACTTTAGATATTAAATACAGCTTATATAGTCCGCTCGGACATCTGCCTATGAGAGGTTTGTTAAGGGAATCAGCACAGGGCGGGCCAGCGTCCGGAGGCGCAATGGTATGGGTGGGCCGGGACAGTTTCTTTTCTCGTATCAAAGCTTGTGGACTTTAGCCGACACCCAAGATAAGTTACATTCCTCTCCAGGCAGAGCCTGGGAGCGAGGGGTTATGTAGTCGTCCCTGAAAAACCCCAAATCAGGCTCCGACCGGAATCAGATTTGTTGGGTTATCGAAAAAGAAACAGACTAACTTGCGTAAATTGAACCCACAGGCTGTCAATAAGGCATTGATCCGGTCTCCTGATTTACCGTG
>JBHJIL010000032.1:0-23915 GCA_050043465.1 Leptolyngbyaceae cyanobacterium
CCTCGTCGATTCGTGCATCCAGTGCTTGTTGTCATTGAGCCGATTGATCGGGTACATCTAATATCGGTGTGCTCACGCTGTTCATTGGTGCTGCGATTTACCGCGGTTATGAATCCAGAGAATTCGTCAGAGGTGACTGGATTTATGAGAAAGAATGGTTTCACAACTCAAACACTCGCCATTCGTTACCCCATACCAACTAACCATCGCTCAGCTGGGTGATGAGTCACGTCCAAGTGAGAGTTTACAAACCCACCATAGAACTAAGGAAATAAGATGATGAGCCGCCGTCTACTGATCGGCTTGTTTGCTGCTATCAGCGCTGCTACTCCCGCCTACAGCGCTGACCAGATCCAATTTTTTTACGGTCCCTTTGAACCAACATTAGCGGTAGACGATCTGCAACACCTGGCCGAAACTGGCGAGGTAACAGAAAGTTTGTCGGTACTATCTCGCCACATCGACGCTGAACAAATAGCCGAACTTCAGCTATTTTTAAACCTGGAGTTTAACATCAGTGCTGTAATGATGTCTCAGCTAACCTACAGCTCTGTTGGAGAACATCTACTCCAGCGTACCGGCGAGGTGATTCAAACCGACAGCTTTCTCAATAGCTTCCATGCATTACGCGCAGCGCTACTGTTCGCAGCAGAAGATAATCACCTAACCGTGATGGATGTGATCCATCACTTTCCTCAGGAAACCATTCAGATCAATTTTCCATTAGCAATGGAAGTCTTTGAGGAAAACCAGAGGCTATTCACTCAGCGTGACAGAGTCATGACAACTCTTCGTGAACAGGCGGCTGCCCAGTCTTCATCACTGCCACAGAATTTCTTGGATTTCCCTCACCAGTCTGGCCCCTACCTATGGAGGACAGACAGAATAGCGTTCCGCACACCAGAGCGGCAGGAGGCATCCCAGTTTTATCTTTTTCAACCCGAAATTACGTCCACGGCTCCCCAGTCTATTCCTGTTGTGGTTATTTCTCACGGAATGGCCTCTAGCGCCTGGTCACTGGCCTATCTAGCCGAGCATTTAGCCTCCCACGGCTATGGGGTGATACTGCTGGAACATCCGGAGACAACCGCTCAGCGATTTTCTCAATTTTTTAGCGGTTTAGCCGGGCCACCCAATGCGACTACGTTGTTACATCGTCCGCGTGACATTACAGCGGCCCTTGACACTCTCGAACAACAGGCTCAGCAGCATCCCTACTTACAAAAGCTCAACCTTGAATCCGTTGGTGTGTTGGGTCATTCTTTAGGAGGATACACGGCTTTAGCGGCAGCGGGGGCCGAGATCAACGCACCGCAGCTTGCCCGTACCTGCCAGGATGACACATTGCTACGGCGGCCGGTGTTGAACCTGTCGATGTTAATCCAATGTCGTTTGGCCGAAGTTCCCTCAGACTATTCTCTAACAGTACAAGATGAGCGGGTTAAAGCTGCGATCGCACTTAACCCACTGACTAGTCAGGTCTTTGGCGAGGCCGGACTGGGGGCTGTAGATGTACCAGTCATGATGGTCAGCAGTCTGGATGATTACTTTGTTCCTGCCCTACCAGAACAAATTGAGCCCTACAGCTGGCTACAGAACCAAGATCGCTACCTGGTTCTGATCGAAAATGGCACTCACTTTTCGCTGCTGGCCAACACAGTCGATACAGAACTACCGATGCCCGAGTTTCTGATTGATGCAACCCCAGAGACGACTCATCAACAGATGGCGGTTCTCTCGCTAGCCTTCTTTGAGCGCTATCTACAGCATCAACCAGAGGCAGAAGCTTATTTAAGTCAGCCTTACCTAAACCACCTTACTGGCGAAACCCATAGCTTCAATATCTTTTCTGGAAATTTGCCTATTGATCAGTAGTGCTTTAGTTCTCAGCAGATTCCCTAATGTAGATGCTGTTAGAACGGTCAGCCCAAAAGCTGCCTGTCTGACATAAATGCCTGTAACCCAGAATACATAAGGGTCAACCAGGAAATGGGCAAAACGCATGCAATGCTGAATATACTAAACTATCAGCAACTGCCGGTGGGCTTTGGTTCCCATCTCGATGTGGCGTTCTTTACCCATAGGCGGGTAAAGCTTTTAGGCGATCCGGGGGCAGGCGCTCGGCTTGGCAATCATCCGTTGGCCAAGCCGAGCGCCTTAGTTGGGCTGGGTGCGATCAACGGCCCGACAAAAGCGAGACTTTATAACAGCAGATGATATTCGCGAGCAGCTAGCGGCAGCAGGAGTTACGGTGGTTGCGCAGCCAAATGAAGCGGTCCGTTGACATCGATGTTCAGCTGTCGAGGCATTATTCTTTTTGCTATGGGGTTGCAAGACCTTGTAGATTTGACTGCGCAAGTTGTATCAGAAGGATTGAAAAGGGCTTTTACAGTAGCCAAAAAAGTGGATAAGCTAGCGAAGTTAGGCACAGGTTAAAATTGAGAGTGTAGGCTCAACGATTTTCTATTCACAGGTGAACCCTATGCAAATTACCCTGAACCTACCTGATAACCTCAGCCAAACCAAAACCTTTACTCAGAGCGACTGGCTTCGGGAAATTGCGGTTGCCCTGTTTCAGCAAGAGCTAATTTCCCTTAGTCGTGCCAGCAAAATTGCTGGGATGGAAATTATCGCGTTTCAGAAACTATCGGCAGAGCGGGGCATCTGTATTCACTACGATGTAGAAGACCTTGAGCAAGATGTTCAGCACCTGCGCGAGCGGGGCTGGCTGTGATTGTCGTCAGCGATACCTCTGCCCTCAGCAATCTTGCTCTTGTTAACCATTCTTTGGCTGCTAAAGTCAATTTACCAGACTGAAACTATCAGGCTAATAAGAGTGAGTCAGCGCAAGCTATCAATTGAAGCTATGAGTTGAATTGTCCGGGCGGATAAGCAATGAGGGATAAGACACCTGACTTTTCGAAGAAGCTATACTAGAACACGGGTTCTAGCCTCTTAACTACTGAAATGTCAAAATGCGCATACGAATGGAAACGGTTTTGGTGTCCTCGGTCAGGCAATATTAATCTAACTGATGGCGGTTTTCTGTACGATCCAGATGCAGAATTGGGTGGGGCGTACAACCCAGATTTGGTGAGTTTAGAGGCGATTGCTGGTGTTCCATGCTTGGTTTTATTAGGGGAACCAGGTATCGGTAAGTCTCAAGAGTTAGAGAACCTCAAAGTTCTTACAGAAGAGAGAACTTGCGCTTCCAGCCAAGTCTTAGTAATGAATCTACGATCCTGCACCGATCTGAAAAGGGATCTGTTCAGAGATGAAACCTTTACTGATTGGTTGAAAGGTGACTATCACCTGTATTTGTTTCTAGACAGCCTCGACGAGGGACTTTTGAGTGTCCCAACTTTGGCAACAGGTTTAATTGATGAGCTGACGCAGTCAAAATATTGGAATCATATTAATCGTCTTCATCTCCGTTTAGCATGTCGAACGTTTGTATTTCCGGCAATTTTAGAGGAGGGACTAAAAGATCTTTGGAAAGAAGCTAACTTTGCAATTTATGAACTAGCCCCGCTTCGCCGTATAGACGTTATCGAAGCCGCGAAAGCTGAAGGATCTTCTTCTGATGATTTCCTAAAGAAGATTGACCAGAAGAATATTGTGCCGCTGGCGATTAAACCAATTACTCTAAAGTTTTTGCTAAACATGTATCGTCGTTATAACGGTCAATTCCCTCCAAGGCAAAAACTTCATGAGCTTTATCTTGAGGGATGTAAGCGTCTCTGTGAGGAGGTAAATGAAAGCCGTCGTGCTTCAGACCACATAGGCAACTTTGATAGTAATCAGCGTCTGATTGTAGCGGCTCGAATTGCCGCTGTTACAATCTTTACCAACCGATTTGCTGTGTGGACTGGTATTGATCAGGGAGATGTACCGACTGAAGATGTTCTTCTTCAAGGGTTGTGTTTCAGTTTTGAAGAAGCAAATGGAAGCAAATTTGAGATTACCAGAGAAGTCATTAAAGAAGTTTTAGATACTGGTTTGTTCTCATCCCGTGGGTTATATCGAATGGGATGGGCACATCAAACCTACGCTGAACTTTTAGCTGCCTGGTATTTGACACAGCACAATCTTAGTCTCGATCAAATTGCGCATTTAATTGTGCATTTCGATGGCAGAGTTTTTCCACAATTACATGAAACAGTTGCCTGGTTGGCAAGCATCAAGTCGGAAGTCTTCCAGCAAGTCATGGAAACAGATCCAGACGTTCTGCTTCAAAGCGACTTGGCATCTATTAGTGAAACGTACAAAGCTAGTTTGATAGATAACCTATTAAAGCTGCATGACCAGGAAAAGCTTAACCGTAATTATTATAACTATGCTCGTTATAATAATCTAAATCATCCAAATTTATCAGAGCAGCTTAATTCTTTCATTTCTAATCAAAATAAAAGCGTCGATGCACGTACAACAGCTATTGATATTGCGGAAGCTTGTAACCTAAAAGAATTAAGTGTTCCTCTAGCTGATATTGCGCTCAATGCTCAAGAAAGAGATGAGGTTAGATTAAGAGCAGCGATCACAGTATCTGAAATTGGCAGTGAAGAGGCAAAAGCTCAATTAAAGCCCCTGGCAGTACTTGAATCTAGCAATGATTTCGAAGATGAACTAAAAGGATGTGGTCTTCGAGCAGCGTGGCCTAATCACATCACAATTGAGGAAGTTTTCAACCATTTATCATCTCCTAAATCAAGTATCATTGGTGGAAGATATCAAAAATTTGTAGCGGAAGAGCTTGGACAGGATTTACAAACGGAGCATTTACTATTCACGCTTCAATGGCTTGAAAAGCAGCCAACACAAAAGCTTTCTGGATATCCATTTGGGCATCTTGCGGATGACATTATGCAAACCGCGTGGGCATGTCTCGACGAAGATTCACAAATACTGAAAAACTTTTCAAAAATAGTATTTAAGCGACTAAAGGATTATCAACCAATTTTAGATACTGACTTAATCGGTGAAGGTAAAGAGTTCAGTCAACTTCTAGAAAAGCACTCTGACAAACGTTTTAAACTTGTCGAAGAAATTGTTTCTATATTTGTCAACAAAGATGAAGATATAACTTATTTTGCTCATTCAGACTCAGTCTTCATTTCTGCGCAAGATTTTTTATGGCTAATTGAAAAGCTCAAAATCGCTAGTTCTAAACCATTTCAGCAAGCTTGGGCAAAGTTAATACGTGCAATGTATAGAGAAAGTAATTTCGACCATGTGAATACCATTCTTGAAGAATGTCAGGAGAATTCAGTTCTCGAATCAGAATTCTCTGATCGTATCCATGCATTGAGATATCTTCTCCTGAAGCACAACGAGCTAGAGAGCGGCAAGAGAAATTAGCTGATAGAAAAAAGCAACAGTTAGATCCTCTACCTAAAGAGAGGGTACTCAGTGCACTTTCGAGATTTGAGTCTGGGGAACTTGATGCGTGGTGGCACTTATGCCATGCACTAACCTTACTACCTACGAGTATCCGCGACAGCAATTTATACAATCCGGACCTCACTAATTTACCAGGATGGAAAGAAGCAAGCGAGGAGACAAAAACTAGGCTTATTGAAGCAGCAAAGAAATATACTGTTTATGGAAATCCTGAGACCGAAAAGTGGCTAGGCCAAGAATATTATTACTGTTCAGCCTTAGCTGGCTACAAAGCCTTGCAGTTATTGTTAAACGCTGAACCTAAATTTTGTGATGAACTGACTGCTCAAGTATGGCAAAAATGGACTCCCATCATTCTTGCTTACCCATTACCGGACGCTCAACATCATAAGGAGTTATGCCGAAGAGCCTACAAGCATGCTCCGTCTGAGTTTCGGAATGTTTTAGAAATACTTATGCATGAGAGAAATGGAGTTCATAGACAGATTCAAATTATCAGATACGTTAGTAGTTTTAAGGATGCTAACTTAACCCAAACCCTTCTCAGCCAACTCAAAGATGTGAACCTAACAACTGAGAGTGTTAAAGCTCTGTTAGAAGAGCTACTCCAACACGGTAGTCAGGAAGCTAAGAAATTCGCAGAATCTTTAGTTACTTCAATTCTATTCAACAGTAGTAAAGAAGTAAGAGCAAAAGCTGTAAACGCAGCTTGCGCGTTGATGCTTCATACTGAAGACGCAGGTTGGCCAATAGTATGGCCTGTTATTCAGCAAGATCCTGAGTTTGGACAGCAGGTTCTAGAGTCTGTATCATACCTATCCAAATTTGAGGGACGAGTTGAGCATCGGCTTAATGAAGACCACTTAGCAGATCTCTATATTTTCCTCACAAAGTACTATCCTGATCAGAAATCTGAAGAACAAGTTTCAACCGAGGGTGGAGGTATCATCAGCTCTCAGGATCGGCTCATTAGACCGAGAGATAGTATCAAGATGTGGAGAAACCATATTCCAAAGCGTATACAAGAACGTGGGACGAAAGAGGCTTGCAATGCATTAAAAAAGATAATTTATGAGCTTCCAGAACTTAAAGATGACTTGCAATGGAGATTATTGGAGACTGAGGCTTTAACTCGTCGAACAGCTTGGCAGCCTCTAACACCAGAAGATTTTCTTAAACTTGTCATTGGCCGAGAACCTTCAAATTCAGATTTATCTAATCAACTTGAAACGATAGACCGAAGAACAAAGAAAATGGAAGATGATCCTAAAACTGAAAACATCGTCAATAATATTTCTAACTCTAATATTAACGCTCCTGTTGGCAATGTTGGTGAAACTCATAGCCATGTGACTACTTCTAGTTCTGATACTGGAAGTAGTGCCAACCGTAAAAAAGGAATTAACTGGGAACTCTTGCTCACTATAATTGGAATCATGGCTAGCATAATGGTCAGTGGCGCATTTAACAAAGAATTTAGGCAGTTTTTTAATCAGATGTTCTCTCCCCAGGTTGAACAAGAATCTACTCCATCAGTAGATTAAGAGGCGGTGCATCAGGTAAAAGGATACGAACACGAGGCCAGCAGAGCTTTAGGCATAGATATCCTTAACCTTTAAAGGACTACCTAAATAAGATATTCTCCTTATGCGACCTACTAATAATTCAGCTAGTCTGGAAAGCTCCACATTGAATATGTTAGCCTCTACATAATTCTCGATTAAACATAAATCTTTCCCTCGCCAGCAACAATGTCATATCCATCTACACTATCTGCTGAGCCCTGCGTAACCACATTCGATGAGTTTGTGCGATTGGCGGACTATTCCCTGATGGATACCTTAAATGCCGATCCTGATGCCACGGTCGATGGGGATGATCACCGTGCCCGCCAGGTTTTTTCGGGTCATTTCGTACCGGTAGCACCCACGCCGCTGGCAGAACCTGAATACGTAGCTCACAGCAGCGCCTTCTTTAAGGAACTTGGGTTGAGCGATGAGCTGGCGCTGGATGAAAATTTTCGCCAGGTATTTTCGGGTGATCTCTCTGCGGCCCATGAGCCGATGCAACCGGTGGGCTGGGCGACGGGGTATGCACTGTCGATTTATGGCACTGAATATACCCAAAATTGTCCATTCGGTACGGGTAATGGCTATGGCGATGGTCGGGCGATATCTATATTTGAGGGAATCATCAATGGCCAGCGTTGGGAAATGCAATTGATAGGGGGTGGCCCAACGCCTTATTGCCGTGGTGCCGGCGGACGCGCCGTACTCCGTTCAAGTGTGCGTGAGTTTCTAGCGCAGGACTATATGCATGCATTAGGGGTGCCCACATCGCGCTCTTTTACCCTGTATGTTTCTAAATCTGAGACCGTTACCCGGCCTTGGTATTCTCAAGACTCTTGCTCGCTTGAGCCTGATGTTTTGGTGGACAATCCTGTGGCCATTTCAACTCGGGTTGCCCCGTCCTTTTTGCGCGTTGGCCAGTTAGAGTTATTTGCCCGTCGCGATCGCAACAATGCTCATCCAAAAGCATCAGAAGAGTTGCGCATGATCGTGTCCCATTTAATTGAGCGGGAATACAAAAGCGACATTGATCAAACCCTTGGTTTTGCAGAGCAATTAGTTGAGTTAGCCAAGCTGTTTCGCCAGCGTCTTACATTACTAGTGGCCAATTGGCTCCGTGTGGGTTATTGCCAGGGTAATTTTAATAGTGACAACTGCGCTGCTGGGGGCTTTACCCTCGACTATGGCCCCTTTGGGTTTTGTGAAATTTTTGACCCTTGGTTTCAGCCTTGGACTGGCGGTGGCCAGCACTTTGCATTCATTAATCAGCCTGTCGCAGCAGACGCGAATTATTATATGTTTTGGAAAGCTGTGAGACCGCTACTGGCAGACGATGCTGACGCGTTAGAACAGTTCGACCAAGTAGGCCGTGGCTTTGCAGACGCCATGCAACAACAAGTCCAAAAAATGTGGGCGGCCAAACTTGGCTTGACTGAATTTGACCCAGAGCTATTTAGGAAGTTAATGGAGTTAATGACCCACTCAGATGTGGACTACACTATTTTCTTCCGCGAGTTATGCCACATACCAGACGATGTCTCAGCTTTGAAGAAGAGCTTCTATGGTAAAACGTCACAACAACACTATGACCAATGGCAAACTTGGCTAAAAAGCTGGCGTGGTCTAATTAACGAGGATAATTTGGCTGAGATATCGACAAAGATGAAACAGACTAATCCAAAATACGCATGGCGCGAGTGGTTGATTGTCCCGGCCTATGAGCAAGCTATGCAGGGTGACTATACATTAGTGAAAGAGTTACAAGCAGTATTTAGCGCTCCTTATGATGAGCAGTCACAAGAGGTAGAAGATAAATACTATTGTCTAAGACCTAGCGCGTTTTCTGACGTTGGCGGTGTGTCGCACTATAGTTGTTCGTCTTGATGATTACGTGATGTAGGCTAGCGAGATATGATCGGAGAGAGGCAAAACCGGTTGTTTGGGGTCCCTCCGAGTTCCCCAAACAACCGTGGTTAGGGCCGGGAGGCCGCCCTAAAACCCAGCCTATTGAGTTATCCTCAATCGCATTAAAGTAGGGGTTACGGCGGGGTCGATTAATCAGGTTATCGCACAAGCATCTGCCGATAACCTGATTGCCTATTGAGCCCATAGGTTTATCGCCCTAATCGACGCGAATACGCCGGGTGAGAATGGCCATAACTTCATTAGGCCGTCCGGTGGAAATGGGTTTACTCCAGTCGTTGGGTTCGGCATAGTTTTTGCGGTGCAGGTCCTGAATGGTCAGGCGTACAGCGGTTAGACTACCGAATGCCAGCAGGCGAATGTCTTCGAATTCGTGGTCTGGCAGAATGTCAAAAGAAGGAGTGAACGCAGCTGCGCCCTGGTAAGTATTGTCAATTAACATGTGCTTTGGCCTCCAAAGAGTTATTGGGTAAGGAAACCAAAGCCCAAAATCCAGCACCCCGATATTGCTGTGCAAACCGGGGTGGTCGTGGGACAATACCCACAAGCCTCGGACTGCTCGGTTCAGCCGGGGTTAGCCAGGGGCACGGTGGGTCCAATCACCTGCCTCTGGTGCTAAATATTGAGCTTTGTAATCATGCCCCGAATAGGGCGTAACAGAAAGATTACTGCTTTAGATCTCTCACGTCAACTACGATTTTTTGCAAAAGATCTAGACACCCATCAGGCATATGTAGCGGCAAATCTATTGAACGTAGGTTTCTTCAGCTTGGCGGAATAAGTCTTTAGCCAAATGGCCTCACGTACCTAGTCGAGCAGCTTTCTAGGACAAGTTTCAAACAATGGAACGACATCCAGGATAGAAAAACGGATGATAAATAAATCCTAAGTAGCATTAGCCTAATATTGGAGAGATGATTATACTGAAACTTTCCACCTAATCACCCATATCGGCAGATTAGGCTGACATATTTCCACCTAATCACCCAAATTAGGATCTTAGGCAGAAATGTTTCTACCTAATCATCCATATAGGGTAGATAGGTAGAAACTTTCTCTCTAATAATAAGTTAGGCTTCTGACGAGGCCCATCATCGAAATATACAAGAAGTTATGAATCCAATAATTATTGATGCCGCAACGATTTTTGACCCGGCAAGGCTGTTAGCTGTATTGGCTTCGGTTGATATAAGGCACTCGGAAGTTTGGGTGTCACAACGCTATGATCACTTTAAAGAAAAAGATTTTATTACTGGATTTGGTACCGACAGTAAGTTTGCTCTATTACCAGACCGAGATGGTCGTTACAAAACAGATCCATTAGAGATTCCGTCGCTTGACGAAAAGCTAGACCCAAAGCAATGGGTTACTGGCCCAAAGATATTGCGATGGGCCATAGATAAGGGGATGGTTGTTCCAAAGGATTTGTTCCAATATGAAGACTTAGCCATCGAACTTGAGAAGAGCAACCAAATTGTCAATTTGTCCGAAGCTATTATGCTCGGCCCTCCTGCTGAGTATGATGTAAGAGCAGGCAAAGAATGGACAAAGGAATATCTCAAGCGCACTGGCAAAAATAGTCTGGGGCCTGAATTTGCATGGAGATTGGAGCCATACGGGATCGGACATGGTCTTGGACTAATTCTTGCCGCTGCACAAGAGGAAAATGTAGAGCCATTTCTAAGCCACCCAAACTTTCGTGATAACGTATCGACTCATAACTACACGTTTTATAAACGGGATAAATCTCTGAACTCAGCTCTTGAAGAAAAAGACAATACACTTGAAGTGAACGTTGATATTAAAAAGGCGCTTCAAGATGCTACCAGACTGCTAAAAAGCCCAGAACCAATAACCCTAGCAGAAGTGGCGTTTTATCTCAGTCAAAAAGAACGAATTGAGTCTATTACGGGAATTATTACTGCATCAAAAGATTTGGAGTCAAGAAACAAGGATATCGGAATTATTGCTGGCAAATATGTTGGTACTCTTGCTGCTGATTCTGTAGCTTTCGGCGGGATACCCGTAACTTCAACATTAGTATCGATTTATGATATGTGCGCTAGATTTCTTAAATCAAAAAAAGAATAGACTGCCCAAGCCTAACAATGCCCATGCACGCCGACCGCCGAAGGTTGATCGGCTGCTTGGAAGATTGTTTGCGGCGGGTGATGGTCAACGTTAGGCGCGCGACTCGAAGTCGTTTGGGGGAGCTGAAGAGACTCCCAAACGTGATTGAAAATGGTACTGTGCTGCTAAAGCTTGTTGTTATGTTGCATACAGATGAAATCTTTATTCGCAGAACTACTCTGACTACCCTAGCGATCACCCTCGTAAAAACGGGGTTCGTGACTCTGATCCATTATTTGGAATCTGATCCATATTCAATAGTTTGGATCATTCCTCTCCTAATATTTCTAATCTTTTCAATTGGTTGAAGGTAAATACGATCAGGGCCTTAAGTGCCTAGCTGATGAGTTAAAACCATATCAACAATATAGGGCTTTAGGCTTAACTTCCTATGAGACCAACGCCTCATATGTCGAACAGTGCACCTTGAGTATATTGAATTTATCAATAAACAATATATGAATTTTGGCTGAGTAAGGAGCTGAAGCGTTTTAATTGAGTATGCGTTTGCCCTGCTAGCCGTATTGTTCCCTATCTGTAAAGGCATCAGAATTCATCATCGTTATGACAGTGATGCGTTCGGTAACCGGCCGACTCACCAAATTTCCCACTAAGATAGGAAAGTGGATAACAGGCGACGGTGAGTTTACATATCCGGTGGCAGACCGTGCGTCGCAGGGCCAGTTTTTGACACGAGGCAATCCATGACAAAGGCGGTATCGAAAACCAGGTGGCTAAATCGATCGCAGCCCCCCCACCGAAGCCGCTCTCGGCATCAATCCATTGCTGCAAAAGCTGTTCAACCATCGCTCGTTACCGAAAACATTTGGTTCCATCTCGGCATGATGGTGCTACTAACTGGTCAGATTGTCAGCCGGTTAGTACGCGGCCGCTGCGATCGGCGAAACATGATAGAACATCTGGCCTGTGCTGGACCTGATGCAATGATGCCGGTTGTGCTGACCAACTTCTTTGCAGGCATGATTTTTGCCACCCAGTCAGCTCGTGAAATGATACGCTACGGCCTCATCGGTCAAGTCGGCGGTGCGTTTGCGATTGGCTACATCGGTGAACTGGCTCCTATTTTGACAGCTGCTGTCTTTGCCTGTCAGGTCGGGTCTGCTTTTGCCGCAGAAATCGCCTCTATGAAGCTTACCGAGCAGATTGACGCTCTGAAACTGTTGCGTACGGACCCGATTGACTATTTAGTCATGCCCCGCGTGCTAGCCTGCGCGTTGATGTTACCGTTTTTGACCATCATTGGTTTATTTGTCGGTATTTTGGGAGGACTGCTCATAACCGGTGTGCTCTATAACGTCACCACCCTGACTTTTTTAGACGGTGTGCGGTCATCTCTGGCTATTACGGATGTTCTATCAGTGTTGGGGAAAGCCAGTCTATTTGGGGGAGCCATGGCGATTACTAGCTGTAGTCGAGGGCTAACGGCTTCATGTCATGGCAAAGGGGTAGGTCGCTCCGTTACGTCAGCTGTCGTTATTAGTTGGATTGTACTATTTATTATAGATTTTCTGGTAACGGTCACACTGATTGTATTGAGCAATTGAATGCCTAAATGACAACGGGCACTTCGAAACTCTTGTCACCATTGCCAACGTCAGCGACTCTCAACTATCAACAACCGTAACCCACTCAACGTTACGATCACCGTAGAACCTTCATGGCCTAGCACCCCAAACGGCAGCGTGATATTGCCTGCAAAATTCAGAATCAACAAAATCACTACAAAACTCAGGGCAAAGACAATATTTTGCTTGACGATACTCTGGGCGCGACGCCCTAAACGCATTGCGTGTTCTAGCCGCTCCAAGCGATCGCCCATCAACACAATATCAGCGGTTTCTAGAGCCACATCACTACCTGCTGCTCCCATGGCAATACCAACGGTGGCTTGGGCCAAGGCTGGGGCATCATTGATACCATCTCCAACCATGGCAACAGTTTGATACTGCTGCTGGAGTTTACGAATCACCTCGACTTTATCTTCAGGTAACAGTTCTGCATAAACCTGATCCACACCCACATGCTCAGCGATACTGTTGGCGGTGCGAGGATTGTCTCCCGTCAGCATGACTACATGCTCCACACCCAACTGTTTGAGGCGTGCTACAGCCTGGGCGGCGGCAGGTCGAACGATGTCAGCCACGGCAATTAGTCCTAACAGCTCTCCTGCCAGGGCGACCCAAACCACCGTTTTGCCCTCCGCTTCCCATTGCTGGCTTTGTTCCAGCCAATGAGTAGAAATATTCTCTACCTGGGTGCGAACAAAGTCTGCTTTACCCACTAAGGCGCTCTGCCCCTCCAGGTCGGCGGTGATGCCCTGGCCGGTCTGGGCCTGAGCGTTAGTGGCTGTTGCCCAGGTGAGGTTTTGCTGACGGGCTGCCTGCACAATGGCCTCCCCAATGGGAGGTTCCGACAGACTCTCCAGCGCGGCGGCTACCTGTAGGAGTTGGGTGGAGTCGGGCTGAACCGCCAGCAGGTCCACAACCTGAAGATTGCCTGCCGTTAGAGTGCCGGTTTTATCAAATGCGATCGCACGCACCCGTCCAATCTGTTCTAGCTGTGCCCCGTTTTTGAACAAAATGCCTCGGCGGGCTCCGTTGGCAATGCCCGACAGCAGTGTGGGCATAATCGAGGCCATCAGGGCGCAGGGGGAGGCTACCACCAGGAAAATCAGCGCTCGATAAATTGTTTCTTCCCAGGTCCATCCCAGCAGAAACGGCGGTAGTATGCTCAGCAGTATCCCGCCCATGACAATCACTTTGGCGTAGCCTCGCTCAAACCGCTCGATAAATTGTTGCGAGGGCGGTGCTTCTGTCTGGGCCTGCTGCACCAGTCGGATTACCCGTTGAATTAAGCTACTTTCCGGCGGTTGATGCAGATTGATCCGCAGGGCTCCGTGGCCATTCAGCGTCCCCGCAAAGACTTCATCCCCAACGGTTTTCTCCACTGGCACAGATTCTCCCGTAATCGCCGCCTGGTTGAGAATACTCGCGCCGTCTACCACCACGCCATCGGTGGGCACCAGTTCTCCCGGCTTGACCAAGATGCGATCACCCACCTTAAGACTGGCAATAGGAACAGTGCGCTCCTGCCCGTGCTGAAGCAGTCGGGCGGTATCTGCCGTTAAGCTCATCAGCCCCTGAATACTACGCTCGGTGTGCTGCATGGCGTAGCCTTCCAACGCCCCGCTAATAGCAAAGATCAAGATCAAGACCGCTCCATCGACGATCAGATAGTATTCCTGCCGCCATAGCCCCAAACTGGCAGCACCCAAAGCCGCCACGATCATTAGCAAGTCAACATCCAGCTCTTTCTCTTGTAGGAGAGTTGTAAGACCGTCACGGGCACTGTCCAAACCGCCAATGACGTAAGCTGCGGTCAGGATCAAAAGGCCCCCGCCCACCCAGCCAAAATTGAGGGACTGCCAGCCGAGCAATACCAGAATGGCACATGCGATCGCAGCGACGGCCTCAGGATGGCGCTTAAATACATCCTTAAATAAAGTCGAGAAGCGCGGAAATGCAAGGGCGTTGGCAGCCATAGTCTAATCTGTCCAGTAGAAGCTGTAGGCCAGTGTAAACCTTGACATTGACGTGAATGTCAAGGTTGCCGTGAGCTGAAGAAATAATGACAGACCACCTGACGACTCATTTGCTGAGTGCTATACCCGTGGAAAAAGCTATGGACGTGATTGCGATTCGCCTTAATCCTGGAGAAGATCTCAAACAATCTTTGTTGAGATACTGTATTGACCAAAAAATAGATGCCGCTTATATGCTGAGCTGTGTAGGTAGTTTACGTCAGACCGCCATCCGATTTGCCAATCAACCAGAAGCAACGGTTTTTGAACAGCCGTTAGAGATAGTGTCACTAGAAGGCACCCTTTCGCAACAGGGTGTTCATTTGCACATTGCTGTATCAGATAGTGAAGGCCAGGTTATCGGTGGTCATTTGATAGATGACTCGACTATCTATACGACAGCAGAGATAGTCTTGGGGATTGTGCCTAACGCTATCTTTAAGCGGGAGATTGATCCACTCACCGGATATAGAGAGCTAACCATTACCAGCTAGAAATCGGAAAGGAGTGAGTTCGCTATCGAAGAACTGTGCTGTAGAGCCCATTTGAGACCTTTTAATTTTTACGTGAAAAGGATTTGTTGTCGGAAACTCACTCTGGCTTCTGAATGACTTGCTCGAGCTGGCGCTGTTTTGCGCGCGAGTCAATGCTCAACAGTCGCACGTAGTCGCCAGGATGACTGGCTAAAAACTGTTCCACCTGGGTTAGCACCTGAGCCTCTTGATCATCCCCTAAGATACGTCTCTGCTCTAACCCATGGATGCCCACCCCATCCTGAATATTGTGGTATTGGCACCAATGTAAAAGGGAGCCTCTTCATCCGCACGAATGGAGGTATTGGGGAAACCATCACATTTTCACCTAGCTGCACATCCCCAATCAGACTGCACTGGGGATGGACATAGGCGGATGCAGCGATAATGGGCTGATCTAGATCGCTATCCCAGGGAGTGGGTGGGGCGGGTTGATGACGCATCGGCATAATACTTTCCTCGGTGATGTGGAAACTGTGGAAACCGCTTTCTCGGTTTGCTTTAAATTTGCAGATACCAACTTTACAAAGAGTTCACATCTATCTCTGTATATTCGCATATTGTGAGAATGATAATCATTCTAATTAGAGATTGAGGTTTTCTCGATGTCCAGTTTTGGCAAGTCAATCGTTTCTCTTACCGGCAAGACGGGTATCGCCATCGCCATCGGCACAGCCCTGAGTCTGGGCACTCCAGCCCAGGCGGTCACCTTTCGCCTTTCATGGACAGGACAAATTCTGGGTTACAGCGCTGAGGGGCAATTTAGCTACGACGATAACCAAACCTATGAAGACGGAATTGTTCGAGGTGACGATTTAGAGGCGTTTGACGTCGCCTTCTATGATCCCCAAGGCAGTCTGATTCAAGAATTTGAGGATAACCACCTCACCTATTCAGGGTTCAACTTTAATTTCGACACCCAAACCGGTGAAATTCTGCAAGATGGCTTTTTTAATGAGCCCAATGGCATTGATATTGGAGAATACACGGTTCTATTCGATGAAGCAGGGAACTCCATTGGGGCAACGGGTCTAAATTTCTGGTCGGCGGCTCCAGTTGTTGATGGAGAGCCCATCCCCCATGTTCACCTGACTGATTTTGGCGATGAGTTTCCGGATCTCCCGATAGGTTTTGGTTCCCATCTTGATGTGGCGTTCTTTACTCGTACGCGGGCAGAGCTTTTAGACGATCCGGGAGCAGGCGATCAGCTTGGCCAACGGATGATTGCCACACAGGTGCCTGAACCGGGGGCATTAGTTGGACTGGGTGCGATCGCGCTGCTGGCTCGTCGTTTGCAGCGCTCTAAGGGACAAGCCAAGTCTGTTTAAGGAGAGCGACACCCGTTGAACTGTATAAATCCCTTTTACGGGTGCAAATGGTGGGAAAATTTCTCCGGCTGATAATGGGAGGGGTAGCCCTTGATTTCCTTGCGTTCCGGTGATTGGTAGGTCAATTGTTTGCTGGTAGTTTTTCCCAGACTCACTAAGGATTCTGCCATTTTGACTGCTGCTGCCACAGCATCGATCACCGGTACGCCCAGACGGTCTTCCAATTGTTGTTCTAGGCCACTCATGCCAGCACACCCCAAACAAATCGCCTCAGCACCATCCGTTTGAATCGCTAATTGACTTGCTACAGTCAGTACCTCCAGAGTAGCCGCTCGGTCTTTTTCGGTCTCAAGTACCGATAGTTTTGTGGTTCTCACAGAGGCGCAGCGTTCTGTCAACCCCGTTTTAACGATTGTTTTTTCTACCATGTCCCGTACTCGGTGGAGAGTGGTTACAACGCTCCACTTTGCCGCCACCATATTGGCTATATACAGGCTAGCTTCAGCAATGCCAATAACGGGTTTGGTCGTAATTTCGCGGGCTGCTTCAATACCTGGATCTCCCCAACAGGCCAAAATAAAGGCATCGGAGTCTCGGTCAAGAATAATCTGTTCTAAAATGCCGGGAATTGCCAAATATTCATCGTAAAAGCTCTCGATGGATTCAGGACCGCTTTGGGGCTGCACCGTCACAATCTCAGTGCTTGGAAATTTAATACTTTGGGCTGAGGCATTGATATTGGCCGTCATGGGTTGGCAAGTGTTGCCATTGATGATTTTGATCCGACAGGTTGGTAGAGACATAGCAAAATATCTTCTTGAGATCGCTATCAGTGTAAGCTGGCCGTTTGAACTGTAGTTAAATGAATTACCCAAGGATGAGCCAGCGTGAATGATAGGGCCGTGGCCTGTAAACTGACAAGTCAACGGTGGCGCGCCAAGTTTGGAAGAAATAATGTAAGGTGATCAAGAATGATTATCATTGATGTATGCTTCACACATCTCCAATTGATGTATGCTTCACACATCTCCAATGGAACGACTGTACGGCAAAGAATAGGACCCAACTAAAGTCTTATTTCTAAAGTTGTTCCTTTTTCATCGTTTTCATAGAAGACTCCGATTCCATTGTTCACTTCCCTCTCTCAGACACACTTATGAGCGTTATAGCTCCTACTTCTGATTTACAAAAGCTCCCCGTAACCATCATCACTGGCTTTTTGGGCAGCGGAAAGCTGCAACAGTATATTCTTTCCACTAAGGACAGAGCCAGAATATTACAAGCAACCCATAGTCAGATTCCATTGTCGTTGATTCTAAATGTTCAACTGACAGATACCGCTATGGTCCAAGAGAATGCTTCTGTCTCTGATGCTTCCACCCAGCATCTCCAAAATGACGGGTTTATGGCTATTTCATTTAAAGGCAACCGCCCCTTTGCGCTCAAAAAGTTTCAGCAGTTTCTCGACTATCAGATTCCCAACAACATGTTCCGCGCTAAAGGAATTATCTGGTTTGCAGAGAGTGAAAAGCGCCATTTGTTTCAACTCAGTGGAAGCCGATTTACGATCGATGACAGTGAATGGAAAACACCGCCTAAAACAGAAATGGTGTTGATTGGCCGTCAGTTGGATGTTATCTCGTTGATGCAAATGTTAAATAACTGTATGACTCAATGACTGTCATCAGACTCAATATCGGATTCGACGAGCTTCCGCGCCCAGCGAGTAGGGGTAGGAATGGTTTGAGCGTTCATGATAACATGAAAATGATTATCATTCTTATTCAATTGAACACTCATTCTGACCTATCTTAGCGACTCCATCACTGTTTTTAGCACTCTCTATGAACCTCACCTTTCATAACACCTTAACAGGTCGAAAAGAGCCTTTTATCTCTATTTATCCGGAACGAGTGGTGATGTATTGCTGTGGTGTGACGGTCTATGACCATTGTCACCTGGGGCATGCCCGTTCGTACATGGTTTGGGATGTGCTGCGACGCTATTTGCAGTGGTGTGGATATACTGTGCACTATGTGCAGAACTTTACAGATATTGACGACAAGATCCTCAATCGTGCCAGGGTGGAAGGAGCAACGATGCAAGCGGTGAGCGATCGCTACATTGCTGCCTATTTTCAAGATATTCGCCGACTCAACATTCTCGATGCCGATGACTATCCCCGTGTGACAGAGCACATTCCTGCTATTCACCAACTGATCCAGGCGCTAGAACAGAAGGGATATGCCTATGCGGTCGATGGTGATGTGTATTACAGCGTGCGGCAGTTTGCAGAGTACGGCAAGCTCTCTGGGCGAAAGCTTGAGCAACTACAGGCGGGTGCAGGGGGGCGCGTTGTCCCGGATGCTCCAGACCAGAAGAAACGCGATCCGTTCGACTTTGCCCTATGGAAATCGGCAAAACCGGGTGAACCTGCTTGGGAGTCGCCCTGGGGACTAGGGCGACCAGGGTGGCACATCGAATGTTCGGCCATGATCCGGGCGCGATTGGGTGAAACTATTGACATTCACGGTGGAGGAGGCGACCTGGTATTTCCCCACCATGAGAACGAGATTGCTCAATCCGAAGCATTGACTGGCCAACCGCTGGCTCGCTACTGGTTGCACAATGGCATGGTGACGGTGAACGGTGAAAAAATGTCGAAATCTCTGGGCAATTTCACGACGATCCGTGACCTGCTGGATGGGGCATGGGCCGACTATCCGCAGCCGGTAGACCCGATGGCAGTGCGACTGTTTGTGCTACAGGGACACTATCGGAAACCGTTGGATTTTACGAAGGATGCGATCGCAGCTGCGGTCAGCAGTTGGGACACACTAAAAACCGGACTGCTCTTTGGCGATCACCACGGAGCCGCGTTGTCAGCCGCCAGCATCCAGTCTCCTCCTCAGGTACTCAGCTCAGAAAACCCGTGGGTCGAACGATTTCGAGCCAGCATGGACGATGATTTGAATACATCGGGTGTTCTGGCGGTGTTGTTTGAGCTGGCCAAAGGGCTGCAGCGAGAGGGAAACCGTCTGGTGCACGAAGGAGAATTCCAATCTAATCCAGAGCAGCTCTGGCAACAGTGGCAAACTTTGTTCAATCTGGCCCAGGTATTGGGATTAGAGGCCAACGCCGACAGTGACACGGGCACTGGTGCATTGGATGAGGGTGCGATCTCTGACTTGATCCAACAGCGTCAAACGGCCCGACAGCAGCGAGACTTTGCAACAGCAGATGATATTCGCGATCAGCTAGCGGCAGTAGGAGTTGCGGTGGTTGACCAACCAAACGGCTCTGTCCGCTGGCATTGGCAGTAAATCAACGCGATTGGAGTAATGGTTTAAGTCAATCTAGAGAATTTGAAAATTTGACAAAGCAGACTATTGGCATAGAATTCTCTTTTCAAAACTCACTCTGGCTTCTGAATAATTTTTTCTAGCTGACGCTGTTTTATCTCAGGGTCGATGCTCAACAGTCGAACATAGTCGTCAGGATGGCTGGTCAAAAACTGTTCTACCTGGGTTAATACTTGAGCCTCATGGGAGCTGGTAATGGTAGGACCACTCTGCCAGGAACCTACCTTGAATCGTCGCACATCAGCAAATTCCAGGCCAATGCGGTGTCCCTGACGCAGCTGTTGCCGGATAATATCTATGATGTCTGTCTGTAACGGAGCTGCCTTGCCATTTTGGTGCATCGTCCGAGAGCCATTGCCGGAGCCATTGCTATAGACCGAATTCTGTAAGGGCATAACGCAGGTCCCGTCGTGTGCACAGCGATACCCGGCTCGCAGGGCCTGGTTAACTTCGACCACGTGGTGAGAGAAGGTGAGATCGCTATCGTTAGCATCCGGCAACCGGTCGGCAGCCTGCTGTGTGGTAATCACCGCTCCCGACGGCACATACTTACCAGCGGGAATCTCCACATCCTGGATCAGGGCGTGCATCATCACAATGCAGCCGTGACCCACCTGAGCATTAAACACCGTTGAGCGAAAGCCAAAAAAAAACTCAATGCCAACGTAAGCGGGACCGTGGATCAATGCCATATGGGTGATGCAGGTATCATGGCCAATCCATACTGAATAGACTTTCTGGTCATCTCCTAAGATACGTCCCTGCTCTAACCTATGGATGACCACCCCATCTTGAATATTGGTATTCGCACCAATGTAAAAGGGAGCCCCTTCATCCGCACGAATGGAGGTATGGGGGAAAACGTCACATTTTCACCCAGTTGCACATCCCCAATCAAACTGCACTGGGGATGGACATAGGCAGATGCAGCAATGATGGACTGATCTAGATCGCTATCCCAGGGAGTGGGCAGGGCGGGTTGATGGCTGAGCAGCATGATGTTGTCCACGTTCTACACCTGCTTTGTTCACCCTCTTTTCAACTGTCACTGCCTTAGCCAACCAGATACAAAACCATCAGCCCTTTAACTTACCTTGCAGGGATTGCTATGATACATGGCCTTCAAAATTTGCCGATGCCCTGGCTTTGGTCAGACAGCGACTTCAGCTGTTAAGGTCTTTTCAGATGTTCACTGCACAATTGGACATGATTAAAGTCCCAAAAGGCCTCTTTGACACTTGGGCTGACTTGCTTTGCCATGCCGCCTAATGAATAAATCAAACTCAAGCTTAATTTATCTGTATGTGCCTTTGGCTTCTGGTGTCGGGCCTTTGGCTGTTGAAGTTTTCGGTGTAGGAAGTCTGAGAATAAAGATCGTATGCTCTGCTATGTTACCAATATTTGACACAGTATTAATAAGTAGAGGGTAACGAACGCCCAAGGTATAATAGATTCCACCTTAGTGAAAGGTATATATCTCTTAAAGTCTTTACCACTTCCTAACGTTTTCCATTCGAGGTCGAAGGGAGCAATGGGTAGCATTTTCTCGATCTCATGAAGGACTTTGAATTTACTCGAGTTAATTTGTCTGTACGACTTTATAAGGCGATACCATGTATAGCATATTACAACGCCTGACAAAGATAAGATGATAAGGCTAAGAGAGAAAGATTGCTTAGCATTATCATCTGAAAATATATAGCCTACAGCACCCGCAATAGCGGTATTTATCGAAAGAAAAAAAGAGTTTGCTGATTGGCGCCTATCGCTTATGTTTTCTATTGATTCTAAATAAGATTTATATATTTCCAAGCAGTGCTCTCTATAATTATCTCCGTAGTCTTTTTCTAGGATTCTTAACAATCTTTCATCAATTTTTCCTGTATCTGTGTTTGATTGTTTCATACGATTACTATCTGATCCAGCGTTTCTTTTATTGTGATTTTTTACTATGATAAGTTGCAAACTGTCTATCCTAAAGTGCTAAAACCTTATGAGTGGTTTCGTGGAAAATATAATTCCAGCTGCTTCAGAAATGTATCCAGTACTGAAGCAGATAATTGAAAATACAACTACAAAATTTGTTGCTATGGGTGTGACTTTTGATCGATCCACCAAGCGATACGAATTACCTATTAGGGATGCTCTGGCTCGTGGGGTCGAATTTCAATATGTCACTCTAGACGTAGATGCCGACTTGGCTACTATAGCTAGGCAGTTTAATCAAACTGTAGATGAGTTGAAGGGCGAGATCTTATCTTCTGATGCAGTTCTTAACAAGTTTAGTAAGGAATACGGAGATCAGTTTTCCTTCTATCCTATGAAAACATGTCCTACTTACAGAATATATATTTCCGACCCAGACTCAGAAAATCCTTCCGGAATTATAATATTTTACGGGATTTCTACAGATAGTCCTCAGATGCCCGCTTATGTAGTTAATAATTTTTCTGACCCTCCTTTTAATGTGTATCTAAGAGATGCCTTGAAGGCTATAAGGAGAGAAGTTAATTGCAAGGTCTTTATTATTCATGGTCATAATGAAGCCAAGCGTAGAGAGCTTAAAGAGATGCTAAGAGATGACCTAAACCTTGAACCGATTGTTGTTGTTGACGAGCCAGACGAAGGCTCTACTCTGATAGAGAAGTTTGAACGTTATGCGACTGATTGTGCATACGCTATCGCTTTAATTACCCCAGATGATTTAGTAGACAAGGGAGATGGAGTTTACCTCCAGGCTAGGCCAAATGTACTTCTTGAGTTGGGCTGGTTGATGTCTCACTTAGGGCGAAATAAAGTAATGCTGCTCGTTCAAGGAGAAAGTCAACTGCCATCTGACCTTTCTGGAATTGTTGTTAAAAGATTTGATAAGAATATCTCTGAAAGATTTCGAGAGATAAAGCAAGAGTTGGACAGACAAGATGTGTCTAGGAGATAGGTTTTTACTCCTTTTGATAGAGCATAACCGACGCTCTTTATCTCTTCTTAGAAAGAGTGGCATAGAGAATAAGAATCTGGGAAAATGTAAATCAAAATCGAAGACAATCATCAAAGTTCGTCCTTTGATGATTGTCTTCACTTGCTCTCATCCAAACATGTAGATGTTCGTGTATGGCCAGCCAAATCCTATCGTTTGCCTGTTGCGAAAGATAGATGTAAACCGTTGAACACGGTTATACATCGCCTGGGATATCACGCCATTTGCACCCCTGAACGACGACGTGCATGATGGCATTAAACACTGTCTACATATCGACTTCGCGAGGGTGGCCACTGGGCTCCAGCGTCTGAGTCTATAGGTAAACGGCAGCGATTATAACTAGCGCCCTCCCCGGGCCAACAGCACCGAAAAAATCACCGTCGCGATCGCTTGCCGAGCTATCAACCCCTCTGCAAATCGCACCGACTGTTCGCGGGCGATGGTAAGTGCAGTGACCAGGCAGGGTAGCAACACTCCGGCCAGGTAAACGCCTGTCAAGATTTGCAGGGGGGTGAGTAGAGCATCCGGTTCGGCAAAAAGCAGCAGTCCATCCTTGCGAATGGAGGCCAAAATAACGGGTACAGCCGCTTCTGGAGGTAGACCAAACAGTCCCATCAGGGGACTAATCCAGCCAGCTAGCCGAGCGATCAGCCCCAGACTGTCTAGCACCGAAGCGATCACCGTAATCACTAAAAAGATGGGAATCGCATTGGTGAAAAACTGGTGGAGAGTACCCCGAGTTTCGCGCCAGATAGTAGACCAGCGGGGAATTTCTAAAAAGGTGCGCTGTTCGATCATCAACGTATTGTGGACCGAGCGGGCAGCTCTGGGCGCAACCAGGCGGGTATAGATTAGGGTAGTCAGAGTTAAATAACCCAGGTAGGGCACCACTAAACCGGGCAAGTTGACAGCGCTGAACACACCCAGTGTGGCCCCAAACTGGTAGGAACGAGAGTGTATTGATTTTTGTGTAAGCGCTTTTTTCTTATGGGGAAAAGCGTTCTGGAAACAGAATAGCAAAATGCGAGAGGGCTGCGCGCCAATTTTTAATGGGTCTGTTCCATTTCTTAGCAATATTGTTCATGGCTAG
>JBHJIL010000033.1:0-156306 GCA_050043465.1 Leptolyngbyaceae cyanobacterium
ACTGGTCATAATCAATGTCGGCTATGGGCAGGCAGATCGTTTTATCCCCTGCTGTCCCTCGTTGCTTGCGTTTGGCCATCATAGCTTGGCCTCCAAACTCGATGACCTTATGATATCCAAACAAACTTAGTTGGAACTAGACTTAATCATTGGATGTCGTCAGGCTCATTTCGAAAGATTAGGATCAACAACATCTGGAAAGTTCTCAAAATTGCGACGAACCCAGTCCATGCCTACCTCATTATTGAGCTTGATTTTGCGGGGCATATCGGAATGAATTTTGCCAAGAATATTGGCATCCTGCTCGACGACAATTCTGCTGAAATTGAGAAAACTTCCTTTAAACGCCTTAAACAAAGGATGCTTTGCCTGACCATACAGCAAAACGTAGGTTCGGGTTTGTCCCTCAGCTTCTGGGATAAAGAGATGGCATTGGGCAATTTTCCCTAATGGTGTTTCTCCATGAAAAATAACCAGACACGGGAAATAATTTTCCAGATGGGCTTCTAATCTATCGGGCAGTAAAAATAGGTCTGGTTTTCTGAGCTTGGTCAATAGGGGATAGGGTGCCGTAGGCATCTCATAAAAAGCATGAGAATGTAGACCTCGATCTACAAACTGGTGAAACTCAACTTCGGTAATCTGAAACAAGTCTCGGTGAGTACCGTTCTGATGATTGTAGTCATGCATGTTGAGCAGCACTGTTAGCAAATCTGTTTTGATACTAATGTCTGCCGTATGCCCTATGAATATATACGTATCAGCAATCTTGCTAAGGATATCGGGAATGGGTATCTTTGGCGCATAGTCTCCATAGGACCAAATAAAATCATCCTGGACAATTAGCTCTAGCGGTTTTAGTTGAGGACGAGTTTTTTGGTCAAAGCCTGGTAGAACCGTACAGCCAGCTGCATCAAAAGTGAGGGCATGAAACGGGCAAGTAACGGTTGTAGTACCATTTTCATGAACCTCACACCATCCTTCTGAGAGCATTGCTCCCATATGTGGACAGGTATTGGGAAGTGCATAGACATGTTCGTTACTATCTTTCCACATGACATAGTCAGTGCCATACAGAGATATTTTTCTGAGCTGATTGACACTCAGCATTGATTTGTGCGCCAACAACCAGGGCGCACCCAAAAGCATAGACTTCATAGAGGCTCCGTTCGCTATAGAATTGTGAGAAATCCGTCGTGTTTTAAAAATATGACAGACCAGTCACATTTGTCAAAAAATCTCCGTCGCCAGCCTAAACAAGGCCGCAGTAAGGAACGAGTAGAAAAGATTTTAGATGCGGCGGCAGCGGTCTTTGACGAAGTGGGATATGACGCTGCCACCACTCATCAAATCGCAGCAAAGGCTGGCACGGCCATCGGCTCTTTGTATCAGTTCTTTATCGATAAAGCTGCGATTTTTAACGCGATGGAGCTACGCCATATCGAGCGCGTCAAACGGTTCTGGCTCCATACTGATACGCCAGAGATGGCGCAGTTGCCACTACGGGACATGGTCCATACACTGATTATGAGCGCTGCCAAACTTTTCGAGCAGCCAGTATCTCGCGTCGTGTTTGTGCAGTTCTACACATCTCGAGACATGTTCCAATCCATTGATGACAGCATGACTCAAGAGGCTATCGACTTTCTAGCCCGTATTCTGCAGCAGCGCAACGCCGCTCTCAAACCAGCGCAGTGCAGCCTATTGGCCGAAGTCTGTGTCCATAGCTCCAACGCTGTGCTGCTAACGGCGCTGCGTACGCCCGATGACGTCCATCGTCAGCGGCTAACCCAGCAGATCGAGGACCTCCTCGTGTCATACCTATCTCCCTATGTCGGCAGTCGGGCATCAGACAATGTAATGAAAGTAATGATATGTCCTCACTGCCAGTCGGAGCGGTTATCTAAAAATGGCTATCGTCGAGGCAAACAGTGCTACCTCTGCAAAGACTGTAAGAAGCAGTTTGTTCAGCCGATAGGCTAAAGCGATCGCTGATTGCAGGGAGCGGCCCCGTTAGCCGCTACTGTTTAACAGTCTCTTAGGGCTAACGTCATCTTGAGGAATGCCATTAAAATTTTATTAAAAATATTGCTTAAATATATTTGAGGCGAATGGAAAAATATAATACCAGCTAAAGCTTTTTAGCCCTCGTCGAAGTGCTCTTCTGTATCAATCGTCCAAAGATACTCTAATTCTTTGAGCACATCCATCCACTGTGATTCACTTTTCAGCTCGCTATATTCGGCCAGGGTATCTGTCATGTCAGCTGAGTCCATATCGAATAGCTCAGATAGGCTCCAAGCCGCCGCCGCTTTATCGTGGATGACATTAATCATTTCTGACTCAATATATTGAAGATCGTCTGAGGCAAACATCATCGGATAGGCGGTAGATATGACAAATCTAGGAGAAAATTTAGTATTCATGATTCCTTGACTGTTCGTAGAATTTAGCAACCTGGCGCTGCCCTCATCTTTGACGGAACTTATCCGGAAAAGTTCAAACTTAGTTGATTCAAAGATTCAGCAACTTCTAGTCTCGAACAAGCTGATAAGAGGTGTCTGTAATTATAGACACTTGCTTAAAGAGTCTATTGGCTCAGAAGTCCTATACTGCCGTGAATTCCTGATAAGGCGTTGGTGATATGAATAACTTAAACAACGTTATGTTCTCGTAATTATGCCTAAAGAAAATCAGCTTAAGGGTGGATTTCGATTGCAAGAAAACGATAGTCTTACCAGCGTAGGTTGGTTGGTTTGGCTTTTATGCCTCGCTCTATCCATAGGAGGGTCACTGCCCTTTCTCGCCTGGGCCAAAGGGGATCTAGAGATAAATGTTCCTGGTAGGGACACTCTATTTAATGAGAATAGTTAACGGCAAAAACAGTACCTGAACCGTGGATTACTCTACGGGTCTAATGTACTGGCGCAGGTTTGGACAACATCATCGGCTACAGCCCAGATTATATTGATTGAAGTCAACTATAGTCTTAGAAAATATTGAGCTGCGGGCGCTACAACAACCGTTCTAATACCTTAGAACGGCTGCCGCATGCTGAAAAAGAGTTATCCCTCGTGGAGGGTAGATTGTACGCGGAGTTCTATCCGTAGCGACGTTACCTGGGGTTGCGGGCAGCGCCACGATAGCAACGCCTGACGGATTTGGTCGACGACAGCTGAATTTTGTGGGTCTGATGTCACCGTATCTAGCATGATACGTTTGACTCGCCCTCGCTGAACTACTAGCTCAAAGAACAGATTTCCCTCTTGAGGATTGGTCAGCTGTAGCTGATGTAGCTGATGTTGGAGCTGCTCTAGGGACTCGGTCTGCAGTCCGTCTGCTTTGATTAGCTGAATCTGTTGAACTGTCGTGGCAGCCTCAGAGAACGACATTATCTGGTCATCTGTTACTGCAGCTGACAGGTCTATTGATGGCGGGGGGGCTGCTGCTGGCATCGGTGCGATCGCATCCGCCGACATGGGCGAATCCAGCCGTCTCGCTGCCGATTGGGGCATAGCTCGTCGTTTGAGCATGGTCGGTCTAGCAGCAGGCTGCGGCATCCGGGCTCTCACCGGAGCGGCCGCTGTGCCAAATATCCCGTCATAGCTGACGGCCTCTGGCATCAGCACCGGCATTGTCGCCGTCGACCGGTGGGATGGCTCAACTCGCACATCATCGCCAATCGCGATAAAAGCCGTATACTGCGACAGCAGCTGATAGGCCAGGGCCGTTTCTGTGACCGCCTCTACTCCACTAACCGTTTCACCACTGGCCATTTGATTCATCAGATCCTTAATGCGGGCTCGGCCCCACAGCTGGGCCACGGCTGGATTGCCCGATGGGTCAAAATCCACTGAGACGGTCTTTTCAAAGACTGTCCCCCCGGCTGTCATTCCAGTTATTTGTAAGCGGCCAGGCTGATGGTCGCCCTTACGGCCTGACAGCACCAGCGGCTGGTCTGCAAACAGATCGTGAATAGCGGTTGGATAGATACTGGGTGCTTCGCCCGGTCCCTCCCAGCGCACAGAGAGATTGCCCAAAACCGGATTGTTAATTTGATTCAAAAACGTTTCGACTAGGGCATTAACCGCCTCGTCGTGACGAACAATGTGGCTCATGCCTCGACCCAGCTCGGCCACGCGATTGAGCAAAAATCGATTGACCGAGCTACCGGCCCCAAAACTATGGAGTCGAGCTGACGGGCCTAGCGATCGCTGGACTTCCGCAAAGATTTGAGCCTCGTTGCCAATATAGCCATCGGTTAATAAAACAATGTTACGAATGCGCTCAGAGTCCAGCTGAGGCAGATTTAGCACCGTTCTAAACCCACGCATCATTTCAGTACCGCCCCCGGCCCGTAGACGATCGATGTAGTTTAGCGCCTGTTGACGATTGCCAGGCGTGTTCTCCAAAGAGACTTTTGCCAGCTGCTGGGTAGTGTTAGCAAAGTTGACAATATTAAACGTATCTTGGGGATGCAGACCCTCAATAAACTGGCGCATCAGCGTCTGACACTGGGCCAGGGGAGACCCCGACTGCGACCCAGAGGTGTCAATTAAAAACACCATCTCCTTAGGAATATAGGCGGTGATATCGTAGCTTAGAGCCGGAATGAGATAGACCGCAAAGTGACCACCGCGCGGGTCGGTCTGAGTCAATAAGGACGTTTGGGTCACGTCGTCAGCAACCTGGTAGCGCAAAATCAGGTCTTTGTTGGGGAGAGTATCGCTGGGGGTGAGCGTAATACGCGTGCGCTTAGACTGAGTGTCTATCAAGATTTGATGGGAGGGAGACCGCAGGTTAGCAATTTTAGCCCCAGTCTCGATCTCCACGGTGACTTGAATATCATGACCAGAGCGTATTCCCGTTGGTAAAAACGGCCCATTGAGGCGACTGGCGTCGGGGACGATGTCTGTATCTTGATTCAGTAGCATGGGAGCATCAGCGGATCCTTGAGAGCTATCTGAGGCATCGGCTTTATCCGACGCTTCGAGCGGATTACCCGGAATATAGCGTGGTCCCACCACCATGGGAAAGATAAACTCATAGTCCCCCTGGGTGTAGACCAGCCGGTCGCTGTAGCTAATCATCACTTCAATCTGCTCGCCGGGCAAAATGTTGGCCAGGGACTGGGTAAAAATATTGGCTCGCTCTTGTTCTAGCAGGGCTGCCGTTTTACCCTGTTGTTTGGCCTGTTCGTAGAGGGTCTGGGCAGTCTCTCGCTTTTCGATCCGGCCTTGAATGGTGCGATCGCCCAGCCGGATCACCATGGTATCAACGGCAGCTTCATCGGGAAGGGGAAAGACATAGGTGACGTCAAGAGCCGTAGTCAAGGGATTTTCAAAGGTTTGGGTCACATCGACCCGTGAGATATTGCCGCTGATGCGAGCGTTTACCTGAGTATGCTTGAGTGGAAACGTCAGGGGTTGCTCTGCGTCGTATACGTATAGACCGGCAACTGGTTGGGGGGATAGCGTTTGGACCATGAGACCTCCAGGGGGGTGAACTGATTTCAGAATAGTCAGGCCCACAGGCAAAATGTGCTCAGTTTAGGGCTCACTCCATTGACTCAGACGTGACTCAGTAGCCCATATCCGCTGAAAGGTTAGCTGCGGATCCTCGGTATGATTTTATCGGCTATGGACCATTTCTAGCCCAACAGAGCAGCAGGAGCAGGCAAGCATACGCCATGGGACAGTCGGTAAAGGCTTCAAAAACAGGACTTGCGATCGCAAATCAGGCCCGTCAACGCCGTGGCTGGACCAAAGCCAGCACCGCCCGCTGGTGGCAAGATGCCCACACCTCCAGAGCCACCCTGCGACGCTTTTGGCGCGGTGAGCGCATTCAGCAAGATGCCTTTATCGCCATCTGTCACACCGTTGGTCTAACAAACTGGCAAGAGATTGCCGAACTCAGCTCGGCTGATACGGCCAACCCCCCAGGTGCGCTAATCGATTGGGGTGAAGCTCCCGATATTGAACAGTTCTATGGCCGTCAACCAGAGCAGCAGCAGCTACAGACCTGGCTGCCCACGGCCAAGCTCATTAACATTTATGGGTTGGGGGGCACTGGTAAAACTACCCTAGCGCTGGCCTTAGCCGAACAGCTACAGACCGAATTTGAACAAGTAATCTGGCGCTCAAGCAGCACATCCCTTGAGACACTGCTAGCAGAGCTGCTAGAAACTCCCACAGAAACCGTTGAGCAAGGCGTAAAACAGCTGCTCAAGACAATGCAGCGTCGTAGACTAATTATCTTGGACGATGTTGAGGATCACTTAGATTTTCTCTACCGCATTAGTCGTTCCCGGCATCGCAGCTGTTTACTCGTGATCGGCCGTCGGCCCTTGCCGACTCAGTTTCAAACATTAAACCGGTCTCAGCAGTTATCTCTTTCTGGCTTGTCGCCGGATGCTGCTGTCGAGCTGCTGCGGGCCTGCAGCTGCAGAGGCCAGATCTCTCAGCTCAAAACCCTGGCGCGCATCTATGGCCATAATCCCCTGGCACTAAAGCTAGTCGCCTCGACAATTAAAACGGTCTTTAATGGTCAAATAGCCTCTTTTTTAGAGCAAGAAACGGTGGTTCTGCCAGATGCTTTTCGTCTGCTCTTTCAACAACAGTTTAAAGCTCTTGAGCCGCTAGAAAAAACGCTTCTCTTTTGGCTTACCATCTGGCAAGAACCGATTTCTCTATGTCGGCTGCAGACCCATCTGCTGAGTCCCAATCCAGCAAAAATCATGACTGCCCTGTCAGTACTGGTGCAGCGTTCTTTGGTTACCCAGCATTTTCTCTTAGATCAACCGTCGTTTGGACTGCAGTCGATGGTTATGACCTTTCTGATTGATGAACTAGCCGCAGCAATCGTTCAAGAGATTCTCAAAGCAAAATCGCAATCAATTCAGCACTTTCAGCTTTTAAGAACCCACTGTTTGGTCCGACCGGGGACTGACGATATTTTAGGAGACCGCGTTCTAACAGCGCTACAACAGAACTATCAAGACCAAATATCTCAGCCGCTCTCAGAGTCTATAAACAAATGGCTGCAGCAGGCCAAATCAGAGTCTTCTAGCACCGTGGGCTATCTGATATTTAATTTAACTATTCTTGCCAAGGGATTTGCAGCCGTGAACTAGCCCTGTGGTAGAAGATAGAGTGCTCTTTCTAGTAACGGTTTGCATATCACCTTTGAGAACAAGTCTCACAATTTCCAAGACTCAATGATTTGATATGGGCAGTGCTTCCAAGGTTTTAGCAGGTGATACGGTCGCAGTTAAGGTCTGATATTTCTGTAGAGCGGCCCTTAAGGCATCCTTACGAATCGGTTTACTAATGTAATCATCCATTCCTGCCTCGAGATACGTATCTCGTACTCCCTGCATAGCGTTCGCCGTCATGGCAATAATATAGGGCTGAGCGCCATATGGGGACGTACGGATTTTCTGCGTTGCAGCTAAACCATCCATCTCGGGCATTTGTATATCCATTAAAACTAGGTCGTAGGGCTGATTTTGCAGCGCATCGAGCACCTCTAACCCATTCTTAGCAACATCGGCGTCATAACCACAGGATTTCAGCATCTGTAGCGCCACAATTTGATTCAGGGGAATATCTTCGGCAAGTAAGATACGCAAAGAGCCGGCTGCGGGTGGGGTTGAATGGTTCTCAGAAGACTGTGACGAAGATTTCTGTTCTTGAAGACTGTCTAGAGGCTTATACGCTCCAAGCCTAATGGAAAAGCCAAACGTTGTTCCCTGATTAACCTCACTCTTCACCCATATAGTACCGTTCATCATTTCAATCAGCTGTTTGTTGATGGCCAGTCCCAGACCTGTACCACCGTACTTTCGAGTGATGGAAGCATCCGCCTGGGAAAAGGGCTGAAAAAGATGCTGTATTTTATCTGAGGAAATCCCAATACCCGTATCCTCAACTCTAAACTCAATGCTGTATTGGCAGTCGCTCTCTTTTGTAGTTAGGTGTGATTCTGTGGGATGAACTTCGGCATAAATGTCTATTTCACCGCTTTCTGTAAATTTTATGCTGTTGCTAATTAGATTAGCTAAGATCTGGCGTAACCGAACCGCATCCCCTTTAAGGTAGCCAGGACTATGGGCAAGCTCAACCCGGCTTTTTAACGTCAAACCTTTCTCTGCTGCCTGATTTGCAAACAGTGCCACCACATCTTCAACACATTGACTCAGGTCAAGCCGATCCAGTTCTAAAATCAGTTTTTTAGATTCAATTTTAGAAAAATCAAGAATATCGTTGATAACGGTCAAAAGCGTATCGCTGCCTGTTCGAATCACTGAAACGATTTTCTGCTGGTGGGCATCTAGACTCGTTTCGTTTAGTAGCTCAGTCATGCCAATCATGGCATTCATGGGAGTGCGAATTTCATGACTCATGTTGGCCAAGAATTCGCTTTTAGCTCGAAGTACCGCCTCAGAATGATCGAGTGCCACCATGATCAAAATGCTGTGTAAATCTGAGGCCGTTGTCAGCTCATGGGATGACCAGGGTAACGACTGTCCATTTAACTCTTCTTTCCACAGCTCGAACGATTTACGTGGACACAGTTCTAAGTCTCCGGTCGGGTTTATTTTAGTGGTGTCGCTAAATCGACCGGCCCACGAAACAGTTCTTAACTGCTCAGGGCGAAACAGCAAGATGCCATAAGATACCGACTGAGATCGCCCAGACGTAACGCTCAACAGTCCAGCGGGCAGGGCACCCCAATAGTCTTTAGATAGATCACAGGTTGAAAATATCGGGCTAGGACGCTTTTGCAGCCAGCGGACTAAATCTGGAATATCAGCCTCAGAGGGGGTGTTGCCTGTAAGCGTAATATCTTGATCAAAAATTAAAGCTAGTCCGTCAGCCTTAAATATCTCAAGCAGCAGATCGGCATTTTGAACAAGCACCTGCTGTAGGGACGCCTCATTCTGTTTCTTAGCCGCCCGCAGCGTTGTTAGAAGCTGTGTGCTTTTGTTGCGGTAGTAGCTGTTTTCTAACTGGTTTTGTCGGAATAGGTTGAGCGAGGCCACTTTCGATAAGAGGCTGAGGCTATTGCGGGTTTCGGCTGATATGTGGGTCGGTTGACCATGGTGACAGGCAATTAGACCCCATAGCCCCTGCTCATCGAGTAGCGGCATGGTAATGGTACTAGCAACCCCCATATTTTTGAGGTATTCAATATGGGGTGGGGAAACACCTCTAAGCCAGGTAGAACTAATGTCTAACGGCTGCTGCCTCAGCGGATTATCGGTTGGAATAATGGGCGCTGGGGAATAGTTAATATCTGGAATATACCGAAGGGAAATCTCGGTAAAAATCGCTCTAGCTTCAGCCGGGATATCTGTAGCTGGATAGTGTAACCCCAGATAGCTTTCCAGGTGATTCTGTTTTTCCTCAGCAATAACAACGCCGCTATTGTCGGGTGAAAACTGATAAACCATTACCCGATCGAAGTTGATAAATGCCCTGATTTCTTTGGCTAAGGTTTGAGCCAGTTCAAAGGTAGTCTTAGATGTCTCCAAAACTGTGGTTATCTGGCTCATCTGCTGCTGTAGCTCTTTTAATGCTTGGAAGTCAGACGACTGGGGAGAGTTTGGTATGAGTTCGATGACGATGAGATCGTCTTGGAGATGAGAATACGCGTCAAAGTCTTTTCCAGTGGCACAGGCGTTAAGGGGGTACGGACTCGGCTGTGTCAGGTGCTTTTTGAGCCCAGCAACCTGCTCGTTTGAAAAAACAGTCGTCAGAGCCTGTCCTAGCAGGTTTTTGGGTGAGCGTCCCAGACCTGCTAAGGTATTCGTACTAATTTGTATAATCTTGAAGCTAGCAGACTCTACAACCAGAAGAATCCCGTGGGGCTGAATATGATCAATTGTTCGAATGGTATAGCTGTGGCATGTTTCCAATGCCTGCAGCTCCGTATGATCGAGAGCTTTTAGACGAAGATTTTTTGTGGTCATGGGCGCTCAATCTATACTGTTTATCCGCTAAAGGGTTCGATCAACACAGGATCTGTCCTATGTTGCCCAGTATTTATTGAGGAAAATCGATGCTGAGATTTTTTGTGCTGCCTATGATCTGTTGGTGCTTATGACTCCTGCTAGAAGTCTGGATAAAGTCAGCGCAGAGCATAGTCTACAGCTTTTTCTGCGTGGATAACCGTACTGTCAAACAGCGGTATATCGGTATCGGCCTGGGTTATCAGCATGCCGATTTCAGTACAGCCCAGGATAATGGCTTCGGCTCCCTGGTCGGCAAGAGTCCGGATAATTCGCAGATATTCTGTTTTAGCGTTAGCTGTGATTTTGCCTAGGCACAGCTCTTGATAGATCACCTGGTGAACAATTTTCCGATCGTCTACGTTGGGAATTAGCACCTTTAGACCGTGCTTTTTCTGCAGCCAACCGCTGTAAAAGTCTTGCTCCATGGTGAAGGCGGTGCCGAGTAGACCAACTTTCTGGATATTTTGCTGGATCAGGGCATCTGCGATCGCATCGGCAATATGCAGCAGCGGTATCTCAATAGCCGCCTCTATCTGAGGAGCCACCTTATGCATGGTGTTGGTGCCGATCAACAGAAAGTCTGCCCCAGCCGCCTGCACTCCCAGGGCCGCCGCTGAAAGAACGCTTGCCATCCCATCCCAGTCGCCCTGATGCTGCAGCTTTTCGATGGGGTCAAAGTCAACGCTATACAGGGCAATCTGGGCAGAATGTAGACCGCCTAGCTTGCTTTTTATTCCCTCGTTAATCGCCCGGTAATACGTTACCGTGCTCTCCCAGCTCATTCCCCCCAATAGACCAATCGTTTTCATATTATCTCTGGCGTTGCTGATCCTCGGCAGGGTTCTATCTGCCAAATGCTACACGTGGCATTTCTAATAGATCGATGTATCCCTTAAATCAGCAACGGCTCATCTCCTATGGTTTATGCTCAGATTTTATAGAATATCGCCAGTACATTTTCCCAGAAAACATGATGAGGTTTTGACAATCCATGCCCGATTAAGGAAATCCATACTAGGATGCGTCGTATTGTCTTAAGGGAAGCTGCGTCAACTTGCCATACCAGAAATCAACCCGAGCCTCATGGGAAAACGATCGCTACTATGTTGCGCTCAAACAACGATATCGAAAAACGCAGCGGGAGCTTTTTCTCGGACTCTTAGCGCTGCTGGGCGTCATTATCATTGGCACCCTCTGGTACTGGCAGATCGAAGGCTGGCATTTTACCGACGCCTTTTACATGACGGTGATTACCCTCGCCACGGTTGGGTTTTCAGAAATTCAGCCCCTGGGCAATCGCGGTCGCATCTTTACGATTGTGCTGATCTTTTTAGGGATCTTTGCCGTCGGCTATATTGCCAACCGATTTACAGAAGCGATTGTAAAAGGCTACTTTCAAGAAGGAGTCCGTCTAAACCAGCGTCGTAAACTTATGCAGGAACTCTCTCACCACTATATTTTGTGCGGATTTGGGAGAACCGGACGCCAAATTGCCGAAGAGTTTAGACTCCAGAAGATTCGATTTGTGGTGGTAGATGCCGAAGAGGAGTCAGTGCAGCGAGCCCAGCAGCTGGGCTTTGTGGCGATTCAGGGGGATGCCACCCTAGACGATACGCTCCATTTATTGAAAATTGAGTCGGCAGTATGTCTGGTATCTGCGCTGACGTCCGATGCGGAGAATCTATACACCGTACTCTCAGCGAGAACCCTAAATCCTCAGGTGCGCATCATTGCTCGAGCCAGTAGCGAAGAGGCCATCCAAAAACTGCAGCGGGTGGGCGCCGATGCGGTGATTTCACCCTATATTACCGGAGGCAAACGCATGGCGGCCGCCGCCCTTCGTCCCCAGGTGATGGACTTTGTAGACGGTATCTTTTCAGGGGGCGATCGCACCTACTATATGGAAGAGTTTTTACTGGATCCGCTGGTATGCTCCCAGATTGGTCAAACCCTAAAGGACTCCCAGCTAAGAGCCCAGACGGGAGTTTTGATTGTAGCTATCCAGCGCAATCAGGGAGAGCTACTGATTGGCCCCACTTCAGACGTACGACTAGAACCAGAAGACTTTTTGATCTGTCTGGGGACCGCCGAGCAGCTACAGGCCATGAACCGTCTCCTCAGCCCCCTCAGTCGAGAGCCGTTACAACGACCTAATCGATAGCAGCCGCAGAACAACGACTGCGGGTGTTCTTAGAGCGGCAGTTGAATGTGAAATGCGGTACCTTGCCCCAGCTTGGAGCGCATCTCCAAACTACCACCGTGGGCATCAACCACGATTTGACGTGCGATCGCAAGTCCCAATCCGGTTCCCCTCCCCACAGCTTTGGTTGTAAACAAGTAGTCAAAAACCTTGGGCTTTATCGCTTCAGGTACACCAGGACCGTTATCGGCAATGGTAATGCTCACCTGCTGCCGCTCGGCTTTAGTGCAAATAGTAATTCGCTGGGGATGAGCCTCTAGCTCCGCCAAGCTAGTCTGCTGCCTGGCGTCGTCTAACGCGTCAATCGCATTGGCCAGAATATTCATAAATACCTGGTTGAGCTGTCCTGGAAAACAACTGATTTTAGGAATATTGCCATACTCTTTAACGATCTCAATGGGAGGCCGCTGTCCATCTGCTTTTAGACGATGACGCAAAATCAAGATCGTACTTTCTAGACCTTCATGTAGGTTAAAGACCTGTCGCGTTTCAGTATCAGCCCGAGAGAACGTGCGCAGACTTTTACTGATATTGACAATGCGATCGCCACTGTCTCGCATCGCCTGGGTCAGCTTGGGCAGATCGTCACGCACATAGTCGAGGTCAGCTCTTTCCAGCTGAGTCTTCAGGTCAGGTCCTGGAGCTGGTACCTGTTGCGCGTAAAGATCCAGCAGCCCTAGCAGATCGTGTATGTAGCCTTGTGTTACGTCTATATTGCCAATGATGCAGCTAATGGGATTGTTAATTTCGTGGGCGATACCGGCGACAAGGTTACCCAGAGCCGACATTTTTTCGCTTTGGACCAGCTGTAGCTGCGTTTGCTGTAGCTGCGTGAGGGTTTGTTCTAAGACCTGATTTTTTTTGCGTTAGGGCTAACTCTAACTGTCTCTGCTGAGTCACGTCTCGAAAGACGGTTAGACCGCACAGCTGACCTTTGTATTGAAAGGGGACCGAATGTATTTCAGCCTTAAACGAGGTGCCGTCTTTGCTAGTGCAAACAGCATCACAGAAAAATTCTCGTCCCTGCTTAATAGCCTCTAAAAAAGATTCAAACTTATCATAGGCGTGGGGTCGCAGAATTTGAGCAGGCTTTAGCGCTAGCAGCTCCTCGTAGGTATAGCCGTGCATTTGACAATAGGCAGGGTTGGCGGCAACGACCTGAGTTGTTTCTAGGTTCACCACGGCTAACCCATCACTAAGCGCCTCAAAGATCCCTCGGTAGCGCGCTTCTTGCTGTTGGATCGTTTGAAGCGCCTGCTGACTATCTTGATAAAGTCGCGCATTTTCTAACGCAATCGCCGCCTGAGTCGCCAAAACATCAAGAATCAAGATGCGCTCACGGGTAAAGACGCCGCTGGCCAGGCGATTTTTGAGGTACAAAATACCAACAAGCTTACCTTGATTAAAAAATGGTAAACACAGCAGGCTTTTAGACGTGTTTTGTTTTAGATAGTCATCAACGACGGGCAGAACAGTCTCTGAATCATTAATAACAACAGATTTTTGAGTGTTTTTTACATACTGAATCAGCTTGACTGGGAGATTTGGATTATTCGCTAACGGATCGTTACAGAGCTGCGTGTCGTCTACAACAGAAAATGCTCGTACGTACCACTCTCCGGCTGTATTCGGCAGCAGCAGAGCACAGCAATTTCCTCCCGAGTTTTGCAGAATGATCCGGGTCAGCTGATACAACAGTTCATCGAGATGAATCGTCCGCGAAAGCGCCTGGGATGCTTTTAAAATGCTGGCAAAATCAAGGGTTTGATTTAGGTCGCGGCTTGAGTCTTGAGTAACGCTAGGGTAGTTCGATCCGGTGGGGGCAGCAATAGTCATCAGGGGGTTCAAGACATCGCTCGCTGTCGATGGCTGCAAGATAGGGCGTAGCAGTTTTGGATAACGCTTTTTTAGATCGGCTAGTTTAGCTCCGGCTCCCCAGCGCGAATAGCAATAGTAAGCTTCTTGCATATAGCCCGCAGCAACTTTCTCTTTCCCCCAGCTCAGATAAAATCTGGCAGCGAGTTCGTTGGCTAGGGCTTCTTCTTGAATATATGCGTTTGCTTTAGCGCCCGCGATGGCGCTGTCGTACTTCTCCATCGCGTCTAGTTTTTGGCCAATCACCCGGTATAGCTCAGCCGCTACTAAATCATATTTGTGCTGATAGTTTTCTGGAGCAGACGTACTCCAGTGCTGTAGTTTATTCTGGTTTTTATAAACGTTTTCTAGCCATTCTGATTGTTGAACGTCTGAAACCTGGGGATAGCAGACAAGCTTGGCCAAGGAACCATAAAAGTTCACGATGGGAATCAGCAGCGTGGCTGGCACCATCTGGGCATATTCATCAGCCAGCGGAGTAATCTTGACGGCTTTGGTTTCGTGGCCGAACAAATAGTTGAGCATGAGACGATTGACATAGATATACGCCATGGGCGTTGTCACGTTGTTTTGCTCAAACTGCCCCAGCATGACCTCGCTGTCGCAGATGTCTCCCATAAGCCGATGGGGCTGATCTGTTTCTCCTTGCAGGTTTGTAACAGCCTGGTGCCAAATTTGTAGAAAGTTTAGATAGTAGGTTTGTTTTATCTTTTCAACTGCCTGGGTGTAGGCAACAAAATCTTGTTTGACGTCTGACAGATGTCTGTCCGTCAAGTAGGCGTAGTACGAATAGATAGCAGCAGGCAGCGCCGCAAATTCTAGGTCTCCAGTTTCTATTCCGGCCTGATATGCTCTTTCTAGAGTCGGTAGCGCCGCCTCAGCAGACCCATGCCAGATGGTGATATGAGTGCCGATTAAAAACAGGATTTTAGCTTTAAATGTCTGAGTGTTAAACCTGGCCAACAGCTTTAGAGCAACCTCGCCAAATTCGTAGCCCTGCTGAAAGCTCTCCGCGCCACAGAGCAAGACTCCATACAGCACATAGGCAAAAGCGGAAATAGGCGCGTTACCATACAGAATCGAAAGATTGACCATTTCTAGGACAATCAGCGGCATGAGAGCGGGTGCGATCGCAAAAGCAGCCCCCCAAATTCCGGCTAGCATTCTGAGGGCAGCCAGCTTGTCAGCCGTCGTCATTTCAGCTAAAGCCAGCAGATCGTCCGGCTGCTTGTCTGCCATCTGAGCGGCTGTCGCCGCAAACCCTTGCTCAATATCGGCAGCTGTAGGCCGAGCAGGCAGCCGAATGCCCAGATTCTCCAGTACGCCTAGCCCCGTTTGCACCGCCTCCTGCAGCTGATTTTGAGCAATTTCCGCTTGGATTTTGACCTCATAGGCCGGAATTTGCGCCAGTAAGTCAGGCACATGCTCCAAAATCTCGGCAATCCATCGATTCATGCTGACATAGTCGCTGTGGAGGCAGGCAGCTTCGGCGGCGGTGTTATAGAGATTTAAGGTGAGATCCGATGAACCCTCCCAGCGATCGCATCCCAGCAAATCAATACCGTGCTGGCAATAGTCAACTGCCGCACCGTAGGCCCTGGCCAGCTTGGCTTTGCGACCTGCCACCAGCATTAGCTCTGAGGCTCCGCTAGAGACTCGCTCAAACGCAGTTAGTAACGTTTCAACCTCTGCTTTTCGGCCATAGAGCTTTTCAGGAATAGCAAAGCGATCGCACAGGTCTCGCTGACCCAACGTGAATGGGGAGATCTCTCCTCGGTTTTGCCACTGGCTGAGACATCGTTCTAAATCATACCTAAGGCCAAAGGCACTCTGATAGCGGTCTTCAGCATTTTTAGCCATCAGCTTTGCAACAATCTCTGCCACCGTTGCCGGGATGGTTGCATCGACCTGATCTGCAGCAGCGGGCACCTGGGACATATGACAGTGCAGCAGCTCCAGCGGATCCTGGCTGGTGAAGGGAAGCTGCCGAGTCAATAGCTGGTATAGCGTTACCCCAAGTGCGTAAAAATCACTCCGATAGTCACTCCCACGATTCATCCGACCGGTTTGCTCTGGCGCCAGATAGGCTAGCGTCCCTTCTAAACTCAGAGGAGCTTGAACTATCTGAGTTTCCTTGGGCAGCAGCGACGCCAGACTAAAGTCAATTAGCTTAATTTGCTTGGATACTGGATGAATCAGAATATTGGCAGGTTTAATGTCTTTATGCATAACCTGATGCTGATGCAGGTTATGTAAGACAGCTGCCAGCTGAACAGCGATATTAAGAGTATCCGCCAGGTTGAGAGTATGGCGCTGAATATAGCGTCCTAGATCAACCCCGCCAAAATCTTCCATCACCAGAGCATAGCCATTACCCCAGTTTTCTAGCCTAATGGGACGAACAATCCCTTCAATAGGTAGGTGTTTGGCAACCGTATATTGATTGCGAAACTGTACGAGGTCTCTGAAACTTGGATATTCCTGGTCCAGGATTTTGATCACCACAGAACGCTGAGCTACCGTCTCTATCGCTCTGTAAACTGTCGTCCGGACACCCTGATAAATACCTTCAGCAAAGGTATAGCCGGGTAGCTTAACTGAAGTCCATAGATTGGCAACACTGGTCATGGGCTCAAGTCAGAGAATAGACAAGGTTTATGCTCAAAGTGCCCGAAATGGGAATCCTTGGCCAAGTCAGTGGAGAAACTTCCTTAGATACGTGTGAGTAGTGAACGCTTGAGAGTATTTAAGCTACCTAAAGGCTAACATCATAGTGTTTTTGATTGCTTTGGGCGTGCTTAGTTCCAGCGGTGTTTTAGTCGATCGGACCGGTATACAAAGTCATACCAGCCATCGCCGCTGCTAACAGTAATGGCACTATTAAAAATAAGCTGCAATTGATTCGGCCCCATAGTCATAGGTCTATGGAACCGCTAGAAGGTATTACGGAAAGACGTTCGTTCTTGGCGCCCCCCGCTGCTAACCAACAAGAATTACGGCTCAAGCACCCAATATAAGACCCACCAGCCGTAGATATAGGCTCGCTCGATCTCACTTTAAATCAGTCATAGCAGTGGACCTGGAATGTGTCGTAGAGAATATCGTCTGCTGTCTAGCTCCTCATAATCTCTCAGCTGACTCTAATCTCTGGTGGATATGCTTGTTCTAGAATTTCGAACAAAGCTATTAACCAGAGGTACTCCCCATGGCTACAACCACCCATTCCTTAGCCGATCAGCTATCAGAATATCGTGCTGGATTCCAGCAGAAGGTTCCCCAGGATGCTCAGATCACAATGGCAGCAGCCACTGATACCCTTGAAGCGTCAGGTATTGTTAACCAGGCTCTGACAGTGGGGGATACGGCTCCGGATTTTGAACTCCCCGATGCTACAGGACAGTCTGTGCGTCTGAGTGAATTGCTCCAGCAGGGTCCGGTAATCATTAACTTCTATCGAGGTGAGTGGTGCCCCTATTGCAACCTGGAACTGCGAGCATTTCAGAACCTGCTGCCTGAATTTAAGCAGATGGGCGCTAATCTTATCGCTGTTTCGCCGGAGCTGCCTGACCATTCTCTAAGCGTCACTGAGAAGCATAGCCTTGAGTTTGCTGTTCTGAGCGATGTGGGTAACAAGGTATCACGACAGTACGGTTTGGTATTTACTCTAGACGCCTCTCTGCAGCCGATTTATCAGAATTTTGGCATTGACATTCCTGCTAGCAACGGTGATGACAGCTATGAGCTGCCGCTGCCTGCTACCTACGTGATCGACCAGACAGGCAACATACGCTACGCCTTTGCTGAAGCTGACTACACTCAGCGGGCTGAACCTCAAGATGTGCTGGCCGTGGTTCAAGAGCTGGCGTCCTAGGGTAGCCAGGCTGTTGCTGATATGCCGCGGCTATTGAGCAGTCCCTTTCACCTAAAGTTATCTCGAAGATTGGCGATAAAAAAGACGGCGTTGCTGATCCTCGAGATGGCTTTATTTGAAAAATGCTGACACGTGGCATTTCTAACAGATCGGTGCATCCCTTAAATCAGCAACGGCAAAAAGACCAATCCGATTTTCCTTTGGTGCCGTATTTTTAATGAACGCCCAGTTAGGAAGGGAGTTTTCATGAAAAAAGTAGCATTTGTAACGGCTTTGTTTGCGGCAGCGCTGGCAGTATCTCCAGCCCAGGCTAAGGAAACACCATCATTGCAGTCTAAGGACGGTCATACAGACAATACAATCGTCAGCATTGCATCTACTAATGATTCATTTGACGTGCTAACTGCATTGCTAAAACATGCCGAGCTGGTGGGTGTACTCAATGGGAAGACTGAATTTACAGTATTTGCTCCGACAGATGATGCCTTTGGTCGTTTACCTAAGGGTACTATTGAAAGTCTCTATCAGCCCGAAAATCGTGAGCTGCTATCGACTATCTTGACCTATCACGTGGTGCCGGGCAGCGTGGCCTCTACTCAGCTATCCTCGGGCAGCGTTGATTCTGTTGCAGGAATTCCGTTGGATATTTCTGTCGAATCTGGCGTTATGGTCAATAGCGCCAACGTTGTCAGTGCTGATATTGAAGCTAGCAACGGTATTATTCACGTTGTTGATACCGTACTGCTGCCACCTCAGTAAAAACTAAGTGCTGATTTGGAGGATACACCGATATCCTAAAAGCTCTGTATATCAGCATCTTTTAGGGTGGTGTATCTTTTGAGTTAGCGATCGCAAAATAGCAGCAATGTAGCCGATTGCCATAGGATAAGCAAGTTTTGTATGGTGCGTATAGCAATATCTCGATGCCGCAGGCAATGAGACGATTGCTGTATCCGCTTACCTATTAGCGAGGCCGTTAGGTCATGGCTGCATTGCTGTTATTTTTTGCTGAGCTAGCATTTGTTGTTCTACTTTGTTATTTTTTATACCTATCTTTTAACTGGGGCTCTCGCCGATTTTTACAGATTTCCTCACTACAGCTAAATGAGATTGGGCTACAGGCCATACGGCAAAACGTTTTAGGCATTGTGCTAATTTCAGGGTTTTTACTGTCGCTTCTGGTGGTCGGGTTTAACGGCTGGATATTGCTTCAGGGTGAACGACCCGACACCTACACGCTAGCGCTGATTCAAGATACGCCCCAAGAGGTATGGCTGGGGCTGGCGACAGGGATAGGAAAAAGTATTTGCTTGTTAGTGCTAGTCGGTATTTTGCAACGACCGCTGCGGCGACTCATCGACCGGGCTAGTAGCGCCGCCAAACGGATAGAGCAGATCAGCGATAATGACAATAGCATTGACCAGCTGTCTGACGTATTCAGCTCTGTATTAAGCACAGGGCTGTGGCTGCTTTCGCTGATCTGGTGTGCGCACTTTCTCCATTTACCTGAGCAGTTTTCTCCTTATTTGTATGTTGTCTGGCGAATTTATTTAATTATTTCTGTCGGTGTTACGATATTTAAGTCGGTCGGGGTGATTGTCGATAGTCTGGATGCCCTGAGCCAACGCTATTCAAGCCCTGATAATTTATTTCGATTTTATACACAGCTGCAGCATTTGATACCCTTTTTCAAGCGCTGTTTAGAATATTCGGTGTGGCTGTATGTGGTGATGCTGGTGGTAGGGCAAATCTCCTTGATGTCCAACCTGGCAGGCTATGGAGTCCAGGCGGTTAAAGTCATTGGTCTGGTCTTTTTTGGACGTTTAGCGACGAATGTTGCTCAGCTTGTTATTTCAGAAATTCTTCTATCCACAGAAGATACCTCAACCGCCGTATATCAGCGGCGGGTAACCATTACGCCACTGATTGTTAGTTTGTCGCGCTATGTGATTTATTTTGGAACAGTTTTATTTATTTTAAAGGCACTCAATATTGATCCAGGTCCGATCCTAGCAGGCGCTGGAATTGTGGGTATTACCGTTGGTTTAGGTGCTCAGAACCTGGTTAAAGACGTTGTAAGTGGCTTTTTTATTCTGTTTGAAGACTACTATTTAGTGGGAGACTTTGTTGAAACCCAAGAAGCCCAAGGAATCGTACAGTCTATTGAACTGCGTACTACGCGAATTTTGCATCCCGATGGTCAGGTACAAATTCTGAGAAACGGGGATATCGGCTCGATTGTTAATTACTCAAAACACCCAGTGGATGCGGCTGTAGAGGTCTCTATTACCTATGAAGTAGATCCGGAAAAGGCATTTGAGGTAATTGAGCAGGTGGGGGCAGAACTCTGTGAGACAGAAGACGATATTTTAGAGCCTACTCATATTGAAGGTGTGGAGACTTTTTCAGAAGAGATTTGTTTAATTTATACTCGCACCAAAGTAAAGCCTGGAAAACACCTTAGAATTCAGAGGTTGCTTAGACAGCGATGCTTGGTAGCCCTGCTCAAAGAAAATATTGAAGTGGGTTCAATGGATACCAAGCTGGTGCTAAAAAGTGGATTCGAAAAGCTGGGACTACATAAGCCGAGCTTAGGATAGCGTCTCTTTAACCGCTTTTAGAAAGCCCGTGTGTCTTGAGCTGTGGCGGAAAATCTGGCCCCTACAGCCGAACGTCTGCTCTGAATATTTGGCCTTTATCGAAAATTTAAGGATGCCTGCCCAAATTTAAGAAATCTGTAGATTTTGGGATTTAGAGAAACCTGTTTAGCCGTTAGGTTGATTCCGAACCCAGAATTGTCGCTAAAACCAGTATTCCTATTTTTTAGCGGCACTAATGTCTTGGTAATAACGTCATCCATAACGGTGCTTTTATATTTACAAAGCACAACTACGGTGTAAATGCACTGCATGGACAATTCGTAGCTTATCTAAGCCGCTTAGCTATTTGCCAGAGGCTTTATAGCTGGCGTAGACCAGATAGATTGACACATTAGATTCTGTATAGAAACGGTTAGGCTAAAGAAGGGCAAACATGAATCAAAATTTCAAAAAGCTGTTGCGAACCCTGCAGGTTAATTTCCACTATCTATTAGAGACCAAATTTTCCCTAATGCGGTTTTATAGAAATAAGCTGGAAATTCCGTTTGAAGCTGATTTTAAGGCACTTCATTTGTTTCCAGATACCAACGGAGCGCTATATCTCGATATTGGGGCCAACAGAGGTCAGAGCACCGATGCCATTCTGATGCAAACAAAGAATAGCCATATTCATATGTTTGAACCCAATGAGCTGCTGTGTCAGAGACTAGAAAAGCAGTATGGTGACAATAAGCGTATAGCTATTAATAAATTTGGTCTGGGGGATCGGGCGACCGAGCAGTATTTATATACCCCTATCTATAAAAAATGGATGTTTGACGGTCTTTCTTCCTTTGATAAGGCAGAAGCAAAAGACTGGCTTGTAGATGGCATTTTCTTTTTCAAGGAAGAGTGTTTAACGTTACAGGAAAATCACTGTCAGATTAAGCCCCTAGACAGCTTAGATCTAAACCCATTTTTTATCAAAATTGATATCCAGGGCTACGAGCTTCAGGCCATCAAAGGCGGCAGAGAGATGATCAAAACTCACGAGCCGATTTTGCTAATTGAGCAGCCCAACGACGATATTGTTAGCTATCTCAAAGATCTTGGATACGAGCTGTACGCTTATCGGAACAAAACGTTTACTCCTGGAGAGAATGGCTATCCCAACACATTCTTTATGACCCAGAGTAAAGCCGATCTGGTCAAAGACTATATTAATCGGTAGGTATCGTACCACTGCAGCGATCTCTAGTCCTGTTTCAAAGAAATAGCCGACGAACGACTTGGTCTCAAAGCCAGGCGCTCTGTTGGCTATTTTTTATTGCGTTGCATCCCTTAGATCAGCAACGGCTTTGGTTGAACGCTTGGCAATGGCTAAAGCGTTGTCTGTTATTTGAATTTGCTCTGGGCTAAACCCGGCTTGTTGAAGATGGTCTAAAAACCAGGCGTGATAACTAGAATCTAAGCTGAAGGCCTGCTGAGCAGCGGACATGTCCTGGTTATCCCAGTAGGCTATGGCCAAAGCGACAAACGGATGAGGATTCTGCGGCTCCAGGTTAGCCGCCTGCTGCGCATTTGCGATCGCACTTTCATAGTCCTCTAGAGGGCCGACAGCTAGCCAGCGTTAGTATGAGCAGACCAGAAATAGCTATCCTTTTCATGGAATGCACGGAATTCAAATCCCTAATTCTGAAAACTTTCATCGATAGATGATGGTTAACTGCGTCATGCCCAAACCTGCTCGGGCTGCCTGACCAACAGGCGCGCCTGTCGACCCTAGCGATCCATCTAAACAACCCGTGTCATACACTGAGCAAAGACCTCACTCTTTGTCATGAACCGTAACCTCACCGAAGGCCCTGTTACCCAGCAGCTGATTACCCTGACGATCCCAATGGTCTGGGGTGTCTTCGCTATTATCGCGTTTAACCTTGTAGATACCTACTTTGTGGGTCAGCTGGGTACCGCCCAGCTGGCTGCCATGAGCTTTACGTTTCCTGTGGTTATGACCTTAGGCAGCCTGGCAATGGGGTTAGGTGTGGGCGCATCTTCTGTCATTGCCCGAGCTATTGGTGAAGGTGACATGAGCCGCGTCCAGCGATTTACAACCAATAGTCTAACCCTGGCTCTGACTACCGTTATCCTATTTGTCAGTCTAGGGCTGCTGACCATTGACCCCCTCTTTAAAGCGCTCGGAGCCGGACCCGATGTTTTGCCCTACGTGCGCGACTATATGCGCATCTGGTACTTCGGTATGGTGTTTCTAGTGGTGCCTATGGTGGGCAACAGCGCCATCCGGGCAGCAGGTAATACTCTCACCCCGAGTATTATCATGACCCTATCGGCTGCCGTTAATATTGTTCTCGATCCGTTGCTGATTACGGGAGCCCTGGGGTTTCCTCGGCTTGAAATTCAGGGGGCCGCCATTGCCACCGTCATTGCCCGTGGCACTACCCTCGTGGCCTCTCTCCTGGTGCTTCGCTTCAAAGAAAATCTTCTCTCCACCAAATTTCCCGACCTGGATGAAACCCTTTGGTGCTGGAAAGATATTCTCACCGTGGGTCTGCCAGCAGCGGCCTCTAGTATGATTACACCTATTTCCATCGGCGTGATTATCAGCTTTCTAGCTATCCATGGTCCGGCTGCCGTTGCTGGATTTGGAGTGGCCTCACGCCTGGAGTCATTTGCCCTGATCACCGTGATGGCGCTGTCGGCTAGTATGGGCCCCTTTGTGGGTCAAAATTGGGGCGCACAACAGTTTGAGCGCGTTAGGACCGCTATTGGTCAGAGCTTTCTATTTTGTATAGGTTGGGGACTCCTGATGGCCGTGGCTCTTGGTCTGGGTGGCCGGTCCCTTTCTACCTTTTTTAATCAAGATCCGGCGGTCATTTCGGTCGCCACCCAGTATCTTTGGCTAGTGCCCATTAGCTACGGCACGGCAGGCATTATTCAAGTCAGCAGTGCCGCATTTAACGCCATGGGTAAACCGATCCCTTCTATCATCATGACCGTTGCTCGCATGTTTGTCCTGTATATTCCGCTGGCCTACTTGGGGAGTCGCATTGCCGGACCGACAGGAATTTTTGTAGCGGCGCTCATATCAAATTTAGGGGTGGGCATTGGTGCCTATGGGTGGAATCGCCGGGTCTGCTGCCAGCCAGCTGTAGCCCAGGTCAAGACTCAGAAGGTTTGACCTGAGCTGGGTGCAAAGGCTGCGATCGCGCCATTCAGTGTCCTGCCTCAATACCTTCAGCTCAAATCCGACAAATTTTGAAAATCTTGCTTGTCCATTAACACGTCTTCGAAGATGGAGATACAGAGCAATCGCAGCTGAGCGTGTGACAGTGTTTGTTGCAGCCCATAGACCGGTCAATGGGGCTTTGTGAAGCTTAGGATAAATGTCTTACAAACCGTGGCTGCGCTATCGGAAATTACGTAGTAATGGGTTGTGTTTTCGGCAGTAGTCTCCCAATAACAACATCATTATGAACCATCGATTTGCTCTACGGCTGGTGACCAGCCTGACAGTGTGGCTATTGACTTTATCCTGTGTGGGTATCGTCTTGTGGGTGATTGATGAGTTTTTGGGCTGGGATATTTTACCCGATGCGCTCTCGCTATTGGTACGAGCCCTATTGGTTGCTGGGGGGATTATTGCCGCAGTACTGGTCGTTATGAATGTAGTGCTGAGCCTGGCTCTATTAGCAGAAGCCAACGCCAGTCGGGCCAGACTGCCAGACTATGGAATTTCAAGGCGGTTTACTCGCCGAGTCGGACGGACGGTGATAGGGGGAATTTTGGTGGTTGCTCTACTTTTAGGCGGGCTGCAGGTCATCAATCATCTGAGGCAACAAACAGCTATCCAAGCGAACAGGGTTGAGTTTAACCAGGTTCAGGATGATATGGATGTCGCCATGGAGCAGGTGGTTGAACTATTCTCTCCAGCTCTGTTGACGTCTTTGGAGAATAACACCCTTGAGCAACAAGGGCAGCTGGGCAGCCTGAAAAAGCTGTTGCAGTCTATCCCTACGTCCTTTTCCCACAATCCTAGAGCTGTAGTCTTAATTCCTGCGACGGAGGCTCCGTTTAAATATGCGCGTATTGAGCCAGAATCCATTGTCTCAGACGACAACGGCGGGCTCAGGCTCTCACCAAAGCTATATACGGGCTTTCCTACGCAGATAGAATCTCAGATGATTGAACAACTGTTTTCGGGGCAATATACTCAACCTGAGACTGAAATCAACGGTGATCTGCTCCGCACAGATATTCCTAGCTCCTGGGGTGTCTTGAACCATAACGGGCAGCCAGTTGCCGTTGTTTATTTAGAATCTACCCAGCAGAGTGATTTTTATCAGCAAACGCTGCACCATGACGGACCGGCTCAGCTGATTGCTAACTAATCAGATAGCAAACCGTGAGTAGCTCAGCAAACTCGATAGACCATCTGACGAGGAACGGCACAGGTTGGCCTGACATCAGCACTGGCGTTAAGTCTGGGTCCCTAAGCTAGCGATCGCAAATTTCTCAGGTGGTTTTCAGCCTGAGCGTCTATTAATAAAGATGACCCTTTGATAACTGCACCATGAAACGCTCTATTCTTCTCTCTCTAGCCTTGGCTAGTACGATGTTTTTAGCCAACTGCGCCGCTGCCGATACAACGTCTGCCGATGCTCCAGCTGGAACTGAGCAAACAGCAGCGCCGACCTACGCCGTATTTGCTGAAGATGGGGTGGCGATTCTCGGTGCCGACCCGGTGGCTTACTTTACCGAGGGTGAATACACGCCCGGCAGTGATGAATTTACCCATGACTGGGAAGGGGCCACCTGGCAATTTGCCTCAGCGGAAAATCGAGACCTGTTTGCAGCTAGCCCTGAAGAATATGCGCCTCAGTATGGAGGATTCTGTGCCTATGCAGTCAGTCAGGGAAATACAGCATCGATTGAACCTACGGCTTGGAAAATCGTTGATGGCAAGCTGTATCTAAACTACAACGATAAAATTCAAACTCGCTGGTCCAAAGATATTCCGGGTCACATTGCCCAGGCGGATGAGAATTGGCCGGGAGTACTCGCCAATTAAAACGTACCTAAGGCCCCGATAGCGGTCTTAGGTACTAGCTAAAAAGGGCAGCAGCCAGCCTGGTTGGGATGAAATGGTACACTGACGCAGCCTGGAGCTTTGGATTTCCAGGTGCGTGTTTCAGCCAAGATATCTGTGAGTTCTTTAAACCAGAAGCAGTCTGCTATCCAATCGTGGGTGCTCCCCGTTGCCGTTGTTACCCTGTTTCTGTGTCTAAAGTTTCTATTTATACGGAATATGGGTTCGGTAAATGAGCTGCATCATTTACCGCTGGCTCGACATTTTGTGGACCCTAGCTGGCTCGCCAGCGATATTTACTACAGTGAACCCCCCGGCTATCGACTACTATTTCAGCTCATTTTTGGCCCGCTGACCGCTACTGTCGGGTTTCTAGCCACGTCGATTATTGGTCGAATTCTAGGGTACCTAGCGCTGGCTATTAGCCTTTGGACGCTGGCTCGCAGTTTAGGTATGCGGCTATCAACCCTCTTATTAGCCATTGGACTACTGGTGTATGTGCACCGTCCCCAGGGGGTTATGGCTGGAGAATGGCTGATTGGCAGCATTGAACCCAAGGTATTTGCCTACAGCGCTATTTTTCTGGCACTGTCGGCGCTGTTTGCCGGTCGCTATCTGTGGATGACAGCGGGGCTAGGGGTAGCCGCATCATTCCATGCATTGGTGGGGGGATGGGCCTCAATTGCGATGCTGCTATTCCTGGTGTGGCGGCGGCGGGAAATTTTACTAGACGGGCGGCGCTGGCTAGCGGCAATTGGCATCTACGGGCTAACTAGCTTTTTTGCACTGACGGCGGTTCTAACCCAGGTACTGAGTCCGGTGGAAACAAGTGACATCTCTCCGTCGTATATTTATTCTTTTTTACGGAACCCTCACCATGTTAATCCGCTGGCCTGGCCCTGGGATGAGTGGCTGTTGCTTCCCGCCTATTTATTAGTCTTGGGTGGGAGTTTTCTCTATGTAATGCGATCTCAGGATAGTCGTGTAACGCGCAATCGGGTAGATTTTGCCTGTTTTGTACTGTGCACTCTAATGCTGTTTGGGGCCGGTATTTTAGTGGCTCCGTTCGATATGAACGGGCAAATCTTACAGTACTATCCTTTTCGGGTGGGCGATCTGATGCTGGCATTGGGGGCCTCGTTCTTTTTGGCGTTGGCCTTAGAGCAGACCGTCTTGCGATATCGGCGAGGTGCGATCGCAATTACCCTAATTATTCTTATCGGCTTTGGGGCAGAAGCGACTCGCTTTTACGATAAAGGGATGGCCCTGCAAGAGTTTCCCAGTAAAGCTCAGGGGGTGAACCCTGACATGATTGCTGCGGCCAATTGGCTCAAGCAGGAAGTACCTGAGGATGAGCCGGTGATTTCATCGCCTGTCGATCTACGGCCCCTGCCCTGGCTGTCTGAACGGGCTGCGATCGCTAAATTTATCTTTGTTCCCAGTGCCTCATCTGCGGATGTAGAAGCCTGGTTCGAGCGCATAACCGACCTCGGCGGCGGCATTGACCTACTGAGCTACACAGATCGTCGTAGCGATGCTCGTCGAAAGATTCGCGGTGCCCTCGCCGATGCCTATAACAGTTTAAATACCGAACAAATGAGCGCTCTGATGGACAAGTATCAAAGCAGCTACGCGGTTACCTATGCAGGACAGATCCTAGAGCTACCCGTCTTATATCAGAATGCTCAGTATCGAATTTACGGTCAGCGATTTGAGTAACGTCTTCCGTCAATAGCTCAGCTGCCAAGCACCCCTAGCAGATGTAGCTTCACACTGTCCCGTAGATTAGCATTTAACTCCACAGCAGCATTGCCACCGTTTACCGCTATCTCCACATAGCCATGACTACCAATCAGAGCCAGCCGCTGCCCCGGCTTAGCATTGCCGTATGTAGCGCAGTACGGAATCATGTCGCCACCTAGCTGCACACACCAGGGTTGATCGGTCAGTGATGCCCCTGAGATAGTCGTTACCAAGTTTCCAAAGTGATCAATGTACTGAATGCTGCCGTAATAGCCCCGTTCTGTCGCAATACTCCGCCCAATGCCGAGGCTAACTAGACGATGAGCCGAGAGCACGTCCCCTAGCTCTTCTATAGAAATACCATTAGCCAGATGAGCCGCTGCTGGCGCAAAGATATCGCGACCATGAAACGTAGAGCTGGGCTGAGAAGTGCGCCAGTAGGCAGAATTTGTAAGGGCAGCAGCAGCAGTTATGGGAAAACCAGTCAGAATGCCATTATCTGGAGCAACAATAGTTTGAACACCTGTAGGTACAGCGACTTGAGCCGCAATAACAGCGCGCTGTGTCCCTACACCTGGATCAACAACAACGATATGAATCGTATTTGCCGGGAAGTATTCATAACTTGTCAGCAAGTTAAACCGGGCCGCTAGAATATCTTGGGGCTGAATTCCATGCGTTAAATCCACTATCTGAGCAGTAGGATTGATACTGAGGATCACCCCCTTCATCACACCGACGTAGTTATCCCTGTAGCCAAAATCCGTCAACAGTGTGATTAGTCCCATAGGTGATGACCTCCCATATTGATATCCCACGCCGATGAGTAACTCTTTATCAGCTTGCGTAGATGCATTGGCGCTTAATGCTATTGAGCGTCATGTCTTTATATGCGCAGACCAAACTAAGCCCAAATGCTGTAGCAAAGCCATTAGTATTGATGCCTGGAATTATCTAAAAAGAAGGCTTCAGGAATTACAGCTAGATATACCTACCGAACAGCGAGCAAGCTGCATTTTTCGCACCAAAGCAAATTGTCTACGCGTTTGCCAGAAAGGACCCATTCTGGTTATTTATCCCGATGGAGTTTGGTACCACAGCGCCACACCAGATGTAATAGAGCGCATTATTCAAGAGCATTTAATTGGCAATCAGGTAGTAGATGCCTACGCTTTCCTGAAACAGCCTTTACCTGATGTAAATAAGTACCGGACGATCCGTGATCCTAATGATTGATAGGGAACACTTGATTTGAACAAAAGGGTCAATCGGTTGACACAGAAGCATTGTTGCTCCATTTTTTAATGGGCAGTCAGCGTTCTAATTATCTATAACCTTGCTATAAATTTAACTGGGCTTAATAAAATGACCCTGATTGACTATAGTCCGTACAGTATCATCAACAGAGGTGTATATAAATCAATAATTGAGCCGTGCCCAGCGTGCGTTGCTCTGCTGAGACATATCTAATGATTACCTAAACAGATTTTGCACTTATCTTTTCTCAGCTTATTCCATTAGCCTTCGAGTAATACGAGTACACGGCATGAAAGAACCTACTACCGGCGACCAAAAAAAGCTTTTATTAATAGATGATGATCCTAACCTCATCCTATTGGTTAGAGATTATCTAGAGTTTCGTGGTTACCAAGTGGTAACGGCGGGCAATGGTCGTGAGGCCTTGGATGTGTTGGGCGGATTAGTTCCCGACATGATCATTTGTGATGTCATGATGCCTGAAATGGACGGCTATGCTTTTGTCGAACAGGTACGCCAGGATCCAGGGAAAAGTTGGATTCCTATTTTGTTTCTATCAGCCAAAGGTCAAAGCCAAGACCGGGTTAAGGGATTGACCACCGGCGCAGATGTCTACATGGTTAAACCCTTCGAACCAGAAGAACTGGTTGCTCAAGTAGAGTCCTCGCTTAAGCAGGCATCGCGTTTAATTCATCATCAAACTAAGTCTGGTGGTGGTGCTCCCACGATTCAAGTGCCCTTTGATGTAGAACTGACTCCTACAGAGTTAAAGGTAGTGCAGTTTGTAGCTAGAGGTATGGCCAACCGCGAAATTGCTGAAGAGCTCAAGGTTAGTCAGCGTACGATCGAAAGCCACGTTAGCAACATGCTAGGCAAAACGGGGCTGCATAACCGAACGGAGCTGGCTCGCTGGGCTATGGAAAACAATAAGGCATAGTCTTTCAGGGACAGGTTCTTTGCCGTGTGCCTGTCCCTAACCTGTGCCAGCCCAGTTGATAAATTGATCGTCTAAACGTTTCAACCTCCGTTATAATGGTGAAGCTTCGCTGGTGTAGCTCAGTTGGTAGAGCAGCTGATTTGTAATCAGCCGGTCGTCCGTTCGAGTCGGATCACCAGCTTTTTTGTGTAAGCCTTGTGTATCAAGGCTTTTAGCCTCATGTATTTTAGCCAAATCTAAAATTCTGGTGGCTATTCTTACTTGCTTTTCGACATAAACTAAGCGCTAAAAGTCATTGATATCAAAGGCTTCAGTAAGATTAGTACAGGAACAAGCACAGAAATTAGTACAGACATAAATCTCATAAAGGAATTTAGTCATTGTATTCACTACAGACAAGCATAGTTTGACCGGCTGACTTTAGGGCACTGGTCAAAAAAGCTCGATAAAGCTATTTCTGACTCGTCCAAGCGATCAATAGTTAAACGCTATGCATAAGGGACGACTAAACTAATGTCAATTTTGAGCTAGAAAAATCTAGCGACGACTGCACCATACCCTCTATGGATCTCACATATCTAGGAGTGCTTTTTAGATTTATTTATCCATTTATCCAAAGGTAAGCCAAAGTGGTACTGGCACCAAAAGTTAGCAATATCTTCGACCAGCACCGCTGACTCTGGAATTAAACCATTGCCATATCTTGGATTATAGCGCTCAGCATAGTCCCTAGCGATCTGGTAGCCCCAATGGCTCGACTCAGAAGGCCGCAAGATGCCATACAATGCCTTTTCAATTAAGAGAACATCTGTACTTTGAATAATCCGTACAGGCCCCCAGGCATGATTTTTATATTGATTGTTTACGTTTTGGACATTTGATAAAAGGTCACGCAGGCACTGATTTTTTTCCATTGTTGGTTCTGCCAGATAAGCTTCTATTTGACAAACCGATTCATTCACCAATGTCTTGTAATCACGCCAATTTTCAACTTCAAGATGAGAGGGTTGTGCTTTCTCTTTCATCTTTTTCTGAGTCGACTTAGCGAGATACAAAAAGAATTTTTCAGCCGCTTTGGGATCGGCACAAAGACTTTTATACTCGTTAGACGAGTGATGTTGAAACTCTTACCCTGATTTAACTCTTGAGAAATTTTAGCAAGGGTACGAATCTTCTTTGATACTGTTGACGATGCCATTTCAAGTCTTTACCAAGATCTTCAAGTCACTGTTAATCAGTTTCAGTTCTCCTTTGATGAAGCCACGCTGTGTTGAGGACGACGTATTGCCATAAACCAGACCCACAACAGCAAGAAGATTTGCAGTGGGATGCGAAAGAACAAATAACGAGGACCGTTGACATTGCCACCAAAGTCAACAGAATTTAGGGCTGCATAAATATTGGAAGGAAATACGCAAATCAAAAAGGCAACGGTAACCAGGCCACTAATACGCCGACTTGATGGCCACAAAATGCCAAGTCCCAGAACAATTTCCATCAGCCCAGTGATATAGATAATGGCATAGCGACCTGGAACCCATGCCGGCAGCATCTTTACCATGCCGTCTGCTAAGCCAAAATGACTGACTCCAGTGAACAGAAATAATGCAGCAAAGGCAAGACAGCCAGCGGTGTTAATCCGGTGAGGACGCTGGGCAATTGTCAGAATTCCCCAGGTGACAACAAAAACACTAAGCAACACAACCAGAACAACCATTCAGCCTCCTTATAAACAACACAACTAGAACAACCATTCAGCCTCGTTATTGGGAGATTGCCCATCTCATGAGTTAATGTCTTAATCCGCTGGAGCGATCACCGCATGACCATTACTTACATTCCTCTGAAAGCTGTATTCCGCAAATTTAACCTTCAAATCAGCATTGGTTAGGGTAGCATTGCATTTTCTTTATCCCCGTCATTCCCTAAAACTAGTGGGTTGGGTCACGTTGGCCCTAAATGTGATCATCATGGCCTTGGGATTTGCGATCGCAACTTTAGCTCAACTCAATCGACCCACTACCAAGGCTTTGACGTGCGATCGCAGTGGCCAGTGCTCCTATCTTCTTGAATAATCCGAGTATGGCGATTCCCCCAGCAATCTATAGCTTAATTATGGATGTGACTGGATTTGCCTTTTCCCTCTGGTATCAGGGTCAAACTGGGACGGTAAATCCAGCAGCCCCAACATCATCGGCAATAAAGCCCAGTGTGGGTTTTCCCTCCTGCTTTTGTAGGTAAGACTGCGGTCGGGACGGTTAGATTCACAAACAGCGTGTGGGTCGCTTCAGCCCGAAAATCTCCTTCCCCTAGAGGAAATCGCAACTGTTCAATCTGAATCGTTTCTGTTCCCAGAGGTAACCCGCTTGAATGCAAATCCTCAGGAAATGAATCGGCTAGCTGGGGTTGAGCAAGCGTCATAGGTTCAAGATCGCAGTCAGATTGCTGATGACACGAGCCTAAAAGCACTTCACAGGTACAGCTCAGACCTTTTCATGCGCATTGAAGCACCCCTAAATCTTAAGCGTTACATTCCGATCTCACAAGTCACCGCAAGAAAGTGATAGCCCCGCAAGAAATGACAAGCATTGCCAAGCCACTCTCCGTAGGCTAAGGATGTCTTCATTGAGGAATCAATCCATGAAACTCGTAATCTTTGGTGCAACCGGAACCGTTGGCGCTCAGGTAGTCCAGCAAGCTTTAGAACAAGGGCACACCGTCACGGCCTTTCTCCGCAATCTGGCCAAGCTCAACCTCCAACATCCTCAACTCAGCTTTGCCCAAGGGGATGTGATGGATGCCTCGGCGGTAGAGCAGGCCATTCGAGGGCAAGATGCTGTGATTTGTGTGCTGGGTTCTGGCAAACAGTTAAAGAGCACTATTCGCTCAGAGGGTACCCAACAGATTATCCAAGCGATGGAAAAGCTAGGCGTGCGCCGATTGATTTGCCAGTCAACTTTAGGTACGGGCGACAGCTGGAGCAACCTGGACTTCTACTGGAAGTACGTCATGTTTGGCTTTATCTTGCGTCAGGTATTTACCGACCACGAGCGGCAGGAAGCCCTGGTGCGCAACAGCAACTTGGACTGGACCATTGTTCGGCCCAGTGCCTTTACCGATGGACCGCGTACGGGTCGCTATCGCCACAGTTTCCCCAGCACCGACCGAAATATTACCCTTCAGATTTCTCGCGCAGATGTCGCAGATTTTATCCTGAAGCAACTCTCGGATCAGTCCTCCCTTTACCAGGCACCCAGTTTGTCCTACTAAATTGCTCGTTTTTGATCACCGATACCGAAGGGGAACCGGCTGCAGGTTCCCTTTCTAAACTCTTTGCCTATCGATCCGATAGTTCACCATTCTCAACTACTAACGTTTTAAGGAACTTAAACCATGGCAACTGAAACAAACTTTCAAATTGTTCTGATTTTGGCAACCTTGCTGTGTTCCCTGGTAGCAGGATTCCTGTTTGCCTTTGCCACCATCGTCATGCCTGGCATCAAAACGTTGAATGACCGCGAATTTATCCGAGCGTTTCAGGTGATTGACGGTGTCATTCAGAATAATCAGCCGTTATTTGTGGCGGTCTGGATGGGGTCTGTTGTGGCGTTGGTCGCAGCGGCGGGGTTGGGTTTCGGGCAACTGGATGGCACTCAGCGTCTGCTATTGGTTGCGGCACCCCTTGTCTATATTCTGGGTGTTCAATTATCCACTTTCACGATTAATGTGCCGCTAAACAATCAACTTCAAGCGCTAAACGTAGATGCCATGGATGACGTGGCCCTGAAGGCAGCTCGCATGGATTTCGAACCTGGTTGGAATCGATGGAACTTGATCAGAACGCCTTTTGCTGGCTTGGCATCTGTCTTGTTGATGATTCTACTCTTTAGACTTTAAAGAGTGCTTAGGCGGCTGGGTCGAAACGGCCAAAGATAGTCATCAATGTCTTTGGCCCAGATACAACAGATGTTTTAGTCGCGCTGGATATAAAAACTACTGACATCGCCGTGATACGAGCGGTGCAGCCTGGATAAACCTGCCCATGGAAACTTCCTCAAGTATCCACTGAGCCATCGAACGGTATGAGACCGGCATCCAGGAGTTTAGAGCATTCGCCCAGGTGGATGAGGCCACTGGCACGTCATCTTTACCCCGAGCATTTAACCCGCCTCGAACGAGAGTCCACTGCAGTGATGAGAACTCACCTCGTCCTAGGGCATCTACCACGGCCTGTTGCTCAGTGGCCCCACGACCCATGATGCCGGGAAACAGCGAGAAGAAACGCATAGCTAAGTTTGCTGGCTTACCCGGTGACGAGCTAAGGAGCGTGTTGATCAAAACTACACGCTTAATTCCCGCTGCTAACATCGCTTGTTCGACCGTTGCCATATTCTCGGATAGTAAGGCCGAGGGCTCCTGGCTGGTTGATGTTACGCCAAGGGCTGTGATCACCGCGTCTGCTCCAGCAAAGGCAGCGGTGAGCGCCGAGCGATCCGCGAGGGAGGATACGACCGCCACCCGCGAGCCTGGGGGGATATCAGTGATTCGCTCTGGGCGTGAACGAACAATTGCAGTAAACTCAATTCCAGCTTCTCGACATAGGGTGAGGAGTGCTTGACCCAGTCCCCCCGCCGCACCGATGATGGCCACATGGCGAGGGAGTGGCTGGGAGCGATTAAACGATAGGCCGCTGGGAATATTTTCGCTGTGTGAAACTCTCGCGCCTGTGTTGGCTCCGGTGCTCTGGGGCATGGTGAACTGATTTGGTGTATTAAAGCGATATACGGGCGTGGTGTATCCATGGCGAATGGATGTGGCTACTTGTCGGCCAACAACGTTGTAAGCACCGGCAATTAGAATGCTGTTTCGGGTCATCATTTTGGTGAGTTCTCCAATAAGATTCAGGGTGTTATAGTTGTTGGTTTTTGCTTAGGGCTGGTTGAAAGTTAAATTCATGGTTTTGGATGGCTGACGTGGAACTTAAAGGTGTTGCTTGGGGTCCCTTCGAGTTCCCCAAACCCCCATGATTAGGGCCGGGAGGCCGCCCTAAGACCCAGCCTACTGGGTTATCCTGAATGGCGTTGACTTGGGGCTACGGTGGGGACGATTATTTAGATTTTGAGCTGGTTTCTGCGGAAGGTTTTGGGTGGAAACGACAATACTTAAAGGCCCATGGCTGAGGATGTGGCGAATGTGATAATGCTGAGCGCTACTATGCCTAAGCTGATGGCAATAATAATTTGTGGCAGTTGGAAATGGTGAGAATTATTGGGGTGGGGGAAGGGAACGGTGGCAAATGTTCTTTGTCTTGATGCTTGCAGGGCCTGAATTGATAGCGCTATTAGGGGGAGTGAGAGAATTGTTCCTAATACTTCGATTGCTAATAAAGCAGGCGGCATAGCATCGGGTGATACGGGAAAGATTTTGGCTAGGTCTAGGCCGTATACTCCGAGATAGGACAATCCAGCGCCTGCGGCTGTGAGCATGGCCCAGGGTTTGGACTGCAAGACAAAGTAAACTAAGAGCAGACTACCGAGTACTAACGTTGTTAAAAATGTGTTGAATACTCCCAGCGTGAGGAGATTAATGTGAACAAAACTACGGGTTTCGATGGGGCCGCCGGGTACCAAGGTGCCGAGGGCAATGCCAGAAATTCCGAGTAAACCAGCAACCCAGTGTTTGATTTGCAATGTCATGGTGTTGACCTCAAAAAGAATAGTTCAATAGTTTGTGGAAAAGAGAACCCTAGCGGCTATTGTCTGGACGGTAAGGGGATTCCTTTAGCAAATGACTGATCAGCAGCTTTAGGAAAAATAGGGGCAGGAACCATTCCAAGCCTGGGGTGGGGGTGAAAAGATAGCGATCGCAAACCAAGACCAGTCCATACAACCCCAGGGCAACCGGTCGCTGCAGATAGAGTGGGCTAGCTAAAATGAGCCCGGCTGCCAGCAGCAGATAGCTGGATACGCCCACAAAAAACAGGCCATCCCCGCCGCGAAACAGCAGCGCCACCAGCCCAATGTGGAACAAATGCATGCTCACAAAGGACATATGCTGCCGCCCGTCCTGGCCAGGACGGTGATACCAGCGTTTGGCGGCAGCCGTGGCATTGGTTAAAACACCGCCGACTAAATCAAAGCCCAAAATTGCGATCGCACCCAGCTGCCAGGGAGCCCAGTCAATGGGAAGCGTTAGGGCATATAGAGAAGCTGCGATCGCAGCCGCCACCGATGGCACCAACTGCAACACCAGTTCCGCCGGAGTGGCCCCTGGGCCAATAAATCGGTCGAGCTGACCTTTCCAACCCTTACGGGGAACAGGAACCATGGGGGCACGAAACATTTCAGACTGCATGGCTAAAACCTCATAACAGTTGTTATGCAGTGAATATAACAACTGTTATGATAAATTGTCAATACAGCAGTAGAGGAGTTTGCGCCTATGGCTCAAAGCGATCGACGTCTCGAAGTTTCAGAAGCGGCCTGGCAGGTGATTGTCCGGGAAGGGCTGGATCGTACCAGCATGCGGGCGATAGCTCAGGAGATGAGCTGTACCACGGGGGTGGTGACTCACTACTTCCGCAATAAGCAGGAACTGATTTTGTTTGCCCTGCATCAGGTAGCGGCGCGATTGCAGGTATTGATGGAGCGGGCAGTGGCCGATCTGTCTGGTTGCGATCGCTTAGTGGCGATGCTGTCATCCTTTTTGCCAATCGATCAAGAGCGGCAGGAGATCCTGCGGGTATGGGTGGCGTTTTTGGGCTACGCTGTCGGACGGGCAGATCTAATGGCGGATCATCAGCAGAGTGCTGGGGAACTGCGGCAAATGATCATTCAGGAATTGGTAACACTTCGGAGCCAAGGAGATATTCGCCCCGATGTTGATCCAGAGCAAGAAGCTAATGTGCTACTAGCGTTGGTAAATGGCGTGAGTCTGGATACCCTAATTCAAGCTAAATCGTTAAGCCATGAGCAGCAAGAAACCGTTTTACAGCGTTATGTTGATGGGTTATGCCCTAAACAGATTGTGTAATTAAACTGCTATCAACTTACCCAAATCTGAAAGTAAACCGTGGACTTAATCCAACAAATATAAAGAACTGATCGTTCATACTCGATATGCTGATTGAGCAGCTGATCAGCCCATCTACTGCTCGACGAATTCTTTACGAAAGATAGCGCGAGAAATTAGTACAAGCATGGCTCTATATTGCTCTCAAGGAGATCTGAGTCAAAAAATGCTTGAAGTCTTTGTTGTACATAGTTTTTAGATCTTTAAAGGCAAATACCTCATTAAACGTTTTTTTGACCTGATTGAAGGGTTTAAGAATAGTCTTTCTAACCACGATAGTATTCTCTGGTTTCATTACGTTAACGGTATTGGTGAGCTATTAATTTGTGAGGATTCAGATCGTCCGATCTCACTTTCTGAATTTGTATATCGGCTCTACAAGGATGAGCTATTTCCTGACTATTATGATCAGCTATTTGTTTTTATCAATCAACTTGCTGACGGTCGGCACTCGATCAATCTAAGAGACACCATTCAAATTATTCATGAAATCGAAACGTTTCTCATCAAAAACAAAATTGCGATCGCTATGAGGCAAAAGTCAGCTTGATTGCCTATTAGCCAAAAGCGGCTGATTACAGCATAAACTGCATGGGTTTAACCCCATTAGGAAGAGACTGTTTGCTCTCCGCACAGTTTCAATCTGTTGGATAACACCTAGTTTTGAGGGTAGAGCACTAGTAATCCAATACGCGAGGACGACATAAAATTAGCCTTTGTGTGGTGAAACTGTCAGGCGCTTGTAGCACGGTATATTGACATATCCCGGTAACGGTTGGAGACTTGGACTTTTTAGTGTAGCGAATCCAATCTATTTCGGAGGTCCCCATCAGGGGACTGTACAACCCCCAAATCGTATTTATCATTATGTTGATTAGAGTCTCAGCTATGCAGCGTATGAACGAAAATCTACCAGCCGATTTCACAATTAGTGCAGTCGGTCCAGCAGACTTTGAAGATTGGGTTGAGCTAGCCCTAGAGCTATGGCCTCCAGAGGATGACTCAGATCGCGAAGACATGCGTAATACTCTGATAGAAAGCCTCAACACTGAACACCAGACGGGCTGGGTAGTGCGTCATACATCTGGAGATGCGATCGCATTTATGAACCTATCCCTACGGCGTGACTATGTACCAGGGGCAACCCAAAGTCCAGTCGCTTTTGTAGAAGGGATTTACGTGCGCGCCCCGTACCGTCACCAGAAGGTTGGAACAGCCCTCATGCAATGGGCTGAACAATGGGCTCGTCAGCAAGGCTGTGTCGAACTGGCATCTGATGCGTTGATTGAAAACCAGGACAGCTATCAATTTCACACAAACGTAGGGTTTGAAGAGATAGAACGGGTGGTGTGTTTTATCAAACCTCTCGTGTGAGCAGAGAATTGCTTGCTAAAGTTCGAGCGCCATATCCTGTTCCTTAATATGATCCCTCGGTGGGGCTAGGTTTCTCGTCTGGCCGGTGGGCTTGAAGCCTTTGCGAGTGTAGAGTGAGAGCGCACTCCCATTGCCCTCACCCACTTCCAAAATCAGCCGAGCAAACCCTTCGGAACGTGCCCAGCCAACCACCGCATCAATCAATGTCTGACCAACGCCTAGCCTCCGAGCCTGAGGGGCTACCCATAGCGATATCAGGTAGGCCGCACCGTCGGCATGGGGGGCTCCGCGCACCATGCCACTGTCTACACCATTGATAACAGCAACAAACGTGGGCAAAACTTGAAGCTGCTGCCGCCAGTCTTCAGGCGGTAGCGCTACCGCCGTTTGAAACGTAGTCTCAAATGCCTGCGGCGCATCCTGCAAAGCGTTTAGTCGGATCGCTCGCAGTCGTTCAACTTCGTCCAGGCTAAGCCGCTGAATCTCTATCACAGTAAAGTCCTCGTAAACCAGCTAAATTTCTAATAAGACTGCCACGGGCTTGACAGACATCAGCTGGATCTCCTCAAATATTCAGTTTAGGGCACTACTCTTTGAGGTCAGACACAGGGGTCGCTGTACCAGCACAATGATAGATAACTGTTTGGCCAGTGCAACTATTCCACTTTAGTGATAATCCAAATATCGATGTGTTTGTACCTCGACCAGTCCGTATTCCTGTTGAAAGACCCATAGGATTTGAATGGCTGAATGGTCCGCTGGTATGGGCTATTCAAGATTCCCATGAGGCGATGTATCTCTTTCCTAGAGAATGTCCAAGAATTTTGCTATGGCGTACCCCCGATACTACCGAAGAAGACTACCAACTTTGGTGGAAAGGAAGCACAGCCGAATGTCTTGTCTATATTGAGGAGGCATGGCTTAACCCAGTGAACACAGCAACTATTTATCGTTACAATCTTCCCACAGAAGCTTTTGTAAGTCTTAAAGATGCAGGGATGTGGGTGGCAAAAACTGAAGTAACGCCTATTAGCTCAGACGCGCTCACTCAGCTACCTAAAGAGCATCAGAAACGTAATATAGAGCTACGGACGCTTGATAACTTATTGCCATTAAAAGGTGTTTGGCAAACATCACTTCATGCTAGCGGTATTCGGTTACGCAATGCTCAAAGATGGTAGGCGACAATGTAAGGATACGATTTTAATTGACTTTGATGGGGTACTTCGCCATTGGGTGGGATCAGAAGTCAATGATGCTGAAAGGACATTGGGATTAGCCAGTGGGACATTATTTTCATTGGCCTTTTCTCATGAGTTATTGTTTCCTGCAATTACCGGTGAAGTTACCCACGAGCAATGGCATGAGCGAGTCAAATCTAAGCTTGTCCAGCGGCATACGGATGAGGTCGCGAGTAAGCTTATTAAAGCCTGGAATGAAGCTAGCTGGGAAATAGATTTTGAGCTGCTCCATAGCTTAAAGCAACTAGCGCCAACATGTCAGTACGTATTGGTCACTAATGCGACATCACGCCTTGATGCTGACCTTCAAAGGGCGAGTTTAAGATCCGCGTTTAATGTTGTTGTAAATTCATCGCAAATTGGTGTGACTAAGCCAGACCGATTATTCTTTTATCAGGCTTTATCCATTGCAGATAGTCAGGTTTGTCGTTCAGTATTTATTGATGACAGTCTTGACAATGTAAACGCTGCGCGTTCAATAGGTATAGAGAGTATTCACTATCAAAATGTTGCTGATACGCTGGAATTCATCCGCAAGCAATGCACATAATCAAGCCGTGCATCCGAACCAAGGTGAGAGATGGCCCAGCACAAAATCGATCCAGTCTTACTATTGAAAACTTGTGAGTCAACATGTACTAAATGTTAGCCGCTTTCACGAATATAAGCATTATTGAGCAATTTAGGGACGCAATTGCTGATATTGATCTCTGTGGCTAACTCAACATCTCGGTCAAACCCTTTTTCTATCAGTTCTCTTCCAGAACTACAGTTGCGGATTAAATCGGATACGTTTGATTGGACACTTTGATAGATCGCAACTGCAGCTTGGGCTTCTGGTGATAATTGACCTTGCAGATGAGCAATAATCGCACCCGCCCCTATCAAATCTTCAAACGCAGGGCGAAGACTACCATCCATCCATCGCTCACCGGCCGGCACAACAGTAATAGAGTGGCTATATCGCATCGCAGCTAACGCCACAGCTCTACAGTTTCTCAAACACTCGGCTAACGTAGGAACATTGCCTGTCGCTAAGCTCAGCGTTGCACCATTGGGAGACGGTAAGACCAAACGAGTACCACAACTAATTTTGAGCAATGACGCGGGTGAAAGTGAATAACGACCAACCCCACGTTTTTCGGCTAACTCTGCATTCATGGCCTGCGCAAAATCTCTTACTGTCTCATCTCTCCATTGATACGGAAAGACAGTAGCGCCTCGGTTAGTAGCAATTTCTACACAGGTTGAAAATGACAGCACGTCAACGAGGATATACAGATCGCTCGTCTTGGCCAGCTGCAGAACTCCTTGCTTACCCCACTCACAACGAACATCAAAGCCAGATTGGTCAAAGTACATTGTTATATTTGTCGATACAGAGATTTACTCGCCGGTTTCCTCGTGGACCTGGCGCTGTAGGGCTTTGGGTGCAGTCTCTCCTGGCTCGCGTCTGCCACCAGGCGTAATCCAGATCGTTCCTCTGGAACCTTGAATTTTCATGAGCAGCACCCGCCCTTTGGAACTCATCAGGACTGCCCTAATAGCTTCAGGAAGATCTTTTATAGGGTATTTCTCGTTAATGCTTTGCACCAAATCAGCTGATGTTCACCGGGACTTTTATCATAGGCATCACGAACAACGCGAAGCAGTGTGCATCCCATGCGCTGATAAAAATGGCAGGCTGGAACGTTAATGTTTTGCGTTTCGATGTGCATTTCTATACAGCCCTGGGACTGTGCCCAGGTAATGGCTGCTTCAAATAGACGACGGCCTACAGACCTACCGCGACAGTTGGGGGCAACGCGGATATCCCAGAGCACAGCCAGGTCGGCTCGACCCTGAAGCATGTTCACTCCTGGCGTATTATGAGCAATAATACACCCACCGACAGGCTTGGAATCATGACTGGCCAGAAAAACGGCCCAGTTGCTCAGGTCCCATCTGGCTAGAAGTCCCGATGGTGAATTGTAGGTATCGTAGTCTTTGAGCCAGGGTTTCGACACTGGCTTCTTGCTAAGAGCGAATGATTCTGGTGAGTCACCTGAAACCTCCATAACTGCCTTAACCACGAACGAAATCGGGATCATTTCGTATAGGGCAAGGTCTGAGATTTTGGCTTGCTGAATTTGCATTGGTTGCGCAGAGAGAGATAGCATTCAGGTTGCACTTGAATTTCATCATAGGCCACAACCCTAGTCAGCCCTTGCGGTGTTACCCTCTATGTCCAGTTCAAGCCTGATCATCATTGAGCAAAAGCCCTGAGTGAGGTAAAACTCTCGGGCTCCAGCGTTTTTGTCCCACACGCTTGTCTGAACATGCCGGAGTCCGTTGTTTCTTGCCCAGTCAATCGCGGCGTGAAAGAGGGTCGTTCCTACCGATCCACGGTTACGAATCCGACTACCTGACCATCTAGTTGTGAATCGTTCGTGAGTTGTTCTTTACTCTAGAGATGATATCTCGGATGAAAGTTTCGGGAGGAAGTGAGAGCTGATACTGCCAAAGGTGACAGGGCTGACTATAGTAGAGCTAGTCTTTTTTATCTTGCAGAACTACTATGGCTTATCAGCGTAATTTACTGACCGCATTGGGATGTTCGGGCTCCATAGCCTTGGCGCTGACGGTGGTAACACCCGCCCTAGCTAGCCCAGTAGAATCGGCCAGCGATCGCACCTTACCCAGCCTGACTCAAGCAGATGATAATCCTATTATGGATGCCTTGAGCTGTAGCTGTGCTCGCTGTGTGATGGGACAAATGGTTGACATGTAGGGTGTGAAATTTAGCTACCTGATGCCAGGGTCACGCTAAATAGGCCAAGACCAATCAACAGGACACAGCCCGACCCCGCAAACTTTAGCCACCGATGCAGGCGACGATAGCTCCAGTTTCCAAAACGCTTGTCAGCCTGACGATTGGCATAGTTTCTGCTCATTAGGGCTAAAGCACCAATCCAAGCAAGCGTAATTGCCATGCCCACCGAAATGGCAACTACCATGGCAATGCTAGGCCACAGCAGCTGGTTGGCAGATCCATAGAGCAAAATCAGCAGAGCACCGCTGCAGGGGACAGACCCAATTGCTAGGGATAGCCAATCGCTAGCCTGCTTGGGTTCTATACAGGTCAGGCAAGCGCAGTCAGCGGTGGACGTCTCAGGAGATGCCACCTGTTGGGTCAGGCTAGGGTATAGCACTAAGTCAGCTGCCCTGGCTCCCAAATAGGCCGGTGCCGGCTCAACCTGAGGAACGTGCTGCCGGGGAATGGCCTGCCAGAACATCCAGCCTCCAATTATTGCAATTGCCCCATAGCTAACTAGTTGCACCACCCGGTAATTATCCGGCGCACTCTGACGCAGAATGAGGGTGGTTAATAGCACCACACCAATCGCTGACAGTACATGAAAAACGGCAATTCGTACCCCCATGGTGAGACCGCGCCGCAGACTACCGCCTTCACCGACGAAGTAGGCAATGATCACCGCTTTGCCATGCCCCGGCCCTAGCGTATGGAGTACACCATAGCTAAAAGCAATCAGCAATCCCCATAGGAAAGTTTGGGGAGAGCGCTGACGATGCACATTGCCTACAGCCTGGGTGAGGACTGTCGCAGCTCTTGTCTGTACGCGCTGCCACCAGGGTAATTGTGCAGCTGTCAGATCGAAGGGGCTAGGCGGTGTCTCGGAAAGCGTCAGCCGATCGAGGTTGAGGGCATAGCTGACTTCAACCGGACGTGCGCCATCTACTAGAAATACCTCGTAGGTGGCGGGATGCGCTCGCAGCTGCCCATCTACAGTCACTGGAGCAAATAGTCCCGTTGCTGCCAGCGCCTGCTGCGGTTGGACATAGATCATTTGGTTAGGCGGCGGCGGTGGCACATGGATACAGGCACCGACATAGGGCACGAGTAAAAATTCTGTGACCTGTTCGGTTTGATTCCAGGTCAGTGGCAAAATATATCCTGACAGCTCTACCGTTTGTCCGGTCCACTGCGAATTAATAGATTGAGACTGCTGCTGCCAGTATGCTTGGGCCTGATCAACCTGGGCTAGCAATGCTGTCACATCGAGGTCCTGGGCCTGGAGTTTTTTTTCTAAACGCTGTATCTCTTGCACTTCCAGGCTATCCGGTTTGGCCTGATTTTCATCCACCCAGATTTGCAGCCGCGCGAGGGTTGCTAGATCGTAGGTTTGCTCAAGGGACAGATGGACGTAGGGATTTTTCTGTGCGATCGCAGCGGGCTGTAAGTCTTCCCAGGTCAGGCTGGTCTGTGCCTGGGCGGCGGTGGCCAAACACCAAACTAGACAGAAGCCGATCAAAAGCAAGCCCACATATCGAGCCCACCGTCTAAGAGCCACCGGTAGCATAAGAATCAGGCGACTGGTCTTAGCCTTGACTATCTGACAGGACACAGAAAACTCTCCTAGAGCGAGGCTCACGCCCCTCATTCTAGGGCACAGGACGTGACTGAGGATTCTACGACCGATATCACCATTACTAGTCACACAATTGAACACAATGTATTCTCTAGTGAACGATTTCAGAATAGGTCCACAGCTGAAGAAATCAGGCCAAATCGCTCTCCATAGCGGCTATGGCCAGGGTGGTTTTAATCACAGAGTCTGGGTTGAGACTAATGGAGTTAATCCCTTGTTGAACTAAAAATTGCGCAAACTCGGGATAGTCGCTAGGAGCCTGACCGCAGATACCGATTTTGCGCTGATTCTTTTTAGCCGTAGTAATTACCTGACGCACCATGGCTTTGACACCAACACTGCGCTCATCAAAGAGATGAGAAACCAGGGCAGAATCACGGTCTAGCCCCAGGGTAAGCTGGGTGAGATCGTTAGAGCCAATGGAAAACCCGTCAAAGAGCTGGCTGAACTCATCAGCTAAAATCACATTGTTGGGAATCTCACACATCACATACACCTGCAATCCGTCTTGCCCCCGCTGTAGTCCGTGGTGGGCCATCGCTTTAAGCACCTGTTGACCTTCTTCTGGAGTACGACAGAAGGGAACCATGGGAATTACGTTGGTGAGTCCCATATCCTGACGCACCCGCTGTAGGGCCTGACACTCCAGGGCAAACGCATCCCGATAGCGCGGGTCGGTATAGCGCGATGCGCCTCGCCAGCCGATCATCGGATTTTCTTCTTGTGGTTCAAAGGGTTGACCTCCCAACAAATTGGCATATTCGTTACTCTTGAGATCAGACAGACGGATCACCACGGGATTGGGATAAAAGGCCGCGGCAATGGTGCCAAGACCGTGGGCCAGATTTTCGACAAAGTAGTCAGGTTTGTGGGGATAGAGGGCCGTAAGCTGACCAATCTCATGTTTGGTTTGGTCTGGCTTAAGCTGGTCAAAGTTTAACAGTGCGAGAGGATGCACTTTGATGTGATTGGCAATGATAAATTCCATTCGGGCTAGGCCCACACCATCACAGGGAATCTTGGCTAGGCGAAACGCTTCTTCGGGGTTACCCACATTCATCAGAATTTGGGTGCGCGTACGCGGTAGCTGGTCAAGGGTGGTCTCTTCAACGGTAAACGGAATCTGCCCACCATAGACTTTGCCCACCTCTCCGGCGGCACAAGTGACCGTTACCATTTGGCCCGTTTCTAAACGCTGGGTGGCGCTACCACAGCCGACAATGGCCGGAATCCCCAATTCTCTGGCAATGCTCGCCGCATGACAGGTGCGGCCTCCTTGATCGGTAACAATGGCGCTGGCCCGCTTCATGATGGGCTCCCAATCTGGATCGGTGCGCTGGGTGACTAAGACATCTCCGGGTTGAAAATCAGCCATATTTTGGACTGAGCGAATCACTCGAGTCGGTCCCTGGCCGATCATTTCTCCGACCGCCTGACCGATAACTAGCGGTGTCAGCGCGCCATCAGTCTGTAGGACATAGCTGCGCAGCACCGACTCTGACTTTTGAGACTGCACCGTTTCGGGTCGAGCTTGAACGATAAAAAGCTCTCCACTAAGGCCATCTTTGGCCCACTCGATATCCATGGGGGTATAGGTTCCCCGCACCTGGGAATAGTGGTCTTCAATGATGCAGGCCCAGCGAGCTAGGGTCAAAATCTCGTCATCGGTAATGGCATAGTGCTGACGGTCAACGAGAGAAACGGGCACATTTTTGGTCAGCTTGCTGCCGCCAATGTCATACACCATTTTGATTTCTTTACTGCCCAGACGTTTTTTCAAAATCGGGCGATATCCCTGCTGGAGCGTGGGCTTAAAGACTAAATACTCATCGGGATTGACGGCACCTTGAACAACATTTTCCCCCAGACCGTAGGCGGCTGTAACTAGGGCCGCATCTTTAAACCCGGTTTCGGTATCGATGGAGAACATCACCCCGGAGGTAGCCAGATCCGAGCGCACCATGTACTGTACGCCGACTGAAAGGGCAACCGTAAAGTGATCAAAGCCTTTGAGCGTGCGGTATGAGATGGCTCGATCGGTAAATAGAGAGGCAAAGCATTTATGACAGGCTTCTAGAACACCTTTGACCCCATGGACATTGAGGTAGGTTTCTTGCTGTCCGGCAAAACTGGCATCGGGCAGGTCTTCAGCCGTGGCACTAGAGCGTACGGCTACATCAACGGTATTCCCTTGCTCGGCAAGGCGGAGGTATGCCTGGGTAATGGCGGTCTCTAGCTCAGGGGGAAACGGGGTATCCAGGATGAGCGCCCGCACGCTACGGCCACAGTGTCGCAGAGCCGTGACGTCTTCAATATCTAGGGAGGCAAAGTGCGATCGCAGCTGCCCTTCTAAGCCTGCCTGCCGAATAAAGTAGCGATAGGCATAGGCAGTCGTCGCAAACCCTGTCGGCACAAGCACACCTTGGGCAGTGAGCTGTTGAATCATCTCTCCCAAAGATGCATTTTTACCGCCTACTCGCGGAATATCGTGAATATTAATCTGCTCAAATCCAAGAATAAAGTCAGTCTGAGTACTAGCAGGGGCCAAATTTGTACGTGTCGTTTGTGCCATAAACCCTAATCCAAGTAACGACGATTAGAAACGGCTTTGATTACTTCCAACTTGGGTATAAGGCAATAGTTTGAGGAATTTATGAGGATTTTGTTCCACGCATCGTTTGATCGGCTCTCAATACGGAGCCCACAGAGTTGAGCTTGGATACAGCAAAAATGGCCATAGCGCAGAATAATAGGCTTAAGCCGAACAAATGATAGGCTAATGTCTATCGACTCTAGTTTTAGATAGATATAAATCTATAGCTGATTGTTTACCTAAACAGCAGCGCTGAATCGTTAGAGCTGGTCGGCTTTCCACCCTCTGTTACCTAGTCGCTAACTGTGCAAATTATTAATCAAATCCACCTTCGAAATTTACGGGGTGACCTCTTTGGCGGTGCGACCGCTGCCGTAATCGCTCTACCGATGGCCCTTGCGTTTGGTGTGGCTTCTGGAGCCGGTCCAGTTGCAGGTCTGTGGGGCGCTGTTTTAGTTGGATTCTTCGCTGCTCTATTTGGCGGGACACCTACCCTGATTTCTGAACCCACCGGTCCGATGACGGTGGTAATGACGGCTGTCATTGCCAAATTAACCGCCGCCGACCCTGACAATGGACTGGCTATGGCCTTTACCGTGGTGATGATGGCCGGTGTGTTTCAAATTATCTTTGGCAGTCTGCGGCTGGGTAAATACGTAACCATGATGCCCTACACGGTGATTTCAGGCTTTATGTCTGGTATCGGCATCATCCTTGTGATTCTGCAGCTAGCTCCGTTTTTGGGTCAGGCGAATCCACCGGGAGGGGTGATTGCCACCCTGCAGTCGATTCCTGAGCTATTAAGCAATATTCAAGGCTCTGAAACCCTGCTGGCGGTCGTGACGATTGCCATTATCTGGCTGATGCCCGCACGGTTTGGCAAAGTAGTGCCCCCTCAGCTGGTGGCGCTGATTGCAGGTACGGTGCTGTCGTTGCTGCTGTTCCCTGGCACAGATATCCGCCGCATTGGTGAAATTCCCATGGGATTTCCGGTGCTGCAGATGCCCACCTTTAGACCAGAGCAGCTGCAGCTGATGATTGTCAACGCTGCTGTGCTAGGAATGCTGGGCTGTATTGACGCGCTATTAACGTCGGTAGTAGCCGATAGTTTGACCCGAACCGAGCATAACTCCAATAAAGAGCTGATCGGTCAGGGCATCGGTAACATCATGTCGGGCTTATTTGGCGGTATTGCCGGGGCCGGAGCGACCATGGGGACCGTGGTTAATATTCAGTCCGGGGGTAGAACGGCGCTTTCAGGCATAACGCGAGCTGGCGTTTTACTGGTGGTCATTTTGGGAGCGGCTAGCCTGGCAGCGGTTATTCCGCTAGCGGTGCTAGCAGGTATTGCCCTCAAGGTCGGAATCGACATTATCGACTGGAGCTTTCTCAAAAGGGCGCATCTGGTGTCCCTTAAGGGGGCACTGATTATGTACCTGGTAATTGTGCTAACGGTGCTGGTGGATCTAATTGTTGCTGTCGGTGTCGGGGTCTTTATTGCCAATATTTTGACAATTGAGCGCATGAGCAGTCTACAAGCAAAGTCTGTCATGACCATCAGCGATGCGGATGACACCATTTTGCTCAACACCAATGAAAAGCGATGGCTCGATGAAGCCAATGACCGGGTGCTCTTATTTCGCCTGAGCGGACCGATGATCTTTGGTGTGGCTAAAGCCATTGACCGTGAACACAATGCGATTAAAGACTGTGACTTGGTGGTCTTTGACCTGGCGGATGTGCGGCATCTGGGGGTGACGGCTTCTTTGGCCATCGAAAATGCGGTGAAAGAAGCCCTAGAGCAGGGTCGGCAGGTATTTATTGTGGGAGCCACCGGACAGACCGGCCAGCGTCTAAGAAATCTTAAGGTCTTGAATCTGCTGCCGGACGAGCATCTTTTTGAAAGCCGCGAGGAAGCCCTTAAGCAAGCCGCCCATGTGGTCTCACCTGCGCTAGCTGCATAGCCTGCCGCGCTTAACTCCAGCAGAGCGCCTGAAATTGAAAAGGATAATACATCATGGATACCCTCACTCTTATATGGATTGTCCTACCGTTGTTTGTGGGATTCAGTATTTATCTTCTTCCCAAATTAGATCGCCTTCTGGCCTTCACGGTTTCGTTGGCCTCCTTTGGCTACGGACTGTGGTACGTGCTCAACCCAGCACCGATAACCCTGCAGCTGCTGGACAGCTTTGGTGTCAGCTTACTTATAGACGGTCTTAGCGGTTTCTTTATTTTGACCAACGCTGTTGTCACGACAGCGGTGGTTCTTTACTGTTGGCGCAGTGAAAAAGGGGCGTTCTTTTTTACGCAGGCGATCATTTTGCACGGCAGCGTTAATGCGGTATTTGTCAGCGCCGATCTGATTAGCGTCTATGTTGCTCTAGAGGTGATAGGCATTGCCGCATTTTTGCTGATTGCCTACCCTCGCACTAATCGTTCTATTTGGGTGGGGCTGCGCTATCTCTTTGTCAGTAATACGGCGATGCTGTTTTATCTGCTGGGGGCCGTACTGGTCTATCAAGCAACCGGTTCTTTTGCGTTTAGCGGACTAGCCACGGCTCCAACAGAAGCGATCGCACTTATTTTTGTCGGTCTGTTAACTAAGGGCGGCATTTTTGTCTCAGGACTGTGGCTGCCGCTCACCCATTCTGAATCGGAAACGCCGATTTCAGCGCTGCTGTCGGGCGTTGTGGTAAAAACGGGGGTGTTTCCGCTGGTGCGGTTTGCGCTGATGGTGCCTGAGATTGACCCGATTGTTCGGATCTTTGGGGTGGCCACCGCGCTGTTGGGGGTTGGCTACGCGGTCTTTTCAAAAGATGCTAAACGCATCCTTGCTTTTCATACGGTGTCCCAGCTGGGGTTTATCCTGGCAGCCCCCGCCGTTGGCGGCTTTTATGCCCTCACCCACGGTTTGGTAAAGTCGGCTCTTTTTCTAACCGTCGGCAATTTGTCGAGTCGCGATCTTAAAGTCCTCAAACAGAATCCGATTCCGACGCGTATTTGGGTGGCACTTGCGATCGCAAGTTTTTCCATATCTGGCTTTCCCTTACTGGCCGGGTTTGGCGCTAAAGTACTCACCTCAAAAAATCTAGTACCCTGGCAGGTAATTGGGATGAATATTGCCGCCTTAGGAACCGCCATTTCATTTGCCAAGTTTATTTTTCTACCCCATACGACCGAGCGGGTGGCAACTAAGGTAAAACCAGGCTTTTGGCCAGCCATGGTGCTGTTGCTGGGCGGATTAGTGATGGCCAATGGTCTGTACTACGAAGCCTATAGCTTAAAAAATGTGGTTAAACCGCTGCTCACTATTGCTGCTGGTTGGCTGGCGTATCTATTGATTTTTCAAAAGCTGTCGATCAAGCTACCCCGTGTGGCCGAGCAGTTTGACCATTTAATTGGGGCCATGAGTCTGATGCTGACCGCTCTATTTTGGCTGGTGCTGGCATGATTTCACCGAACCCTAGTAGTACCGTAAGCGTTGTCTTTATTACTCGGCTGCTGGGGACTAGCGTACAAACCTCCCATTAGCCCCCAAATCAGTCACACCCCCGGTTATTCCCTGGCTCCTAAGCATTAGGGGCATCCTGTAGCAGAATGCCCCTGCCCCGGAATCAGTCATCCATCGAATAGGCTTGAGAGCCGAGCATTACAGCTGTTAGCCAGCCCACAATTACAGCCGCGAGAAAAGTACTAAACATCATCTTGTCTCCTAATTTTGTCGGTGTTTTCTAAAAAGTTTTGAAAATCAGTCAATGCCTAAGGGCTAACGAGGTTTTATAGACTAGTCATCCATCGAATAGGCTTGAGAACTTAGCATTACAGTTGTCAGCCAGCCTACAATTACAGCCGCGAGAAAAGTACTAAACATCATCTTGTCTCCTAATTTTGTCGATGTTTTCTAGTTCTAGAAATCAATCAGCGCCTATGGTCCAACAGGAGCTTCTTCTACTAAGACAGGGTCTGCCTGATCTCTGAGCGACCATTGCAAGAGGGGAGGCGCTAAAAATGTGGTCAAGATTACCATGACAATAATGGCAGCTTCTAGAGGCTTATCTAATACTCCGCTGGCGGTACCAATCCCGGCAAAGACCAGGCCCACTTCTCCCCGTGGGATCATACCAATACCAATCGCCAGACGGTTGATGCCCTCTTGTCCAAAGACGGCCCAGCCAGTGACAACTTTGCCGACAATGGCAACGGCAATCAGAAATGTAGCGATGATCAGCCCGGCACGGTTCTCAGCAATAGCAGGGTTCAACACACTCAAGTCTGCCTTAGCACCCACAGTGACAAAGAAAATCGGCACCAGGATATCGGCAATGGGCATCACTTGTTGGTCAAGTTCTTTACGCTTATCGGTCTCATCTAGTACCAGACCTGCTGCAAAGGCACCTAGAATCGCTTCTAGATGAATAATGTTGGCAAAGAACGCCATGACCAGGGCAAAGGTAAACGCTGGAATCAGCAGCGCACCTCGGGTTTGAAGCTTATCGGCAATGGCAACAAAGCTCTTGTTGAAGAATTTACCCAGTAGAACCGACCCCAGCAAAAAGCCACTGGCGCTGACGATTAAATAGACGACATTCATTAAGTCAACGTCGCCCGTCTTGGCCAGACTTGCCACTACAGCCAGGATAATAATGCCGAGCACATCGTCAATAACAGCGGCACCAACAATAATTTGGCCTTCCGTTGATTTGAGATGTCCCAGCTCAGATAGCACTTTGGAGGTGATACCAATACTGGTAGCCGTCAGCGCTGCACCGGCAAAAATCGCTGGGATAACCGCTACATGGAACAGCGAAACCAATCCGACGGTGCCTAGTAAAAAGGGAGCAGCCACCCCCACAACAGCCACAATCGCCGCCTGATAGCCCACCTTGCTCAGCTCTCGCAAGTCTGACTCTAGGCCAATTTCAAACAGCAGGACGATGACCCCTAGCTCCGCGAGAACCGAAATCACCTCACTCTGGCTTTGGAAAATATGAACCATGGCCTCTGAGTCCAGATTCCCCAGCCACTGCAGCGCCGTCATGATCACTGAGTCAGTCGCGGCAGCACTGTTTTCTGGAAACATCAGCAGGTGTAGCGCAGATATACCGACAACAACACCGCCGACCAGTTCACCCAGGACCGGTGGTAAATTAAGCCGCTTGGACAGTTCACCCCCCAGCTTACTGGCGAAGTAAACGACAACCAGACTGAGTAATACTCCGGCCAGCACCCAGGAAGCGTAATCTGCTTCAGGAGTTGTTGCTAGCAATCCGGATATATGGGACGGGGCCATCAAGGCTGTGTCCAACCAGCTTATAGCGTTATCCAACAACATTAAAAATCCTCTAACGACAGACGGTATCTGATGGAGACTGGGGAATGGACTTTGGAAACTAGCGTGGGCCTTCTCCCCAAGGACTCTGATTGGACCAGCTGGCAAAGCACTGCTGCGGTCCTGAGTCAGTAATGGTTAGCTTGATTTCTTTTTGCATAGATTTAAGTCTATGAGAAATTTAAACTCCATTGAGTATTATCTAATCACAAAATCTTTCTACGTGTAATCATTTTTTCAACGATCCTTTTTACACCATCAATAAGCTTTGCTTATGTACCAGACCAACAGGTGACCGACGCCTTTATGGCATGTATCTAAAGGAATAGATCTAAATCTCTGCCATTGCTGATTCAGCTAACAAAACGCTCTGCAAAACTTGCTAATAGTCTGGATGTGCCCCATGAAGCCATCCCGAGGCTCAGGCGTGTACTACGGACAGCGACGGACTAAAAATCAGGAAATATATCGAGCGCAGAGACAGCAGACCGAATTACACAACTTTTCGCCGGAAAATTTGGAGCGGCTCCTGGGTGAGTGTTAATTTCAAAGTTATCTGAGCAGTTTGCTAGCAAAATTAGTCATAATACAAATGCACTAGTTAAGCTTGAACGGTTTGAAATTTTGAGGCAAGGCACGCGGCATGGCGATTATTGCGCTAAAAGCTTGGTATCTGCAGGACTATGAGCCTATTCGGGACCTGGAAAAACGCCCCCACGATTTGCGGCTGGCAAAAAATAGTTTGCTAAAGTCGGCGCTGCGGGCGGACTTTCTAGACGATATTGACGAAGTGCGCGAGGCAGATTGGTTTCAGCGCTACCTGGAAGGAGATGCGGTGGAGTTTTATGTGGAGGGAAGCGGGACGTATGCGATCGCAAATATCGACCTGATCAGCCACGAAATCTACTTTGCCAAGGCCGACTCCCTAGCCAACCTCGACCCCACCATATTTCTCTGCTATCAGGAGGAGTACCCCGAATCTAGCGATCTGCTGCGAGCCGCCCTCGAACCCTACATCGAGAAATTTAACCGTCGTGCCCGGCTGCCGATCCAGCTAGTAGAATCCCACCGCCTTAGCAATGGTCCTGTTCGGCTCAACAGCAACCTGATGCGTCACATCCGCCGCAGTCTGCTATTTATTGCCGATGCCACCCCAATTTTAGAAGCCAGTAGCGACTTGCCCCTGCTGATTCCCAACCCGGCGGTCTGTGTCGAGCTGGGCTACGCCCTATGTAACAAGCGCCCCGAACAGCTGATTGTCGCCCAAATGGAGCGGGGCGATCTGCCCGGACAGTTTCCCTTTGACATTGCCGCCCAGCACAAGCTGGAATTTAGCAACAAATCTAGTTTGCAAAAAGCCCTACCCAAGCTGCTAGACGCCAAACTCCAGCGCTTTAACCTAAGCAATTAGCCGCTCGCTACAGCCATTGTGAACTAATCCAGCGCAGCAGCAAGTCCGTCAATCAGCTGGTCAATTTCATCTTCAATGGTGTAATGGAGAAATGACATGCGCAAAACCCCGGTGTCGGTGGGAATATTCATGCCTTCTAGCGGACGAACACTATAAAAACTACCCTGACCCACCATCAGCTTTTTCTCGGCCAGCACCGTACAAACTTGGTCAATTGATTTCTTTTTCGGGATGACGGCTACCGTTGATGCCCGTAGTTGTGGATCATCCGGACCAACAATATCGATGTCATCGCGCTGTCGCAGCCACCCTAGGAGCTTCGCGAGCAGTTTTCTTTCGTGGGTCTGGAACAGTGTTTTCAGCTGTCGTCCTTTTTCTGCCTGATCAGCTGTTTCTGAAAAATGGTGCTGATAAATGGTATCTAGATACTCAGCCACACCGGCAGTCGCTGCAATCTGGGCATGGTCCGGCCCCGCTGGCAGCATCTTTTTTCGACTGCTGTGGGCATTAAAAGAGTGCCCCTGATTGGGCAGCTGCTCCATAATCTCTTTTTTGATAGTCATCAGACCGAGGTGAGGCCCCCATGTTTTATAAATAGAAAAGAGATAAATGTCTGCGCCGAGAGAGCCAATATCTGGCAGACCGTGGGGAGCATGGGCTACACCATCGACAACAACACACACGTCGACAGCTTTTGCCTTTGCAACAATCTTTGCCACCGGGTTGGTATAGCCAATAACATTAGAACAGTGAGGAAAGGCCAGCAGCCTGGTTTTATGAGATAGCATGGCATCCAGGTCATCCGGATTTAATAGTCCCGTCTCAGGATCGACACACCATTCTTTGATCACAATGCCCGTCTTTTCGAGACGCCACCAAAACCCAGCATTGGCCTCATGGTCCTGATTGGAGAGAATAATTTCATCTCCTTTATTCCATATTGCTCGAAAAGCATGGGCTAGCACATAGAGATTTTGAGTAGTAGATGGCCCAAAATGGACTTCCTCTTCACTGACGTTGAGGTAGGCAGCCATTCGGCGATAGGCGTCATCCATAGCGGCCCCTGCTTTTTGGGCTGTCGGATAGTTGTAATAGGGCTGAACTTTGGTCTGGATATAGTAGTTGTTCAGACGAGAAATTACCTGCTGACATGTGTAGGACCCGCCCGCATTTTCAAAAAAGCCCCATCCGTCTAACGATGGCTCCTTAAAGGCAGGAAACTGATCTCTAATAAATTTCGAATCCAACTAAACTCTCTCCTCAGCTCAACCAGTTAACCGATAAGTTTCTCAAAACTTCTGTAGTTATTTATAACGTGCTTATCTTCTTTTACTCACAAGGTGCGTTTAATTTGATAGATACTGTCTGCCAAATCAGGTTGAGCGCAGCCACCTCATATTTATCAGAATCACACCCAGCTACTGGCTGTCATGCCATTGCCTCAGATCTCCAACATCATTTTTTGGACCTGATAAAATCCTTATCCCCAAGCTAGGAGTCGCTGACAATATCTCGTTTTCTCCTTTTTTATCTTGCTCAAAAAATATATGAGCAAGGCAGTCCAAACCTGGTTGCGCATTAGCCATGTCAGCAGCGGGTCAATTAGTTCAAAAAAAGTGCGCATAAAGGGTTCCCAAATTATAAAACCCAGTGCTATGATTAGAGCCGGTAAGTTCATCGGTAGAGAATTAAGCTTTGTTGGGATTTCGATTTCAGTAACAGGAATATCTCCGTTAACTCGCTACATTGTTTTTTGATTAAGGGGATTTCCTTATGTCTATTTATGTGGGCAACTTGTCCTATGATGTCACTCGCGAAGACGTAGAAGCTGTCTTCACTGAGTACGGTCGTGTAAACCGCGTTAGTCTACCTATGGACCGCGAAACTGGCCGCCCTCGTGGCTTTGCGTTTGTTGAAATGGCAGCTAAAGACGACGAAGCCAAAGCCATTGAAGCCCTAGATGGTGCTGAGTGGATGGGCCGTGTGATGAAGGTCAATGAAGCCAAGCCTCGTACTGCACCTGCAGGCGGCGGTGGCGGTGGTAACTACCGTCGTAACTCTTTCTAAATTTGTAACAGTCAGCTAGACAGTCGTTTAGCTAGTGTTATTGAAGCGAGCGGTCTTCTAGATCGTTCGCTTTTTTATGTAACAATTTTGGCTAGGCAGGTTCAGACAATCGGCGTATCTGCCTGATGCCACATGTATAAAGCCAGATAGGACCGATAGGGGGCAAAGCGGGCAGCGGTGCGAACAGTTTTTCGACGACGACTGGTTAACCGTTCAAGCGTTTTACGAGCCGTCGTATCACCATCGGGCCAAATATCGGGATCGCCAAAGTAAAAGATCCCCATCATATCTGCCGTCCACTGACCTACGCCCCAGATTTCTGTTAAACAGTTGCTGCGATCGCAATGGTCCAATTCACATAGCAAGACTTCATCTAGCTGATTCGCCAGCGTCGCCAGGGCAATTGCTCGCATGGCTTTGGCTTTAGCATTAGAAAGTCCACAGTTTCGCAGCATCTCTGGAGAGACTGTAGCAAAATAATTTATCAGCGGCTGGCTGGCGGCACTATCAACCACACGCCCCCAAATGGATGCGGCGGCCTTGACCGATAGTTGTTGCCCAGCAACAGCTCGACACAGACGCTCCGAGAAAGGAGACTCCTGGTTTGGCATTAGCTGGAGTGACGGCGTATGTGCGATCGCATCCGCCAGCTCCCCGCTTAGCTCCTGAGCTATCTTGACCAGCTGTGTCCGAATCGCCTCTGGCCCCATCGCATTTATCTATCCTCCAGCAAAGGTAAAGACCAACAGCCCGCCCAGCAAAATTCCCGTTAGAAAGGTACCAAAAGCACCGATAGCCCGCATGGCTACAAACAGCTAATTACCCTCGGCTAAATGAGAGCCCACCAGCGAGGAAAACCCCAGGGCATGGAGCAAACGAGCCAGTACAAAAATAGCTCCAAATCCAGCTATGATCGGCTTTGAAATACCACACAGTTCTGCCAAAGCAAGCACGACAATAAACAAGGCCGCATTTTCGGATAGGTTACCATGACGGCGTATTTTACGCTCTAGGTTAGGATCATTACCCACACCAATACCCACACCAGTCTTAGTCCGGTGTAGTCCAACAGCAATCATCAGACATTGCTGCAGAATAATTAAAATGGCAGCCACAACAGCGGATACAAACGGATGTCGCTATTCGCGTTACCGAGAATCCATCCGAACATTTAGTCGGTCGTAAGGTTTGTTGCTACCACTGCGCCAACTATGCTTCAACAGACTATTTGGCCAAACATAATTTACCGACTGATACCGAAGGCGTCCACTGGATTGGCTGGGATGCACCCACACTCTATCCTGACTGGGTGCGTCAAAGTGAATTTCCCAATATTCTAGTAAAAGGGCGATTTAACAATGCCACCGCACAGCTAGCCGCGGTTAAAGCTGGAATTGGTATCGCTCGTCTTCCTTATTTTTTATGCGATTTAGAACCCAGCCTGCAAAGGATTGCCCCCGGCAGTAGCGCTCCCTGTCACGATATTTGGATCTTGACCCACAAAGATTTGGTTGCGACTGTCAGAATTCAGACCTTTATGGATTTTATGGCAGACGCCTTTCGACAAAAAAGAGATTTATTAGAAGGGCGATGCTACAAAAGCAATCAGACTACATCGGTAGAAGAACAATAAAACAGGTATGCCCAGGCTCCGACTCAATCATCAGACTACCCCCATGACGATTTTCGATAATTCGTCGAACGACATCTAGCCCCAGGCCAGACCCTTGGCCCATGGGCTTTGTTGTAAAAAAGGGTTCTGTTAGTCGATTTTTAATCTCGTCTGGAATTCCGGGACCGTTGTCTTCTATTTCGACTCGAAGACAGCCATTTTTTTCGCAGGTACGAATCACAATTTTAGGAGCATCTCCAGAAACAGTCTCGCCCAAAGCATAGATAGCGTTATCGATTAGATTGGTCCACACTTGATTAAGCTCGCTACCAAAAGCCATAATTTTGGGTAGATCTTTGCTGTAGTGACGTTCTACTTGAATGTCGTGCTTAAGCTTAAAGGCAAACAGCCGGAGCGTATCTTCAATACCATCGTGGATATCAACCTGCTGCTGGGCTGCGCGATCCATGTAGGAATATGACTTCATCGACTGTACCAGGGTGGAAATACGGTCGGCCCCATCCAGACCGCTTTGGATCATTCCCATGACGTCAAAAGACAGCGCCAGCCACCGCAGTCCCATATCCCGTAACTCGGTGTGGTCATCACGCCAGCGGTCCGTCAGTTTATTCAGCTGAGCGGGCTCAACCTGTCCAGCGGCGAGGGGTTCTGATAGCTGCCAGGCGTCTTTTACGCCATAGTCATCCAGCCAATCTGTCAGGGCATCTTCTCGGTCACCCTGGGCAAGGGGATCATTATCAGGATGGGCAATGGCGTCAAACCCGCGATCGCGCACCTCTAACCACTCTTGAGTGTGCTCATCATCCACCTGGCGCTGGCCGTAGACAAGGTTCATCCGCTGTAGCTCCAGCATGGCAGGCTGTAGGTCTTTGAGCACCCGTACCAGAGCCGCTGCTGGGTTGTTGAGTTCATGGGCCAGTCCTGCCGACAGCGTTCCCAGGGCTGCCATTTTTTCACGGGTTTGGATAAAGGACTGCAGTCCTCGCAGCCGCGTGCCGACAATCCGAAAAATATCTCGCTCAAACTCTCGGCAGCTGTGGAGCACGTCTAAAAAGTCAGGACAGTTGAGCCGATAGAGATCGACATCAGTATCAGCCATTAGGGTAACTGGTACGAGGTCTTCGGTCAGCACTTGAATCTCGCCAAAAAACGATGGGCTGACGTGGCGACCCACGGGAATATCGGTACCGTTGCTTCGACGGGTGACGGAGATCTGACCGCTGAGCTGTATAAAGAAGCCTCGGGGCGGATCACCTTCTTTTACAAGGGTTTCACCGGCGGAGAGCTGGATGTGTTCGGTGCGATCGCAAATCCAATCCAACCGTTCCCTCGGCAACGACTGAAACGCTGGCATCTGTAACAAAGACTCTGCACACAGCATAGTTATTCTCCCTCACCTGCTAACGCTACATAGCTACCCAAGGCAATCAGTCCTGTCCCCGTCACATAGCGCTGCCCCGCCCGCAGTCGGGGGCTAGCCTGCAACCATTGGCCAATGGGACCCGCCATAGCAATCACAACAAAGTCAACGCTGGTATTAAGCGCAACAGAGGTTGTACCAAGTAGCAAAAATTGAACAAAAACAACACCTTCTGGATTGATAAACTGAGGAATAAATGCCAAAAAGAACAACGCTGTTTTCGGATTCAACACCTCCACCGTCACCCCCTGCCAAAATGCTCGCTTATAGCCTGTGCTACGGATATTTGCCGCTCCCATGTGAGCATCTCGACTCAAAATCGTCTTTATCCCCAGATAAATCAAATAGGCTGCTCCTAAATATTTCACCAGATTAAAGGCAATTGCCGACGCCGCTAGCACAATAGAAATCCCTAGAGCAGCCGCCACCACATGAAACATTCCACCGACTGAGGTGCCCATCGCCGAAGCGATCCCTTCAAACCGGCCACCCTTGATACTGCGAGTCATCACATAAAAAATACCAGGACCGGGAGTAATCGCTAGTACAATAGCCGCACTAAAAAACAACGAAAAAGTAGCAAAATCAGGCATAAGGAGCACCTAGTGAGTTGACCAAAAACTATCTAAAATATTTGCCTTTATTCTTTGTCATAGAGAGGATTTCCAAAAACCTGAGGCTATTTTAGCGAGTTTGACCGTATGGATCAGCTCCCCAGTTTCCCAATACAGCTCCACCAGCTCACGATTCACATTTCGTAGCGCCTGCAGTTGCCGCTTACGAATGCGCCGACCCCATGCAAAAAACTGCCATAGTCCTGGGGTATCATCTCACTCACAGCAGTTCCCCCATCCTCGTACTCGCCAATTGCAGCAACCCTTAAACATTGGCTAAGTGACGATGGACAAACTGTACACAAATTGAACCCTCGCCAACACCAGATGCCACTCGCTTCACTGATCCGTGGCGTACATCTCCGACTGCAAAGATTCCTGGGACATTTGTCTCCAGCAAAAAGCGATCGCGCTCTAGTGGCCAAGATATTTCATTAGGAATATCGGGTCCGCTGTAAATAAAGCCGCGCTGATCTCGCTGTACGACACCATCAAGCCAGTCTGTACTCGGCGTTGCACCAATAAAAATGAACAACGAATTAGCCCTAAAGGTCTTGATCTCATCAGACTGAGAATCCTTGACCAAAATCTCTTCTAGCCGGTCGCCACCTTTAGCTTCTACAACAGAATGAAACGGCATCACCTCAATGTTGTCAGTTTCAGCAATCTGATCGATTAAATACTGCGACATGCTTTTGATCAGCGACTCGCCTCGCACCAGCATGCGGACCTTGCTGGCATATTTGGAAAAATACATCGCGGCCTGTCCGGCTGAGTTGGCACCGCCTACGACATAGACCTCTTCATCCTGACAGGCTTTTGCCTCAGTTTGGGCCGCACCATAATAGACTCCAGCGCCTGTAAACTGCTCTACACCAGGAACATTTAAGCGTCGCCACGCCACGCCCATAGCCAGGATCAGCGCATGACAGCTAATTTCGCTACCGTCTGACAGCGATACGATTCGGTAGTTGTCCTCTAGTCGGATACCTGTGACTTCCTGCGGTGTTAAAATCTCGACACCAAACCGCTTTGCCTGGGTAACAGCTCGACGCGCCAGATCGCTACCGCTGAGTCCAACTGGAAAACCTAGATAGTTCTCAATGCGAGAGCTAGTCCCGGCCTGACCACCGGGGGCCTCACGCTCAACCATTACAGTTCGCAATCCTTCTGAGGCACCGTAAACGGCAGCCGCCAGCCCAGCTGGCCCACCGCCCACAATCAAGAGGTCATAAAACGGGTTCTCGGCCTCTGTTTGCATACCTACCTGCTGGGCGAGATCGGCTGTACTGGGCTTGACCAGCTTCTTGCCATCGGGCAGCAGCACCAAGGGCAGACAGGGATTATCTTTTTCTCCTGCATAGGTAACTAACTGTTGGGCTTCCTGGCTCGATTCGATATCTAACCAGCGGTAGGGAACCTGGTTGCGTGAGAGAAAGTCCCGTAGGGCATGGGAGTGAGGCGACCAGCGATCGCTAATGACCTTGACCCCCTGAAATGCTGGCTTGAACGTAGCCTGCCAGTCCTGGATCAGATCGTCTAGCACCGGGTACAGCTTTTCCTCTGGCGGATCCCAGGGCTTGAGTAGGTAATAGTCTAGCTGTGCTGTATTAATCGCATCAATGGCCGCATTCGTATCGGCGTAGGCCGTCAGTAACGCCCGCTTTGCTTTGGGAAAAACTTCTGAGCCCTGGTTCAAAAACTCAACGCCGCTCATTCCCGGCATCCGCTGGTCTGCCAAAAACAGCGCTACCGTACTGCCGCGCAGCTTTAGCTGCTGGGTAACCTCTAAGGCTGCTGCCCCTGAATCAGCTCGTACAATACGAAAGCGATCGCCATATTGCTTTCGCAGATCTCTGGCAATAGCCTGCAGCACAGCGGGGTCATCGTCGATTGTGAGAATAACGGGCTTATCCATAAGACAAAGGCTAAATCATCCGTCGCTTTCTTACAGATTCTAAGCCCTATTCCTAACAGATCTCTATTCTGATAGCACGCAGCTCTTTTTTTGCTCCTCTAGAAAAACGCCCCCACTGGCACTGTGATCGGCAATACAGTCCTATTGATGACAGCCCACAGGCTGACTAACGGCACAAGATGCTCAATTTGTATCGAATTCCGTTAAGGGACAGAACTAATTTCTGGTATTCGTAGACGCTGAGATACCCCATGGGAAAGCTATCTGATTTGAGCTAGACGGCCATCGCAATCATGAAAATCTGCCGGGCTTTAGTTGAACTCGAACCTGGAGACGTATTGATTTTTGACGCTCAAATGATCCATACCCAATAATTACGGCGTCACCTATTTTCGAGGTGGCCGAGCGTATTCTAGGACAGTAGAGATAGACAGCTGCTCCTTAGCAAGCATGTTTAGACAGGTAGCCTCTCAGTTACCTACAGCTTGCGATTTTCTTATTTCGCCGTTGCCGATTTGAAGCATGAAACGATCCGTAGAAACAGCTACGTATCAGTATTCTTTCCAAGCAGTCATATCGGGGATCAGCAACGCTCTTATTTCTAATCGTCCGCTAAATTATTTAGTCCTCCTTGTGGTGAGTTGTTAATTCTTGATAGCGATAAATCACAAGCGTTTAAATTGCCCTTTTGTCGTAGGTCAAAATCTTGAGAATAGGTTCGAGGACAGCCAAGAGTTAAGCTTGATCGGCCTGAATTTGCCGATTGCGTTTGCGCACTGCAGCAGCTCCCATGCCCAATAGTCCTGGTAAGAGCGCTGGGCTGGGAACAGGAACAGGAGACTTATCACCACCGCCATTCTCGCCATCGGGAATAATAACAGGTGGAGAAAGAATCGGATCTTCTCCTATGACAAGCTGTGTTTTGCCACCGTCATCTGTGGTGTCTAATCCTTCTGCAATCATCCATATCAGCAGGGCAAGAGGAATGGCATATAGCCAATTCTCACCACCGCTGCTGAGCTGGGGTGCCTGAGACAATAAATTTGTTGTGCTAGGGTTAGATAGGGAGGAGGGACTGTAGCTATAGGCTAGACCACTAGAAGAATTGAAAGAGTTTGAACTCAACGAGCTACTATAGCTGCTGCTAGAAGAGTACAGACTAAATGCCTGAGCAGGCTCAACTGCCGAAACCAGGGATGCCGCGGCAGCCCCAAACATAATACAGGAAATCTTTTTGAACATCATCAAGCAAAAAGAACAACAAAACCAAAAAAGTCAAGAATGATAGATGGCAGATGACTCTAGAATCAGGGCTTAGTGAAAGCTACACAGCACAGGAGGGTGATTTCGCAAATAAAACAGATGCTGTGGCCAATTAAACTCCCTTATTTAGATATTTCCTTCTTCAGAAACTTGCGTAGCTTTCAGCAGAATACAAGATGATACACCTTGATGACATAGAAACTTGATACGTTATTAAAGTATGGAAACTCTCATAAACGCTAACGTCTTTTGTCTCAGCACTCTTTACATATAAAGAGCATTCTATGGGGTCTGTAACATAGGATGAGATCAACCCATATAATCAGATACCCTAGAACTATATAACAGATGACTTTGTTTGTTTTGAAGTACCCAGGCTTGATATTTAAGCGTTCTTTATGCTGCATCGCATATGGCTATTAATTCCTTATTTTGACGATATTTATGACTGATGCTAACTTATCTCGCTATGCTTTATTTTTTCAGGCCCAGACGTCTTTTAAGGTAGATATGCTTAGATAATACCAGTCTTTTATTTGCTGAAGCTTTTTTGCTTAATAGATGTCTTAAAGGCCATCTTTAATGGATACAAAACGATAAGCATCTGATAGAGCGGCTGATCGACAAAAGCTATCTCTTTAGGCCGAAAGGCTATGACTAAGCAAAACCAATAGGACATCGCTGACCGTCACGATCGCAGCAGCAAAAGCGCGCTAGATAGCAGCAGCGACAGATTGGCCTATCCTTCAAACAAGGGACCAATAAAAAAGATGCCTCTGATCAATAAACAGAGACATCCTTACTTCGGAGAGACAGCTATTAGAATTTTGGCGTTGCTGATTCTCGGGATGGTTTTATCTGCAAGACACCGTTTCCTTGGTATTCTCGGCAGACCGATGCATCCCATAGATTAGCAACGACGATTTTTTATCAAGGAAGTTAGGTTACTTCATTCCGTAGCGCTTGGCGTTTAGCTACATATTGTTGCAGGATCTGATTGTGACCGTCTAGCTGACGCTGCATCGTCGCATATTGTCTTAGAAGACTGGCTAGCTCAGTTCGGCGCTCGGTGAGTTTTAGTTCGATCTGGCTAAGGGTGCTTTCTTCCATGACAAGCATCTGACGCTGATGGGACAGGTCTATCAGCTCCTGTAGCGGTGCATGATAGCCGGTCTCTTGCCAAAGAGGATCAGACGATTGTTGGCTAGCGACGTACACATAATCTGCTAAAGCATTTTGGGCTATTTGTCGCAGCTGGCTTTCAATTTGGTAATAGCCTGCATATAGTTCGCCAAGCTGGGTGGTGTCGATCTCTGGATTACTAAATTCGTTAGCAATATCGTTCTCTAGAAGCTGAAGCTGCTGCAGATGACTCTGATAGTCGGCATCTGTCTGCAGTAGGCCGGTGATGTAGCCAACTTCGTCAGGTCGCAGAGCTAGAACAGAGGTAACACTCTCAAGGTTTTGTTCGAGCCGCTGCGATCGCACCGTTAGTTCAGCCTGTCTTCGAGATAAGTCGCTGCTGCGATAGGCTAAAACCGTACGGTGGGTCTGTAGATTCTGGGTTGTATGCCGTTCTTGAAACCGCTGCATCTCATCGCGCAGCTGACGGACCTGATCTTTGATTTCAGGAAGCTGCTGATCAATAAACTCTAGCCCCTTACAGGTGCTGTCCTGGCAGGTACTGTCGCGGTTAGCTGAGCTAAAGGCTGCATTTGCCTGGGTTTGGGGTGTCACAATGGGCGGCGTTGCCACTTGCTCGTCGCTATCAGACCGCGTCTGCTTATTGCTAACGGTGTTGGCCGCATTAGAAGCATCCGTATCCATCGGCTGCCAGAAGCCGGTCTCTGTATGCTGCATCAGGGCACCAGCAGAGCAGACTACCGTAGCGCCAATAGCTAACGCTGTATGGTACTGCCATGCGGCAGATGATGGCGATGCGATCGCAAGCTCGTCCGTCCAATAGGCCAGCTTAGGAGCCAGACTTTCTGAGTCTAGATACTCTTCTCGATGTTGGTAGGGCTGCTCATCCCGACGAGCCAATAACCATCGCCAGGACTGAATAGAATTAGTGGGTTTCCAAGAATAAGTCATACCAACAACGAAGACAGAAACAATGTAACTTGGCTTACCTCCTTCTACAGGGATTTTTGAAAATGTCCGGGATTTTACCGAATAAAAAGCTTTAGGCTGGCCTAACTTCTGCTCGACTATAGATGCGCAAGATGCGCACAGGCTTTGTCATAAATCATCTTCCAGGCAGTTCACCCTAGGGGCCAAACTTATTGTTGTATACGGAGTATCAATAAGGGCCAACAATGTAAGCATTTAATAAAGTTGATAAAACTTATATGAAGCTAGTCTTTATCTTCCAGATATGACTGTTGTCTTTTGCAAGATTAGAACAAATTGAATACGAGATATAGCGCGCAACAAGTTATTCGCTGACTAAGTGCACCTTACGCTTTCTGTCATTGTTAAAGATTTCTATTAAGACAGTAGCCAGCCGGCTCTAAAGGGATTACAGATATCTGCCTTTGCTCTCAATAACTTTAGTGTAATGCGCCTCTCCACATATTTTCCCACCCCCCTATCGGTAATTGCTCTTTCAACACATTATTCTGTCTACAGCAAACGCAAGCGATGTATCGATATATTAGGTGCTTTGCTTGGGCTAACAATTACCGTAATTCTATTTCTCCCGATTGTATTGGCTATTAAGTTAGATACACCAGGCCCTATCTTTTACAGCCAGCAGCGCTGTGGGCTAAAGGGGAAAAAGTTCACGATGCTAAAATTTCGCTCGATGGTCACCAATGCCGATCAAATTAGGCATCTAGTGCAGAATGAAGCCGACGGACACATCTTTAAAAATAGAAACGATCCCAGAGTGACCCGTGTAGGCCAGTTTATCCGGAAAACGAGCTTAGACGAGCTGCCACAATTTTTCAATGTCTTAAAAGGAGACATGAGCTTAGTGGGTACTCGTCCTCCCACCTCAGAAGAAGTAGAACAATACTCAAGTTTTCATTTGCAGCGTTTGAATACCAAACCGGGTATGACGGGGGAATGGCAGGTATACGGACGTTCCAACGTAGAAAACTTTGATGAAATCGTGCGGATGGATCTGAACTATCAGCGAAAGTGGTCAATAGGCTACGATCTTTTGCTGATCTTGAGGACCATTATTGTTGTATTCAGTAAGCAGGGCGCTTATTAGCTCGATTTAGCAGCTGGGTCTGATTAAACAGTCTCCATGCTAAGCCATATAGTTCCATAGAATCACCAAAAAGCTTATATCGTCATCTATCTCTCTTGCTATGACAAGTCTTCCTAGACCGTTCCCGTCCCAATCAGCTTCTCCTGTAGCCAGTCAAGGTAGTTCTGCGGCAGGCAAAAACATATGCACGATCGTTGGACTCACCTGCCTGCTAGGGTTTCTAGTAGATACGGTGGTTCTAAGCACACCGCCTGCCCCCTTCTCTTTGGAGTGGCGTGTCAATGTATTACAGCAAATAGGAGATCGCAGTATTGTCTTGCTGTTTGCCACGGCTCTTCTGATGTACGCCTGGCTGGGTCAACGCCAGCTAAAGCGAGTTTTAGGGTTTATCTGCTTGGTTTTAGGAGTGGCCTTTATGCTTTCTTGCATTTTGGTTATCCGTGACAGCCTGATATTTCAGAGTGAAACTCTACAAAACATCAGTAACCAAGAACAGCAGGCACAATCTCAGCTAGAAGAAGCAAGAGGAGGACGTGTCGATTTTCCCGAATCAGTTACTCCAGAACAGCTGCAGCAGGCATCTCAGCAGCTGGCAAATCAGGCGTCAACGATGAAGCAAAATGCTCGTCAAGGCATCACCAAAGCTGGCGTAGCTAGTATGGGAAATCTGATTGCGGTCGGACTGGGCATGCTCGGTCTAGGTCGATTGGGCATTAAGCGAGGGTAGCCGCAGTGTCTTTTGGAGGCACCATTTATAGGTCTCTTTGGGTGTTGTTGCGATTAATCTCCAGAGTGAAATAATGAGGTTCTATGGGCTGGATACAGCAGATTGGCCAGCAAAGTATTGAGTGGCTACATACTCAAGTCAAGACTAACCATGGTCGGATTGTGTTATTGGGCCTTACGGTGGGTCTACTCTATTTCCCTTTGTGGATCTATGACCTGGTAATTCGTTCAATTAGCGGTTCTACTGGACTGGTGCTAATTTCCTGTGCTGCTCTAATGGGTCTGTTTCCACTGTGGCAAAAGCGTCAGGAGCTAAAACAGCTAACGGCTTCCGAGGAAGATAAAATTATTGGTCATTTGATTATTCTGGGAAGTGTGGCCATATTTCCGTTTTTCCGAGCAGATATGTGGGCCCAGGCGCTGATTTGGCTATTTATCATGGCTGGAATCACCTTAAGCACGTGGGGCGCTATCTTTTTTACTCAGTATCCCTTAACAACTCTGTTGATTCCTATGACGGTTTATACCCGTCCTGGAATTATTGCCCAGGGCACCTGGCGATTTCTAATGCCGCCTAACTTTCTAGAAAACATCATGGCGGCTGTCAGCACTCAAGCACTGCAATGGATGGGACAAGCCGCCACTGCCCAAGGCCGCTTTATTACAATGCCCGCTGGAGGTGCTGTCGAGGTAGCCTGGCGCTGTAACGGCTTTAATATGGCGGTGGCCATGGCTGTTACGGGTCTGTTGCTAGGAATCTTCTTTAAACGGACTCGTCTGCAAATCGCCAGACTGATGCTAGTAGGGGCGGCTGTGGGTCTCATTTTTAATGTGCCAAGAATTATGCTGATGGCCCTAGCCCATGCCTACTGGGGAGACCGGTGGTTTGAGTTTTGGCACGGGTCCTGGGGCGCACAGATTTTTGGCGGTATGCTGTTTACGGTGTATTACTATACAGCGATGGCAATGTTAAACAGACAAAAACGCAGTCTTAGAGAAGCCTAGTAGCACTGCCCAGCCTAAAGATAAAGAGGATAGGTTGAAGAGCCCTAATCAAATATTGAAAAAATAAAAATTGTTCGGATAGGCCACTCTAATTTCAGAAAAAAGTCATAACGTTACACCTTTTTTTAGCCTATCTTTCGATTTTCACGAACGCTGGTGCAGTTCTTTCTTATTTGACTAGAAAACAATATCTCGCATCTGCGATAAAGAATTAATTAGACTCGCTATTGGGCGTCCATGGAACGTCTCTCCAGCATTAATTTTTGGCACTTCTAAAATTCTTATTCCTGTTTCGTCCTACTTGCCGAACTAGATATGGATGACACCATCTGAGCCACTTAAGCTTCTGGCCTTTTACAACAGAATTCTTGTTTCAAATCTAATACCTTTATTATATAGAGCCCCATGTCTTCTCAGATGTTAGATATTTCTTCAGCGGCTATTATCTCCACTACTCCAGACCAAATTGCATCTGAGCTAGACGGAGAAGCCGTTATTTTAAACTTAGCGACAGGTATGTACTACGGCCTTAATGAGCTAGGGGCAAGAATTTGGGAACTGATTCAAACCCCTTGCACATTCGACAGTATTCTTCACCATTTACTTGAAGAGTATGAGGTACAACCTGATATTTGCCAGAACGATCTAACTAAGATTTTGATCGAGATGAAAGAGGCTAGCCTAATTGAGGTAAGTCATGAGCAAGCTGCATAGATTACTTGAACTTTCGGGTCGTGAACTTAGGACCTTACTCTATAGCTTCCTATTGCTCAATAGTATTCGGCTGGCGCTATGGCTGTTGCCCTTTAATCTGCTAAGACAAAAGCTGGCACAGTTTTCTTCGATATGGATCTGCGAGAATCAGCCTCAGGCTGTCTCGGTAAAGTTCATTGTATGGACCGTTAATGTTGCGGGTAAGTACGCTCCGGGTGGGGCCAAATGTCTGGCTCGGGCACTAACCTCACAGCTGCTGTTGACCCGGTATGGCTATGCTCATCAGTTGCACATTGGTGTAGCTAAAGGGGTAGCTAATACTCTGGAAGCCCATGCCTGGATTGAGTATCGCAATCACGTCATTGTTGGCCGACTCAATAATTTAGGCCGATTTAAATCGCTTTCTGCCGATGGAGTAAAACAATGAGTGCGATCGCAGGTATTTATCATCTCAATCAGCGTCCGGTTGCATCCAGTGAGCTGTGCCAGATGATGACTACCCTGGCACATCGCGGACCTGATGGATCAGATACCTGGTGTAAGGGCTCCATCGGTCTGGGTCATCGCATGCTGTGGACAACACCAGAATCGCTCCATGAGCAGCTTCCTCTAGTGAAGGGCGATTTAGCCATTACAGCCGATGCCCGCATTGATAACCGAGAGGAACTAGCTCAGGTCCTGTCCTTGCCCGATCGACCTTTGGAAAAAATCGCTGACAGCGAATTCATTCTGGCAGCGTATGAGCAATGGGGCAGTGACTGCCCAGGGCACCTCCTTGGAGACTTTGCTTTTGTTATTTGGGATGGTCAAAAGCAACAGTTATTTTGTGCCCGTGACTATTTTGGAGTAAAGCCTTTTTACTATCACCACCAGCCCAACGGATCTTTTGCAGTCGCCTCAGAAATAAAGGGATTACTATGTCTAGACTGGGTGCCTCGACGAATTAATGAGACCCGGATCGCGGACTACCTGGCCCTCATGCTTGAAGACCAGGCAATAACTACCTATGAAGAGATTCTACGACTCCCTCCCGCCTCTCGCATGTGGATTGATGGGTCTGGAATCAAGATTGACACCTACTGGACATTAAATCCTGACTATGAGCTCACCCTAGAATCAGACGAAGCCTATGCAGAGGCTTTTCGTGAGATTTTTACTGAAGCCGTCAGGTGTCGATTAAGAAGCGCTTTTACGGTCGGCTCCCATCTCAGTGGCGGTCTTGACTCTTCTTCAGTGAGCTGTGTCGCTCGTAAAATCCTAAGTGAAACAACAGGAGAAACACTCCATACATTTTCCAATATTTTTGACACAGTCAAAGAGTGTGATGAACGCCCCTATATTGATGAGGTATTAAAGCAAGGTGGCTATACTCCTCACTATATTCATGCCGATACCTTTGGTCCCTTAAATGATGTGGATCAGATTTGGAACTATGAGGATGAGCCCATATTAGGCCCTAGTCATCACTACCCTTGGCGCTTGAATCAGGCTGCTAATGAGGCCAATGTACGTATTGTCTTTGATGGCTTTGACGGCGATACCGTTGTTTCCCATGGTCTAGATCGTCTACATGAGCTAGCATTTCAGCAAAAATGGCCAGAGCTTTCCGAGGCTCTCGAAATTGCCAGTAAAAACTATAAATCTCCCCTTAACTATATGCTGGCGTATTATGGTTTGCCAGCTTTGAGGCGGTTAAGTAAACGGGGACAGTGGCTGGCATTTGCCAAGACTGTTAACTATATTCACCATCGTTTCCAGTATTCACGGCGCAGTTTACTGATCAGACAAGGAATTAGACCCGTTTTCAATAAAATTTTACAGAAATTTTATCGAGCATCTAAAAAACCAGCTGACGATTTGGGTAAAGTAGGAGAAATAGTTAACGCTAATTTTGCAAAGCAGGTTTGTTTAAAAGAGCGTATCGACAAATATACGCCCGAACCAATTGCACCGGGAGCAGTACGCCAAAGACATTGGCAGACAATGACAGAAGGCGTACTATCAGTGAACCTTGAAGCGGTTGATCGCTGTGCAGCAGCCTTTGGTTTAGAGGCCCGCCATCCATTTTTAGATCGTCGGTTAGTTGAATTTTGCCTAGCTGTCCCATCTGACCAAAAATTTAGGAGAGGGTTTGGTCGGATAGTTATGCGTCAGGGGCTCAACAATATATTGCCCAAAGCCATACAATGGCGGGGCGATAAAGCCGATATGACTGCCAATTTTGTCAATGGGTTACTTAATATAAATCGCCCATTATTTGAGCAAGCTCTCAATCAGCACAACAGCTCTGTGCTTGGATATGTCAATCTTGACAATTGGAAAAATGCCTGGAATGCGGTAAAACAGTATCCCAAGTCAAATAGAACAGCTACTTCCATGACAAAGGACTGTTTTATAGTGTGGCGAGCAACAGTCCTGGCACTTTGGGTTAAACGTATATAGAGACATTTCATTGCCAACAACGTTTATCTTGGCAGGTTAGGGCAGGTATCCCTAACTGTAAGTCCAAACCAGGGAGTATCACCAACTGTTAACTCAACTGATGTAATTCGAGGACACACAATGACTAAGAAGACATACACTCAGCCCAGTCTGACAGCTTACGGTAGTGTACAGAAGCTCACCAAGGGTAGTGGAGCTATCGATCTTGGAGATAGCGTTATTTTCACTAACCTGCCTAAAGGCGCAAACGACCTAGAGATCGATAGCGTTGGTTCTGCAGATGTGACTATCGACTTCGAGGACCTGATTTAGTGAGCAAAGCCAGCTAATAGGGAGCTGTCGGCCCTGGGAATAGTCTTATTCCATCCAACCTGGTTGGTTTCAATAGCTCCCTTTGGCTCTTGGGTTTTAGTCCTTCTGATTGGAGGTCTTGATTAAAGACCAATCGTGAGGGTTAACCCTTCTGACTAACGTATAGGGGATTTAATAGATGCTAAACTTCTCTCCGCTCATCTTTGTTAAAGCTTAATAGGTCATCACCGCCTGTAGCTATAGCAATGGATTGAATGGATCCGAAAAGCATCTCATTAGATCCCCTTTTTTACTATGCTTAGGAAACAAAATTAAATAAGCTCCACTATTCAATGTACAGACGTTCTATGGAACGTCTCTCCAGCATTAATTGTTGAGCTTTACAAAATCCTGATCCCTTGCCTTGTTTCTATTTTTTAGCTTAAGTCTAAGTAGACGTATTTTTGTAAATCATGTATTGTTACTCTGCTTATCAGCTATGTCTCCACTCAGAGATTCCGCTATCAGGACTGCCTAACACCGAAGGTGAGCCAGACGTCATCATCCGCTTGGGAGATTCTAGAGAACAACCTGATCCTGACACAGTTAATCCAACCCAAGATATTTTTGGGCAGCTAGCAGAGATAGGAAAAATTCGAATCTCAGATGGCAAGTTTATTACTATTACGCCTTTTGAAGGGGTTACCCATGAGATGATCGGCCCTAATATCCTAGGGGGCTGTATGTCAGTTATCTTACGGCAGCGAGGGTTTCTGGTTCTGCATGCAAGTAGCGTTGCTATACAGGGAAAGGTAGTTGCGTTCTTGGGGCACTCAGGTTGGGGAAAATCAACTCTGGCTGCCGCACTCCATGCCCATGGCCATAGTGTGATTACCGATGACGTCTTGGCCATTAGGTTAGAGGACGCGGAAAGACCGAAGGTGGTTCCATCGTTTCCCCAGTGTAAGCTTACGTCTCAAGCCGCAGAGGCGCTGGGTAAAGATCCGGCCAGCCTAGAATCTCTCTATGCCCACTCTGCTAAACGGGCCTATCACTTTCAAACAGGCTTCCAAAAAGAGCAGCTGCCACTACAAAGTATTTATCTATTATCCAAAGGCGATAGTCACAGCATTACTCCGCTTAGCTTTAAGGACGCATTTGTATATTTGGTTAGCCATACTCGCGCGATGGATGTCCTGCGTGACACTCAGTCAATGCAGACGCACTTTCAACAATGTACTCAATTGCTCAAGCAGGTATCCTATCACCGCTTTACTCGAAAACCTGGTTTAGAAGAATTGCCTGATTTAGTCCGCATGGTAGAGAAACATGTGAAAGAAACATCGGTTGAGAAATCAGGGGTTAACCTACCGTGCAATCTGGTAAAAAATTAGTTGCGGTTTTTAAGCAAACTCAGCGGTTGGTACCAGCCTTACGGTTAGTCTGGCGCAGCAGTCCTGGTTGGACCATGGCTAAACTGAGTCTGCTGGTCATCCAGGGATTATATCCGTTAATACAGATTTACTTAATAAAGCTGTTAGTCGATGCGGTGACGGCGCAACCAGAGCTAGCAGCATCGCCACAGCTATTAAGTGAAAGTAGGCCATTATTGATCGGTCTTGCAGTAATACTGCTGACGGGCATGATCGCGAATGCACTTTCAGAACTGGTCACATCGTCTCAGGCCCAAAAAGTATCTGACTACATGCGTAGCATTTTGCATGCTAAGTCTGTTGAGATCGATCTAAGTTATTACGAGAATCCTCGCTATCACGACACATTACAGCGAGCTCAAAAAGAAGCAACCTATCGACCTAATCAAATTTTAAAGCGGCTGGCGCTGGTCGTTCAAAACGGTATTTTATTGGTGGCAATGCTGGGGTTGTTGTTGACCCTCCATTGGGGCATCACCATTGTCTTATTAGTTGCAATTATTCCAACTGTGTTGGTGCGAGTATACTATACGCGTAAGTTTTATACTTGGCAGCGAACCTGGACACCGGTCGAACGAAAATCAACCTATCTTGCCTGGGTTTTGACAGGAGAACAGTTTGCTAAAGAAATTCGCTTGTTTGGTTTGGGGGAGTTGTTTAGTCAGCGATTTGATGGGTTGCGATCGCAAATCTACAGCGCCAAACTAAAGTTTATGACCGGGCGCTCACTCTCATTTTTAGCCGCCAATATCGTCGCAGGGCTGATGGTGGGTGCCATCTATGGTTTTATATTCTATCAGGCCCTGCAGGGCGTTCTCAAGCTAGGAGATCTCGTGCTTTATCACCAGGCCCTGCAGCGAGGACAAAGCGGGTTAAAATCATTTATCGCCGGGCTGTCTGGACTCCACGAAGACAATCTATTTCTGGCTAATCTCTATGAGTTTCTAGATTTACAGCCACAGGTTGTGACGCCAGCTCAGCCCAAGGTTTGTCCACCGCAGAACGCCAAAGGCATTACATTTGAGCAGGTTAGTTTTCAGTATGAAGGCACCACTCGTCAGGCCCTCAAGGATCTGTCGTTCCATGTTAAGCCGGGTGAAACTGTTGCCCTAGTAGGAGAAAATGGCTCAGGTAAAACCACTCTGATCAAATTGTTATGTCGTCTCTACGACCCGACTGAAGGGCGTATTACCTTTAACGGCATCGATCTGCGGGATCTAGACATTACCCAGCTGCGTCAGCAGATCAGCGTCATTTTTCAAGACTATGCCAAGTATCATCTGTCGGCCCAGGATAATATTTGGCTAGGTAATGTTCAGCTGCCGCCGGAAGATGAGCGCATTTTTAAGGCGGCTCAACATGCCGGTGCCCATGAGGTAATTACCCAGCTGCCTGCCGGGTACGACACCATGCTGGGCAAGCTTTTCAATGGTGGAGAAGAACTCAGCATTGGCCAGTGGCAAAAGGTGGCCCTAGCCCGAGCTTTTTTACGCGAGTCCCAGGTGATTGTGCTGGATGAGCCCACCAGCGCTATGGACCCCAAGGCCGAATATGAGCTATTTAAAAAGTTTCGCGAACTCATCCAAGATCAGTCCGCTATTCTCATTACCCATCGACTCTCTACGGTGAAAATGGCCGACCGTATCTATGTGATGGACAAAGGACAAATTGTCGAAAATGGCACCCACCGAGAATTAATGGATCGTCAGGGCACCTACGCTCACCTATTTGAAATTCAAGCTAAAAATTACTGGTAAGCGGCAGCTACTTTAGGAGATAAATCTATCAGCACGATCGCTCTAGCTCAGAATTTTTGAGGATACATTCTTCTAAAAAACAACCGTCGCCGACCGATACTTATATAAATTACTTTTAAAGTTCGTGAATACCTTACATGCTGTTGATTTAGAACCAGAAATTAGGCTGTTGCTATGCTGCGTTAAACAACAGCTGGGTGATAATGCCTGCCAACAACAGATCCAGGAGCTGCTCAACCACAGTCAGCTGGACTGGAAAAAGACTATCAAAATGGCTCGGTTCCATCGGCTGCTGCCATTGCTCCACAGAGCCCTATCTTCCATGGCGGCTGTGGAAGTGCCTGCTGAAATACTCAAACAGTTGCGCAGCTATCATTTGAGTAATATAGGCCGCACCCTTTTTTTAGTACGAGAGCTGATCGCATTTTTAGACATTTTAGACGCTAATAATATTAAGGCCATTACCTTCAAAGGGCCGGTAACGGCCATCAGCGCCTATGGAGATTTATCGCTGCGTACTTTTTGCGATTTGGACCTCTTGGTTCACCCAGATGATTTTCTAACGCTAAGGGAAATAGCTATTAACCATGGCTACGAGTGTGACAAGCTGATGGCCCTATCAGAACGAAACTGTTTGGCACAGCTGACGCCCCAAAAACAATCGTCCTACCTGCGCTCACAAAAAGAATTCAGCCTGTTTAATCCTAAAAATCGCATTTTCCTTGATATCCACCAGGGTATTTTATCCCAGCACTTTTTTCCCCTATTTGATACCCGCTGGATCTGGCATCACACCCAAGGGGTAAAGATAGGGAGAAAACAGGTGTTGAGCATTACACCCGAGGTTCAAATTCTGGTTCTCTGTGCTCAGGGGGCCGAAGACTATTGGAATCAGCTGGGTAAGCTGTGTGATGTGGCCATGCTCATCAATAAATATCCAGAACTAGACTGGCAGCTGCTGCTGGAACTGTCCGACGAGCGTGATGTATCACGTCGGCTGCTGTTGGGACTGAGCCTGGTGCACAACCTATACGGAGTGGTGCTGCCCGACAGTGTGCAAAAGCAGCTACAGGCGCTACCCTCGTTGCAAACTCTCGTTGAGGAAGTGCAGCAGAATATCCTTCTGGGTAAAAGAGCTCACATTGATTCTCGATTAACCATGGGACGAGTGCTCCATCAGTTTCGGCTGATGGCCAATTGGAGCAACCGGGTAAATTTTGTGGGAGATCTAATGCAGCCTACCCTGGCAGATAGGGCCGCTGTACCGTTACCACAGTCTCTATTTTTTCTATATTACTTGCTGCGTCCTCTGCGTTTGGTGCAGGAGATTTTTTGTCACAAAAAATAGCGCCAGCGGGACTGACGCTCGGCTCCGCTGATTGAGTGCAGCGATCAGGCTATAGATCCGCTACTGGGAAACGGTGCGCGCCATTTGTTTTTCTCGCTCCTCTTGCCAGCGGATACCCAGGAGACAGCAAATAGTCAGCATGTGGCCAGGTTCTTCCATTTGGGTCAAAATACAGCCAAAAACAGCGGTTGATAGCAGTAAAAACTTGCCAAAGTCGTCTACGCAGACCTGCTTCCAAACAATAAAGCAGATAAACAAATAGGCAGCTAGACCAATGACGCCCACATCTCCCCAAATACCCGCCCAGGTAAATAGGGGAAAGTAGATCGTAGACTCCTGAGGCAAATAGCTGTCAAAGACCACCTGGAACACTTCAGTCGATGCGGGATGAATAGTGGCACCAAGAGGACCGAGAAGACTGGCATAGTCCCGCATGACCCAGCCGCCGAGGCGGGTAACCGTATGTCCGGGTCCGAGGCCAAAAAACCAGTTTAAGGGGGATTCAAAATGGGTGGGAATGATTCTAAACGCTGCAAACTTTGTTTCTGCAGCCAAACCGTCCCAGCCCCAGATCGGGCGGTTTATCCAGTTTTGATAGGGGCTCAGGATGGGAGATTGTAAGTTGAGCAGCGCCCAGCTAAACGCGGCAATCAGCAGAGTAAAGAGAGAGAAATAAACTAAAAGCTTGGCCGGTTTCTCTACCTTGGTAGCCGCTAGCAGCCCCCAGCCTAGCACTAACGCTAAAAACACCTGCTTAGAGTCAGATATCTGAATTTGATAGATTGCGCCGATCAGAGGCAGGATCCGTGCCCACACGGGCAGATGCTTGAACTGGTTAAAGAAGTATAGCCCGACATAGAAGGACACGGTGCAGGCGATGTAGTTGGCCGCACTGCCGCCACCGCCGCCAAAGACACCGCCGATATTGTCCTGCAGCGTGCCGCCGTCGGGTTTGGGATAGAGACCAATGGGTAGGAGAATGGACTGTGCGATCGCAAGCAAAAGATTAAATGCGGCAAATCCCAATACCCAATACTTAAACCGCTGCAGCCGGTCTCCAGACATCGGCAGCGCAATGCTCGCCGCCAAAAACATAAAGGGTTCTGCCTGGAACATAAACTGAAGGGCAATATTAGCAATACCCGCACTGTTAAGCATGGCGCTGGCCAGCATACAGATTAAAAAAATAACCATGCCGGTAAGCAGCTGCCACACCACATTAAGCCGCTTTCTATCCCGCGTTTTCGTGGTAAAAACAGTGATCAAAAAAGCGCTGGGGATCAGTCCAAAATGAACAAAGTTAATAACGGCGGGAATTCCCATTGAGGCCAGCAGCCGAGGAAAAAAAGCAGAAGCAAACCCAACTAAGATCAGGGTTGTATTGCCAATTCGGCCCTCCGTTTCAGGAGCAGCATTGATGCCAGAAAGCAGTAGACGGTTTTGCATTGGCCACGTATCCCTTAAATTAATGCTGAGACGTTCCATGGAACATCTGTACGTCCGATACTGAAATCTAAGTTAGTTGATAAAAATCAAGCAGCTGTTTTGCAATGGTCGGTTTAGAAAATCGGCTATCTACGGTCTGTTCCGAGGACGGAGCGGCTGAGAGTGCCGCTGTCATCGCTGTTGCCAATGCCGAGTCTTGCCCCTCTAGCGAAAAATAATGACATCTAGCAGAGCCCACTTCGCGAAAGATCGGAATGTCTGAGCAGACAGCCGGACAGGCTAGGGTAAGCGCTTCCACCAGCGGCAGACAAAACCCCTCCGTTGCCGACGGAATTACAAACAAAGAAGCATGTTCATACAGCCATCGCAGTTCTCCATCGGTCAGCCCCGAAAGAAACAGCACCTGATCCTCTAGATTGAGCTGGGTAACCAGCTGGGTCAGATGTTCCGTTTCAGGACCAGAACTCCCCACAATCAGAAGCTTGGCCCGTAGGTGCTGACGCTGGTGCAGGGCACCGTAGGCTCGAATCAGCAGATCCAGGTTCTTATTTTTGCGATGCTGAGCCACACTCATCAGGAACGAATCACCAGGGGATACCTGCCGGGGGATATTGGCATCGACACCTTCAAAGTCAACGACGTTGTAAACAACCGCTGTTTGCTTGGTATGTTTGACCGTCGGAAAATAGTCTTTTAGAGCCGTCAGAGTACAGTTAGAGACACAGGTCAGTCCATCGCTATTACGAACACACTGCTGTAGAAATAGCTGATTAAACCAGACGCGAGGATAGCCAAAATTCTCCGGACATTCATAGGGATAAAGGTCGTGAATGGTGGAGACAACAGGACTTTTAAACCACTGCCGCACAAAGGGAAACGGAAACGACATGTGAATCATGTCAGGATTAAGCCGGTTGGCCAGCTGGGGCAGCCCTAACAAAAACCAACGGTTGCGAGCCAGCGAGCTGTTTTTGATATCCACATCCGCCAGCTGAATTTTAGGCGAGTCTAGCTGAAATACCTCGTTGAAATAATCCCGCTGCCAGCTGCCAATCACCAAAGTGACCCGAGTGACGTTCGTCGCTGCTGCCAAACACTGGGCCAGATTGACCGCATGGCGACAGACACCGGTAGGTTTGGTCGGGCGATGAAGAGCCGGAATCAGCACGTGCATAGCAGCAAGAGAAGAGAGTATAGATTGATGGGATAGGGATGGAGAGACGTTCCATGGAACGTCTGTACGTCCTAAGGCCTATTTTGTTTCCTAGGCAGTGACAGGAATCGTTTTGGACGTGGTCTCGTACAGCGTATTCAGCTGTTGACCGACGGCTGTCCAGCTAAAGGTGTTGTCGACCAGCTGGCGACCGGCCTGCCCCATTTGGTGACAAAGCTCAGGGTTTTGGGCCAGCTGCTGCATAACAGCGGCAATGTCGCGAACAGACTGGTCTGGATCTTTAGCAGCGATCTTAAAGCCGGTTTCCTTAGTAATTTGTACGGCGGGTCCCCCTAGATCCAGACAAATCACCGGACGTCCTGAGGCCATGGCTTCGATACAGACCCAGCCACCGGAGTCGTGCAGGCTAGGGAGCAACAAAACAAGGCTTTCGTTTAGACGCTCTAGGGTCTCATCGCGGGAGAGACGCCCCCAGAATTTTACTTGTTCGGCAACACCGCAGTCAGCAGCCAGCTGTTTGAGGGCGTCGGCTTCTGGGCCGTCCCCCACCAGCCACAGTTCGGCATTGGGCAACTTAGCCTGGGCAAAGGCGCGAATACCCAGATGAAACCCTTTCCAGTGCAGCAGTCGCCCCATGCTAATAAAGCGTAGTGGCTCAGCCGGGGGTAGGGTGTGCTGTTTGAGAATATCGATTTCTTCTTCTAATAGACCGATGGCCGATACCACATCCACATCTTTTGCCCCCATTTTGTATAAACGCCGGGCGGTGTCGTCGGTGGTGGCGCGGACAACGGCGCTGTTGCGAATGGTGTGGGCCACTAGGGGGTCTTTTTCTCCCACGGTGCGGATCATGTCTCGGGCCAGCTCATAGAGACGAGCACGGGGGCTAAAGTCTTTCCAGAATTTGGCCGGGGCCGACTCTCCACCACCCACAGGTCCCCAGATAAAAGGAACGGGTAGAACCGATAGCAAACTGGGAGAAGAGTATTTTACAAAGGTGACGTGGTGAATCAGGTCAAAGTCAATCTCTTTATGCAAACGCTTGGCGACAAAATAAGCTTGAATTTGCCAGAGATAGTAGTGAATCTGCATTGCCCCGGACTGCCCCAGGGATAGGCTATCTTTCCAAAAGGGCAGGGTGAAATAGATAAAATGCAGGTTGGGGACGGGGTTGGCCGCAAGCTCGGCTTCGATCGCCTCTTTGCTTTCGTCGGGGCGAGTCAGAACCCAAACCTCATGGTGTTTGGCCGCTTCTTTGGCAACGTTCCAACCGACGCCTCTCTCTGAGCCTTGACCCGGTTCGCAGGAATAGGCAGAAATCAGTACTTTCATGTCAATATCAGCGGGGGCTAGGGCTTACAGATCAAGGAAGTGGATTTTTTTTTGGTAAACAGGGATTCGTAAACCTGAGCTACTTTTTCGGCGGTAGCTTGCCAGGTAAACTGTTGGGCTCTTTGGAAACCTTTTTCGATCAGGGTGTGCCGATAGGTCGGATCTTGATACAGGGTTTGGACGGCAGCTGCGATCGCATCTTCCTGGTGAGGATTCACCAAAATTGCCGCGTCTCCCGCTACCTCAGGCATCGCTGACACATTAGAGGTAATCACAGGAGTCCCCGTGGCCATTGCTTCAAGAATCGTCAGACCAAATCCCTCCTGGAGCGACGGCGCGATCAAAATATCGGCTGTGCCATACAGCTGGATCAGCTCCTCGGGAGCCGGTTTTCCTAAATAGACCACCGATGACTCCAAACGATGCTCCGTGATGTAGGCTTTTTGCTCGTCGGTAAAATCAGCGCTAACCTTCCAAAAACAAACGGGCAGTCCCTGCTGTTTTAGTTTTCTAAGGGCCTTTTAGATAATCAGAATGTTGTTCCGAGGATGGTTAGAGCCCACGTTGAGCAAACACAGGGTACCAGCGGCCATACCGTGACGCTGACGGATAGATGCGGCCACCTCAGGCGACGTAGGTTGAAAGAGCGGACTCACCCCATTGGGCGTAACCGTGATCTTATGGGCTGGAATATTAAGCAGTTTAGTGGTCTCCCGCGCCGTGGCCTCAGAAACCGAGACAATGTGATCGGCCTGGGTCATCCCATGCACCGCCCACAGCCACAGCCGTCGGCTGACCAGAGGCAGCTGCACCGAGCCCTGGAGATTGTACTGATTGTGAAAATTGATCAGATCGTGACAGGTAACCACTATTTTGCTGTCTGACTTCCGCTGCAGACGGTACACCGCATGGGCCTCAGCCGGGTCAATAATGTGGTAGATATCTGCCTGCTGCCGCTGAATCGTATTGGGAAAATTCCAAAATCGTTCATAGGCTTTATGGGCCCGTACCCGCACCGACCCGCTGCGGCGATCAACAGAGTGAGGGCTCAGATCAACAATGTCCCAGCTCGGTCTGACCGTACGCAGACCGTTAACCAGTCCCGTCGCGTAGGCATCCATACTAAACTCGGCCATGGTTCGAGCAATAACGACGCGCATAATTTTCCTACGCCTCCGAAGTGGTTGATGTCGCCACCGGTCTGGGGGAGAGCGAACGGGGGGGCAGCACCTTTTGCCACAGGGTATGGAGCCGCTGGGCAATCCGCTTGTGGGTATAGTTTTGCTGGGCTCTGTGGAGACAAAACTCTCCCATGGACTGACGAAACTCCTGGTCGCCCACCAGCCGCGACAAGATAGCAGCCAGCTCTTCGGCATTGTTTTCCTCAAACACCAGGTCAGGATGGTTAATCACGTTAGGGATTTCACCACAGGTAGAGCCCACTGTCGGAATACCCATCACCATGGACTCAATCAGCACGTGGCCAAACTGTTCTTTCCAGGTATCAACGCTGCGAGACGGCAGCACCAACACGTCAAACTTGGCCATCTCAGCCGGTACCTGCTCGTGGGTAACGGCCCCCTGCCAGCGGACACAGTCGTCCACACCCAGGTCTTGGGCTATGGTTTCTAGGTCTTGTTGCGCCGGACCGGAACCACAAAGAGTAATCTCAAAATTAAGATGCTGCTGTTTTAGCTGCTGAGCCGCCTTGAGCATCAGGTCAATCCCTTTTTCAGGGACAAGCCGTCCGAGAAAGCCAATATTAATCTTGCGGTTACAGCTGGTAATCAGCTCGGGTGAAAAAATCTCTTCATCCACACCCATTTGGGGCATCACTTCAATGATGCCTCGATAGTTCCATTGTTTTAGCAGGTGACCACCGTCGCGGTTGCCCGCCAAGATTACCGAGGCGGTGCTCAAAACAAAGTCACGGATCCAGCGGCGCGCCAAAGGCAACTTGCGGTCCATATTTTCCCAGCCAAAGATAACTAAAGGTAGCCCCATCAGCCGGGAGAAAATTGCCAGCTGTAGGGTACAAAGTGAGAAGACTTCTTCTTCAACTTGAAGCACGTCCGGCTTAAACTGACGGATCGCCTGCCAAATTCTAAACGGATTAAACAGATAGGCTCCACCCCGTCCAGAAAACAAAATTTTACTGGGAAACATAGTGATATCGGGAAAGGGGGTTTCCAGCGGTAGGACCCGGTCCCAGCCTTGGGAGCGCCAGGTGTCTGGGGTGAGTAGTCCAACTTTGGCCCTGTCGGTAATGGCGGCCAGCTTACCTTGGTTGATACCGACCACATAGGTATGGCTAACAAACAGGACGCGTAAGGATGATTTGGGGTCTGTTGGGTGGTCTTGGGACCGGTTTCGACGCAGAATATTCATGAGAGAGTGTAGAGGGCGAGGGCGTTGATTGGGCATAAATAGCCAGTTAATCGCGGGTTTAGCCAACGGGAGAGGCAGCAGCCCTACCCAGATAAACCAGAGACTAAAAAGAATGCGCTTAACCAGGGACTCACTTGAATAAAACCAGAGGGCCTGTATCCCCCACAGCGCCAGCAGCATAGGCTTATCTTCTGGGACCGGGTGCTGCGCTGGCTCTAGACGCAGGGACACTAACCGAGACCAAACCGAACCAAATCGGCGGATTTCTAGATTGGCGGGAACGCTACAGCCCAGGGACGGACCTGTGGCCTTAAGCAGCGCGCAGCGCTGTAGGTCGTGGGCAATAAAGCGGCGAAATCGGCTGCTGTCTAGCTCTACTAGGGCCCATTGGTTGCTATCGTGGATGCGATACGCACCCAGCTCTTCTTCGATGGCAACCGTGTCTCCATACAAAGGAATTAACGACGAGAGATAATCGTCTGACGTAGTTGCAAACTCTGCTGGAATCGGAAACATCTTTTCCATAACGTCGCGGCTGAGGGCATTACCGCTAGTGGGAACACTGCAGTAGCCGCTAGTTTGCAAAATTGTATCCCTTAGACTGCCGCTGTCTAAACAGCCCCCTTGGGGAAAGGAAAAACCTTTGGGATTGCCATCGCCATCAACGACAGAGAGACGATAGTGAACTTTGGCAATACCGGGACGCCAGACGCTAACAATACGTTCTACGGCCTGGGGATGCAGGTAGTCGTCGGCGTCTAAGAAGATAATGATATCGCCTGTAGAATGCTGAAAGCCATTGTTAAAGGCGGCTCCTTGCTTGCCGTTGGCCTGGAGGATGGCGGTGATGCGATCGCAATAACTCTGAATAACCTTACGCGAGCCATCTGTGGAACCATCATCCACAACGATTACTTCCACATGGGAATAGGTCTGCGCCAGGGCACTATCGATGGCCTTAGGCAGAAATCGTTCGTAATTGTAGTTGTTAATGATGATACTAACCAGAATAGGCTGCTGCATAATAAATATTTCAAATAAGCTAAATTAGTTTTGAATGTCTCAGCTTGACGGAATACAAAATGGCTTTTGTCAACACGTTAAACTGTTCTAGAGCGGAAAGATCGGATCTATATTTTTGGATTATTTCACTATAGTTAAAGTCCTCCTGCGCTACATGCCAGTGGAGGCAAACGGCTTTAGAGAAAAGCTTTTTACTCAACTTTGATAGTTCCGGATAATTGACAGATAGGTAGTAGGCCGTAAAGAGAAATATCTCGCAGTCGGTCTTCTGCTTTTTTGTGATTTCTTGAGTGGTATATAGGTTGTTGGCATGGAGTCTAAACACTCCTAGATAGTCTTCGAGTTTGATGCCAGTTCCCAGCCACGCCGCTACAATTCTTAGATAAAAGTCGCAAATCGCCAGACCTGAGGTTCCTTTAACTTCAGGCAATGGAAAGAACCGATCGAGCAGCGATCGCGAAAAACAAAGGTTAGAGGTAGAAGGCGCAAAGTACGGCAGCTCTGCGCTACATAGCCGGGTCTTAAAATCGATAATCTCAAGATCAGACTGGCTAAGATCTTGAGCATATTTATCCCCCAGCTCAACCAGGGTGGCAGGAGTGATTTTCTCGGCCTCCACAGGCGCTGATTCGTGAAAGAACCAGTCAATATCGGGATGCTGAACAAAGATATCGGCTACCTGCTGGGCCCTATGGTGGAGCACCAGATCGTCCGCATCCAGAAGACAGATGATATCGCCGCTGCTTTTAGCAAAGCCCGCATTAAAGGCTGCCGCTTGACCGCCATTATCCTGAAAAACAGAAATAATGCTGTCTCCATAGCGGCTAATAATCTCCCGCGAATTATCTTGGGAGCCATCGTCTATCACAACAACTTCAACGTTTTTATAGCTCTGATTTAGGGCGCTATCAATCGCCTGTCCCACAAACGCGCCATAGTTATAGTTATTGATAACAATACTGACTAATGGTGAAGAACTACTGACACCCATAGGACTAAATTAGCGATACATCAGGCCGAAATTTAAGCTATCTAACTGCGTTCGGGAGTACCACCACCGAGCTGAAGTCTTAGCCGCTCTTTGATGACTACATCACGGATACGCAACATTACGATGGTAAACTGCAGTTTCTGTTGGGGGCCTTTGAGTCTGTCGTCAGCCCAAATTCTAAAGAAGCTTCTAAAGGGTGGCTTGAGATAGTCTTTTTATTATTTATACGGGGACCACCGAGAACTCCAGCTTCGTTTGGCTAAGTCGTAGCGACCGCCTGTGATTCGAATGGCCCGCTTTTTAACATCGGCCCAAGAGTATCTGGCCGGATGTCGAATGCAAACAGCGTCGTTATAGACCTGTTCGTAGCCGCTATCGTAAACCCGTTTCCCCCATTGCCGGTCTCCAGCAGATTTTAGGTTCTCGTCAAACCCCCCAACGTTATCTAGAACAGAGCGAAACGTAAACAGGTTAGCCGTGGCTCCAAAATGACTGTCTCTGACAAAGTCTTCTTGGGGAAATCCCATGGTCAGGCTGTCGTACAGCTCAAATGATTTAGGTCTGTTGGGGTCTCGGTAAAATAGCTCGATACGTCCTGCCACCAGGCCAATATTGGCGCGCTGGGTTAGGGTAGCAACACCTGTTTCGAGCCAGTCAGGTTGTGGAATACAGTCGGCATCCGTAAAGGCAATGACGTCTCCCTTAGCCAGGGTTAATCCTTTGTTGCGGGCAATATAGGAGCCGGGGGTGGACTCATGAGCTAAAATGACCCGCTCAAACGGCTTGGTAACGAGGCTAACGTCTTCTTCTGAATTGTTGTCAACGACGATAATCTCGTAGCGATCTTTTGCATAGGTCTGTTTAGCCAGCGCGGCCAAACAGGTCTTTAAAAAGTCACCGTCGTTGTAAACAGGAATAATAATAGAAACAAATGGTGTTGGGTTAGTCTTAGGAGACATAGTATTAGAAGAGACGTTTGGACTATCTGATTTCTATAGGGAAGCTGGCAGGCACGGCAGTAAAAGATAGCCGATGCTTCGTTGAACATGCGTATTAACTAACCGGCTGCAGCTTAAAATGTTCTCGCCAGTAGAGCTGTAGCTCCGTCAGCGCTTTAGATATTTTGAGCGACATGTAGAGAATGACCACGGATAAGCGCTTTTTGCGATCGCAAATCCCCCTTTCTTTCAGTGCTCTAAATAAAAATCTGGCCGGTGGCTTAATATCAAAGGTGAGTTCCCTCAGCAGCTCTAAGATAGGAACTTCTGATTTTTTGTTGATGTAGAATCCCCCCTTATACACCCGCCGCAGTTTCTTATTGAGTTCTTGAAAGCTGGCACGAGCCGGGTGAGCAATTTTTACATCGGCCGCATAAATTTGCTTATAACCTGCGGCATAGACCCGCTCTCCCCATTCGCGATCGCCACCGGACTTGAGCGTGGCGTTGAATTTTCCCACCGTGTCAAATATCTGTCGAGTGGTAAACACATTGGCCGTAGCCCCAAAATGGTCCTCCTCAACGTACTTTTCCTGCTGAAGAAAATACAGACTGTCGTATAGCTCTACCGGATGAGGATTGTGGGGATCTTGAAATGAAAAATCAATCCGACCGGCCACAAGACCACAGCCGGGATATTTCAGAATATTAGCCACACCTTGCTCAATCCAGTTAGCCGCTGGCGCACAGTCAGAATCCGTAAAGCCCAGAATATCTCCTTTAGCCACGCCAAGACCTTTGTTACGGGCACTATAGGAGCCTGGAACCGGTTCAAACTCGTAGGTAGCCTGCTCAAATCCATCGACGATAGATCTAATATCATCGGTCGAATTATTGTCGATCACAATAACTTCGTAGGACTGCTTAGGATATGTTTGAGCGTCTAAAATTTCTAGACACTGTTTTAAGCGATCGCAATCGTTATAGACCGGGATAATCACGGAAACAAACGGTGTGGTCTTGTTCATCTTGCTAAGCCAGCTCCGCTTGAAGAACGGTAGCATCTAGGGGTAGGTTATCCAGCCGGGTTGCTTCGTAGATGCGGGCAGCATGGGTCATCAAATCATCGGTATGCTTGTTCATCAAACCGGTCTCAAAGTCATAGGACGAATGGAGCTGACGAGAAAGCCAGCGGCTCTGTTCGGTCTGAGAGTCGGAGTCCGGATAAAATGTCTTCAAGGCAAACGGAATTTCAAACCCAGGAGGATTGTAAGGGAACCCGTATTTACTGGTCTGAATCTCCTGGGCGTAGGTGTCAGAACGAATAAATTTTAGGGTAGATAAGAACTTGGCACTTTTCCAGAAATCATGGTCAGGGTAGACCTGCTTTAATAGAGCAAAGGCATACAGGTTAAATCCGTGATAGCCTATCTCTTTTTTACGAAGGTAGGCCTTTTCTTTGAAAAAAGCCTGGGGCTGCTTCAGCTGTCGAAGCTGCTTGCGAAGAATCTGTGCCTGTTTCTCTATGGAAAATAGTTTGAACGGCATCATATGCCTGATGAGACCCGATTTATAGACTTCAAAAAGCGACGGTAGGCGATCTAGAAACTGACGCACCTGCCCATCGACATCCCCAGACTGCCCCTTCAATAGGCCACCACTTGCGGCAAACCACAGCTGGTGATTAAAGGTATAGTCAACGGCCAAATACGAACCATCTACCCCCACTCGCTGCCAGCCACCGCTGACGTTATCAATCGGATGTAATAAAAATACCTGCTCCGCTAGCGTGAGCAGCTCAGGCATATCTAGCTTTTCAGCTGCAACCGTTAGCGCCTCGATTGTCCAGGCTTGCCCCATAAGCCCGTTGCAAAAGTCTTTCTTAGGGTTCTTACGGTGCCAGAACGTTGCGTCCATGGGACGAATATCCGGGCTACAAAGATAGTCTATCGCCCGCTTTGCACCGTCTAGAAACGTCTGTTCTCCCGATATCTCATAGGCTTTTAAGAAGGTGATTAGCCAATGAGCCGTATTACGAACGGGGGTTTCCGGGTCGTGGTACGATCCATTATGGCCAGGGGGCATCGAACCCTGCTCAGGGTGCTGGAGCAACAGAGCAGCAGTGGCGCTTTGAATAATAATGTCGTATAAATTCATCGGTTTAGTAAAGAGCTTTCTGCCGCCAGTTTGTTTAGACGCCCTAGACCTTTAGAAGCCTGACACATCCAGCTAACCAGCCAAATAGAGAACAAATTTGTTGTCTCTAGTCGCAGCTGTTTGCGCGTGATCAGATTTTCTACCTCTTGCTTTGAGGGGGGCTTCAAGAGTCCCCTTAAAGACCCTTTCAAAATAGCCGCCGTAGACTGCCCTTGAGTTTGCAAGATTTTGAGCTGTCCTTTACCAACACGGTACTGCTTCTGCATCAGTTCCCAGAAGTTACGTGCCGGGTGAAAGACTTCTGCTTTAGGTGCATAGACCAGCTGAAAACCTGCTTCGGTAGCCTGCTGAGTCCATATAACATCACCACCAGACTTTAGATGGGCGGGAAAAAGTCCGATTCGATCAAATACGTATTTATAGGTAAAAAGATTAGCGGTTTTACTAATCTTACGAGTTTCAATATTTTCTTGAATTTGCATATTGGTGACAGAGTCATACAGCTCTGCTGGCCCTTTTGCTGCGGAAAATGTGAAGGTTACCTGACCTCCTACTAAGTCGGCAGAATGGCTTTTTAATCCATGGACACCTTCTGCAATCCAACAGTCTCTAGGCAGACAGTCGGAGTCGATAAAGGCAAAAACGTCTCCCCTGGCACAGGCAATTCCTTTGTTCCGTGCGGCGTAGGAGCCTGGCTTAGCCTCAAACTCGTACCGGGTTTGCTTAAACTGCGAAACAACAGATTTCAGATCCTCGGTTGAGTTATTATCAACAACAATGACCTCATAGTGTTGTTGACCATAGGTTTGACTCTCCAAAGACTGCAAACATTTCTGCAGTCGTTCGGAGTCGTTATAGACGGGGATGATAACGGATACAAATGACGTAATCATAAAATCTTAGGGCCGTAGTTTCCATGAAATAAACTAAGTTAAGCAGCCGTATCCATCGTAAATTTATATTTACAAAGTGGGGGTGATGCTGATCCAATTTTTAATTTGTCTCGCCTGAATCCCGATTTCTGGTACATGTACAGCGATACTTCCAAACTGAACCACAGCCATTGGCAACAGAGCTAGCTTGACGTATTTTGATTGATAAAATCATAAAGCTCCACATCAAAGCGGCAAATGTGGTTTATCTTCTCCAAGTCAGCTTGAGATATTTCACGATTAGATTTGGGATTTTTTCTCTTGTGGGGAACTTTTAGTTTCAGATTATATTTACTTTTACACTCGCCTACAAACTTATCTAGCTTGTCTAAAAAACCAATAGTGTTAAATTTGAGCGCGTTAGTCTTTGCAGTTTCTAACAGGTCTTGACTGGGGGCACCTACGGCTGAATTAGGATTTCCAGAAAAGTAGTTGGTATACATATATCCCCATGACTTACCTCGATCCGAATCTAGAAAATCTGAAAGAGTGTCATTAATACGACAATGTTCGGTCTGCTTATACTTATTGAAAAAGTAGTTGGATATATATCGCTTAACGGGGTGCCGTAGAACTGTAACGTATGAATATCTGTCTTTAGTATCTTCCCATATAGTCTGATTAAACGGGATGTGGCCGCTAATGTATGGCGCCCCTAGATGCATATGGTATAAAAGGAGACTTTCACGATAGCGAAAGCAGTCATCGTAGCTAAACTCTTTACTCGCATCGTCATGCAAAACCTTTGAGGCTTGATACGACTCAGATGCCTCTATTTTTATATGTTCTCTACCGTAGTGTTTTTGAAATGCTGAATCCACAGATGTCCCTCCTGTTTTAGGGAGGTGCATAAAGAATATAGAGGGCTTTTTAGGTTTCAATCTAAGTCGGCTGATCGTTCTCATATTCTTTCTATAGCTAAAGGTGGACGCTGATATTTATACGACTGAGAGGGGATAAAGGCAGGATTTTAAAATCAGCCTGCAAAGCTTACTTTACTGATGATTCTGCCAAAGAAATCATTGATATAGCGCCAGTTATCACGCAGCACAAACAGTGGAGAACTATAGCGAGCAGAAATTACCAGCAGTTTTAACCAATCGCCGTAGGATTTATCCTCATAGTAGTATCTGGCAAAGTCTGAATAAATTTCGGAATAAATTCTTCTTTGCCCCACATCACCTAACGTTTGTTTGGCAATGGGATAGTATTTTTGCAACGCATCGAGACGATTTTTAATTCTAGGTTCAATGTTTTTGATGGTCATGGCCTGACCGCTGTCATGCTTACGCCGGATAGCGGATGCCTGTTCTGTAAAAGCGGGCTGAAAGCCTTTGAGAATAGCACGGGTATAGAGATCGGTATCTTCTGCTAACCGCAGACTCTGATCAAATAAACCAACGTCATCCAGCATATATTTTGGAAAAACGACAGCCGATGGGGTAGAGACAAAACTACCTCCTGAAAGGAGGTGATGTAGTGCTGATGAATATTTGGATTTCGGCTTTTGAGACTTTTTATACTTGTTATTGGTAGGTGTCTCCCAAATAAAGATGTCGCTGATGCCAAAATACACTTGATGTTCGGCAACAGATTCACGTTTTAGCAGGGTCATCTGGGACTGTAGGTGGTGGGGCTCCCAAAGGTCATCCGAATCGAGAAACGCTATAAACTCACCTTTAGAGACCAATATTCCCTGATTACGAGCATTGGATGCACCGTTATTTTCAGTGAGGGCAATCAGGTGAACATCCGGATATTTTTGCTGAATAGCTTGGGACGTGCCATCGTTTGAGTTGTCGTCTATCACGATAATTTCTACCGTGCCGTCATACTCTTGGGCATAGAGGCTGGCAAGCGCTTCCTCTAGCATTTTGATGCGGTTGTAGGTAGGAATAATTACTGATATCTCAGGTATCAGGGTACTCGATGTCGTCACTATATCCATAACTAGAGATGATGTTGAATCTGCTGCAGAATCTGAGTTCTGTCATATCGTTTTGAGGCTATGGCATAAGCGTTGCTGCCCAGACGCTGGCACAGCTGGTTATCTTGAAGCAGCTCAATGCAAGCATCTGCAAACGTTTCGGCATGGTTTCGTAAAAAGATGGCATCTTCATCGGCTAGATCTAGCCCTTCTGCTCCAATATGAGTAGACACAATGGGTTTACGATAGGCGGCGGCTTCAATCAGCTTTACTCGAGTACCACTCCCCGAAAGTATTGGGCAGCAGACAACTCGAGTCTTCTGATATAGTTCATCAAGATTTTCAACAAATCCGGTAAATTCTACGCCAGTTGGCGGAGTCTGATAGCTGCGGATACCTTCCGGATGCGCACCTGCAATGATGAGTTTGGCAGCCGGTACTGCCTGATGAACCTGGGGCCACACCTGTTCGATAAGAAACTCGGCAGCCGTGACGTTGGGCGCATAGGTATACGAACCAATAAATAAAAGCGTAGGATCAGATGTCAGAGGCTGGGGAGCCGGCAGGGTAATGGCATTAGGGACGGTAACGATACCCGGAAGCTGAAGCTGCTCGCTGAGATAGGCGCGGTCTTGTTCAGAGCAAATAAACGTTTTGTGGGCTGTACGGATAGCCTTGAGTTCCGCACGTTTGAGAGTCGGCAGGTATAGAGTGTGAGCACGATCTTTTTTGCGGTACGGAGCCGGTTGCTGTAGCTGACGAGCAAGGGAAACATGCTCGATATCGTCTAGATCAAAGAAGATCGGGGGCAGCTTGGCTTTGGTTAGCATCAGCGGGCACATGGCCTGTAGCCGATGGGCAAAGATGGCATCAGGGTTGCGTTCTAGACAGGCTTCTAGCGCGGCTATCTGCTGTTTGCCACTGACGCTAATGTAGGGTTTTTGTTGAAAAAAGTTGAGAGTACCCGGTAGATAGTTAGGACGTCGCAGAAACTGATGTTTGCGGGTTGAACGATGACATAGAGTCAGGGTAATATCCCCTTGCCAGTGCTGTGCAAACTCCTGTTCTAATTTGGCAACATTGGCTGAAGAGATATCAAAGTTAGGGGAAACGTAGTAAAGAAAGTCAATCGACGCGAGGTCTTTAATCGCATCTACAAAAAGCCCCATCCGCTTATAGATGCCATGAATTTTGACGCGAAGATCGGTAGGAAAGGTATTAGAAACGAATAGGACTCTCATAGATCTCTACTGCTGGCAATAATAGTTAAATCTGGGAGGGAACTTCTTGACCGTTTGTCTAGATATCGAAAACTAAAAGATAGATCCAAAGAGTAAAACGATGTGACTATCTAGCCTATTCATATAGCATCCATTCAAATTCGGTATTCTTCAGTGCCTTTTCTACATCACTAAAGTTTTCGACTATTTCAGACAGCTTGAATGGATTAGTTTTTCCATATTGAACGGTGACTGGATGCTGACTAATATCTAGAAAGTTACAGACTTTTTGATAGCCGTCTATGGGTCCCTGGGCGATATCTTCTTCGTAGGTGAGTCGCAATACTTTTTGATCGGCTAGTTCAGTATCTAAAGTCTGAAACCGGTCCTGATAGTAGTTAAGATGCTCAAGCAGAGGTTTTTGAGTAGAGTCGATATTGATGCTGTCAATGTTTAGATTGATTTTATGCAGCGTTGGCTTTGTTTCAGCTGAATGATGATCGGAGTCATCAATCGTTCTCAGATTTGCTTGTTTTTTATCAAAAGAAACGTAGCTAGAAACGATTTTTCGTAAATAGTTTTTTCGTTTCAGTATGATGAAATGGCTAACGCCTAACTCGCTAATCTGTTGGATATAGTCTGACAGGCTAATATTCGTACGATCTAGATGGTAAAACTTGACTTCAAAGCCATAGTATCGTCTACGTGCTTTAATTTTTTGAGCATGAAGCAGTTGAACTGGATCAATAATAGGACTTTCGCCTTTTCTGAGTGCTTTTTGGCCACCCCAATCGACATAGGTATGATATATTTCGCCATCCCAAAGAATTTTGGGGCTTTGGTTTAGTAAATCTCCTAAGACCGTACTGCCGCTACGCCCAATGTGAAACATGGCAATATTGCCCAGGCTAAACTTGTTTAAGATGGGAGAGCTAATTGTTTTACCCAACGATTTCAGCATAATAAATAAGACAGTCTTAGGAATAGTAATTTAGAGGTTCTATCTGGGTTTAAGAATTACAGTATTAGCCTTTAAAGCATAAATCTAAAGTAATAGCCTGCGGAGGTGTAGTAGACAGTTTTCTAACCCTTTAAGACTAGCTAAAGGGGGCTGAGTTCTAGATAGTGGCTAATTTTCCATTTGCGATCGCATCCAAAATATACTGCTGCTGGCCAGCATCAAAAAGCGCAGAAAACTTGTCCTTACCCTTTTGGTAAACAGGTTTGGCAGAGTTGGCCTTCCATGGCTCTCTTGTTAAGGCAATATCCTTAAAAGCATCTTTGCGATCTTTCAATAAGTGGGTATCTATATCGGTCTCAAGAAAGCTCGACAGCTTCTGACTCGCGGCATCTAGATCATTGACAAGTGTTTCATATTTGACTAACAGATGGTTTGGTTTCTGTAAGTGTTTAGAGGTATTTTGTACACAGGTCATCCACTTACGCACACATCGTTCTATCTCCCAAGGTTCTTCCCACTCCTGGGGATATTTGTGGGTGACATCATATAAAGAAGCAACGACATCTGGACCATTTCGAACAATGTGAATAAACAGAGCATCCTTTACGTGAGTTTCGATAAACTCAATAAAATTCACATGATCGGGTGTTTTTTCCAGCCAGATAGACTTTTTTTCCTGTCTTGCAATCCGGTCTAGCGTCCTTGCAAATACTTGAGTTTGCTGTTTGACACTCACAGCATATTTAGGTAAAGCCGGTTTTACTGTTTGATAGCCTGACTCTTCCATAAAGGTGGCAAAACCTGGTCTCGAATAGCGAGAAGCCAGGTTAAACTTTTTTTGAAAGTCAGTGCGCCGTTTAAACAGATTGATAAAGAAATGAGATTCAGGAAAAGAAATAATGGAAGGATTAGTTAAAAGGATGCTTTGCAGCAGCGTTGTTCCTGAACGAGGACAGCCTACTACAAACACTCTTTTAGGTGACTGATTAATTGATGTACTCATGGCCATTTTTTAGTCAGCATAGTTTAGTTTTCTAAGCAGCTCACCCGCTTCTTGCTCGACCTGCTGCAGTTGCTCACTTGATAATTCGTTCTTCCATAGACCCACTGAATCAGGGCGCACCTTAGAAACCGCATCATGAAAATGCTGGCGCGATGCCGGGTTGTCAATACTTAAAAAATCAAGCAGACGCTCGGTTTCTGATTCGGTGTTGGTGATTAGATCCTCGTATCGCAGCTCATGGTAGCGATCCTGCGGAATATTTGCGATCGCATCTAGAGCATTCTCCGTATGCTGTCGCCAGGCCCAGATACATCGATGGATATCACTGGTTGATTCAAATTCAGCAATCCGCTCTGGCTCGACCCAAAAGCGGGCATAAGGACCATAGGGATAGCCTCCCGGTTCATACTTTGGGGATTTAGCCTGGGCGGCCTGCATCCACGGTTTTTTGCTATGGGACAAGGCAGCGTCTCGACCGTCGCGGATAATATGAACAAACTGTGCGTTGGGAAACGCCTGGTTAAGAAAGTCCACAACAAAGCAATTTCGAGGTGTTTTATCAGCGAAGCGCAGGTCTCCATCCGCGTGAATTCTCATGAGCCATCCATAGACCAAACGATAAAACCATTTGGTTTTTCGAAAGCCCCACTCTTGTTCATAAATGCAGCGCGCGGCCGCTTTAGTCGCTATGGGCTCAAAATGATATGAGACGTCCGGCAGGCTGCCGATACATGCGCCTAAAAACGTTGTCCCAGAACGAGGAGAACCGATGATAAAAATCGGCTGACTCAGATTGGGAAAAACCAGATGCCAAAGCCTGCTAGCAGACATTTGACGTCCTTTATGTTGATATTTTTTTCGATCGGCTGCTGTCGTTTTTTTAACTAAATCCAGCAGACCTGACCATTGAAGGGATTTAACCTTTTTTGGTGATGGGGTACTAATAGTATTAGAAATAATGCTATTCGAGTAGTTCATCGACAGTTCCTGTGACTTAGAGAGAGAATTGAATCTGAAGAAAATAGCCAAATAATTTAAATATTCACAGAATAATCAAAGGATTGCAGCGTTCTTTCGCTTAAACGATTTATACATTTTTCTAAACAGCTCCACAGGGGCATCAGCTTCGATTTAACCGAAAGGCAACCTTCATTTTTAGATCTGATATCAGGCCAAAATCCAACGTGCCTTTTTCTTCAATGCCAAACTTTTTTCTAAAATCGCTGGTGGCTAACTGCCCGATGATTTTCTTTTGATTTACCCCACCTGATCGAGGACCATCGTGATTACCATGGCCGCAGGCTTTGGCCGCTCCGACATGGGGAAACAATATAAAATTAAAATACTTTCCCTGCTTAATATGTCTGCCCAGCACATTGACAACATGCCAGGGTTCTTCATAGCTATCGTTACATAACCCATCTAGCCACGTGCAAAGCTCTGATGGAACCTTAGTAATGACCCCTAATGGATTGGAAATCCATTGCTTGGATTCTTGAAAGATATTGGCGTCAATTTCAAGCAGCTTTTGAGCTAAGCTTTCTTGCTTAAATATCCGACAGGTACCGCACGATGTATTAAATTCTTTAATCAGATAAGCTGTCTTATATTCAAGCTGTTCTTCAGGTGAGACATCTACTTCAACTTGAAGCCCTTTATCCACTAAATAGCCATCAATATCTTTCCGACCAAACGTTCCACTGAGCGACTTCAGCGCATAGTCAGCCAGCTGAGTATTTACATAGTCATCTGCATCTGCCAGCATATATAGGCTTGGCTGGAAATTAGCAGCGGCATAGAGAATACCTAAAATGTATTTCAGCCCTTTATCGACTTTGGTTATATTTCTATCAGGACTAAAGATTTCAGAATTTGATACATCTAAAAAGTATATGTTCTCATTGAGTTGATGAGCCCAGTCAGGTACCTGGCAGCAAACAACAATGATTTTGACATCGCTATATGTTTGATTTTGCAGCGATTTTAGCGTTTGTTTGAGAGCTACTTCTACATGATGGTAGTTGCTAACGTTACGACGCTGAGGATGAACAATAGGTAGAATAAATACAAAGCTCATAGCAATTAGCCTTTTAGATTTAAGATAAAACTAAGCAGTTTAGAGTCTGGCTAGTTGCTAATAAGCTAACCTAGACCAACATCCAGAGCTTTAAGCCTCAGAGACAATGTTGATAATCTCTGTTCGAGCTGTATGAAGGGTCTTAACCTTATCTTGCATCTCTGAAAACAGTAATCTTTGATGCTTTTCCATATTGTTATGGAAATAATTTATTCGATCAACAACCGTATCAAGCTCTAACTGATCTGTCCGAATATTCCAGTCCTCACAGTGGATGGACGCCATAAAATCCAAACACTTAGTTCTGTACTCCAGCATGATGGTCGGTGTATAGGCGCAGGTCGCAAAAATAGAGGAGTGCAGTCTTTCTCCAATAAATATGTCCTGGGCTTCGAGGTTAGCAATGGTATCGGCAATGGGCTGCTTAAATGCTGGAGAAATTTGAAATTCGCTTAGCTCTGCTTCCTTAGCAATCGACGTCATTTTTTCTACTTCGAATGCCTGCATTGGAAAGAACGTTACCTTAAAGTTCTCTGATTTTAGATAACGTAAGAGCTTGATATAGAAGTCATGCACAGCCTGTTCATCACCGCCGTGAAACTTACCGTCGCGAGTCAGCAATGAACCAAGATTTAAGCCGATAGAACGGTTTAATGTCTTAGGTGTTATATAGTTTCTAGCCAGCAGAATAGCTCCATCTCCAATGACTTTGACCGGCTTATCTAGATTCCAAGAATCTAGATATTGTTTTGAGATTGGCCCTCTGACGCCTAGAAAATCGCTTTTATTGAGTATTTCTCTCCAGGGTTCAATATCGGTCTTGATGCCAAACTTTTCCCACATAGCGATGTCGCCAACACCGGTGCCAAAGACGATAAATTTAGCATTCGGATATTTAGACTGCAGCTTTCTGATCCGCTTTAGATGCTCGGAAACTTGTTTGATCAAGGTTCCTCCGCCTAAAAAATAAGCCTTGTATCCCAATAGCTTTTCCGCATAGGGCACTAAAGGGCCCATCTGCATAGGACTATAAAGACGGAGCCGCTGTTTAAAGTAAGCGCAAATAACGTCAGCTAAGATTTCATCTCCGAGATTTCCTCTACCGACAAGACCAACATAGCGCGTTGGCACTTTTCCAAACTGCCTGATATATTCTAAGTCTTCTAATATAGGAGGAGTATTCATTATTTTTGAGGTATGTGTGAGGCAACGGATTGAATCTTGAGATCTGATCCTAAAAATGCTTCAGACATAACAAAGTTCAGGATAGACCGCGATTTTCTTAAGTTAATAGCCTAGCTGTTTTAGCAAGCTTCCCGATCTAAAACTCAATAACATTCCTAGTAACGGATCTAATTTCTTTTTGCCTAAGCCAACACGCGATCGGTAAAGTGCCGATGTTTCACCAGATTCTTTACGTCGTGACTCAGTTAAGTTGCTTTGATAGCATCCCTTCTCAAGAACAATAGGATCCCAAGGCTCAGCCAAATATTCGAATAAAAGCCTGCAGTTTTTCTCAGGCTCTTTTACCAGATCCTCATATCGAATTTCAAAATATTGGTTATCAGGAAGAGACTGACCAAAATCCCTCACGCGATTTATGCTCTCACCCCAAATTTTTGTCGCATTTACAGCTTTTTTATAGCCCCATCGATCTAAGTGAGACAGCGTTACATCATATCCGCTTCGAATAACATGAACTATTTGTAGCTCAGGATATAGTGAATGAATAAAATCAAGTTTGAACGCATAGCCTGGGGTTTTTTCTGCCCATCTTTTCTTACCTTGCTTTTGAGCATACTCAGACTTAAAGGTTTCAAAGAAGTCAGCTATTTTTTTATTCCAATACTCTTTTGGAAAATCATATCTTTCTAGTCTTTCCCAGTGTTGATCAACGATTTTTGCAAAATCTTTGAGAAAATGAGTCTCTGCTCCGCAGGCTATATTAGGATGTGCGTCGATAATGCTGCGAGTCAGCGTTGTACCGGAGCGGGGACAGCCTACGATGAAAATTGGTCTATTATTTTCCATAATTAACAACCTCTACTACGTTTAGAATTGTTGGTTTTGACTGACTATTTATGATGTTGCGCTTATTGCTTTAGTGCCTACCGATAAGCCGTTTTAGGGATCTCTGTTTTTTTGATCGCATCCAGCATTCCAGGTACTTCCAAGCAAGGGATAATAGGTACCATCGCTGTAAACAAAGGCCAGTCCCACCAGCGTAGATATTTTGTGCCCAGGCGGTTGCAATAGGACAATTCTTTTTTGATTCGTCGCTTCATTAAGCCCGGAATCGCCGAATAGCCAATTTTATTCGAAAAGGTATTCATGTCTGAGTACCCCATATTCCGACGTACATCTACGATAAATCCCCAGCCCCCAATTTCATGAAATGTGATGGCGTCTGGATGGAAATAAAACTTATGACCTGCGGCTCTGATCAATCGATTGCGTAAGCGTGAAGATAAAAAAGGCGTGGCAGCATCAGGATATGGAAACTGCTCCAGCACGTGTCGTCTATAGACAGCTCCGTTGTTCGATATGTGAGGCGTGATACCAGGTTCACCCAGATCATCAAAGCTCCGGTCTAGTAAATTGAGCACCCGCTTGTAAGTGTTCTCGTTACCGTAAGATGTTCTCCCGGTGGCTACTGCCATGTCAGGACACTGGCGTAATGCCGCTACTAAGGTCTGCAGCCATACCTCGCAAGGGGGCGCATCTGCTTCAAGGACGGCAATAAGCTCTCCAGAAGCTAAGGTCACCCCGTAGTCTTTTAGTCGAGCAGACTGAGTTTCAGATGAGAACACTATCTTCAGGTTTGGAATAATGTCATACAAATGCTTGGGCACATTTGTTTGGTATTGCTCGTTGTCAATCAGTAATACTTCAAAGGGTTCATCGAACGTTTGGGCTGCAAATGCCTGGAGCATGCGCTCCTCAACTTTCCATGATTTAATAGAACTCGCTTCGTAGTCTGACACAATGACAACACTGACCTGGAACTCTGGTGATGTTTTCGTCATGGTAATTCTCTAGCTCAAAATACATCTAGCAGGGTAAGCATCGCTAGTGAGTGTTGCCCATCTCAAATTGCATTTGGTGGTATTTCCATAGCTTGCCTTGTTCTTGCAGCAAGTCTTGATAACTTCCTTGCTCTACAATTCGGCCTTTCTCCATCACAACGACCTTATCTGCGTTGGCAATGGTAGACAGACGGTGCGCGATCGCAATCACGGTTCGGCCCTTAGATAGTCTTTCGAGTGAATCCTGGATTAGCTTCTCTGTTACCGAATCTAGAGCACTGGTGGCTTCATCGAGAATCAGGATTTCAGGATCGCGAAGCAGGGCACGGGCAATTGCAATTCGCTGTCGCTGTCCTCCCGAGAGTCGGACCCCCCGATTACCTAGCTGGGTTTCAAATCCTTCTGGCAGCTCTTGAATAAACTCCAGGGCGTTGGCAGCCTTGGCGGCCTCAATAACATCAGTATCGCTGGCGTTCTCCACACCATATACCAGGTTCTCAGCTACGCTAGCTGCAAAAATAAACGTGTCCTGGCTAACAATCGCCATCCTCTGCCGTAATGAGTTGATTTTTAGTTCACTTAAATCCACCCCGTCGACCAGAATTCGCCCTTGAGTCGGGTCGTAAAAACGCGGAATCAAATCTGCTAATGTCGTTTTACCTGCGCCTGAGGCTCCCACCAGTGCAGTTGTTTCCCCACGCTTAATCGAGAGCGTAATATCATGCAGGATCGGCTCTCCAGGATTGTACGAGAAGTCGACCGAAACAAAATCGATAGAGCGCTGCAACCCCTGATAGACCTTATTCCCATCATGAAAATAAGGCTTATCATCTCGTCTAAGCAGGTCAGTTACAGCATGTAATGCCCCCTGAGACGAGATAAACCCAACGCGAGTGCCGTTGAGAGATGAGACTAATGGCGTCGTTCGAATAAGTACAAATAAGAACGTCAGTAGCTCCGCTGCTTTCAGACGACCGGTAGAGATTAAAAGACTATACGATATGACAACCATACCGACTAGCAGAGTAACCCCCAGTCCTTCAATTAAAGGTCTTACCAAGGCTGACAGTTTAACAACCGCAATCTGAGAGTCGTGAATTCTTTGCGCCGCTGCATAGAAACGCTCTCGCTCAAATTCTTGCGTACCCGAAGCATGGACCGTTCGAATACCATTAACAAACGATAGGGCACGGGCAGTAAAGGCTTTATTGGCAGCTGGTACTGCAAAGCTGGCTTCTCGAACTCTAGCAGTAAGCGTTGTGAGGCCTACAGACATCAGTCCAAAGACAAGGGTAGAAATCAAGAATAGCTGCCAAGACAAAAATAGCATTGATGCTAAATAAGCCAGAACCTTGGAGCCATGAACGATAGATGTCGACAGGACACTAAACGCCTGCTGAACCTGATTGACTTCACCCCGGATAGTGCTCATCAGAGCGCCAGGACTGACGGTGGTATAGTAGCTGAGACGAAAACTTTCTAACTGGTCAAAAATCCGACCTCGCAGACGATTAACCAGATTTAATGAAGACTTTTTAGCATAAATAGAGCTGAGATAATCAACGCCTGCACGTAGCCAAACTCCCAACAGCAGCAGGCCGGACAGCCTATAAATTCTCTCTGTAGCAGAAGCCTGAGTCGCTAGAAAAACCGTATCGAACCATTGGATTCCAGTTTGAATCGGGGGTTCGTCTGGATTCGTTAGTCCTTGTAAAAAGGAAGCAATAAATCCGACCGTTATCCCTTCGAATGCGGCTGCAATTAAAGCAAAAAGAAGAGCTAAAAAAACGACCCCACGAAAGTATTTAAACTCTTGAAGAATGAGATAATTCTCTTGCCAAAACTGGGTTGTTTTGATTAGTGTACGAAGGGCACCTGGTAGCTTTATTTTCATAGAGTAGAGATATAAATATACTTGACAGTTCGCAACCCACAAACGTTAGTCTAAGCCCGCACGCACAATACTATAGTTTTCCTGACACAGAGATACTTTCGGGAAAGCTAGTGGAGATCGGCGCTAGAACTATCGCTTTATCTCAGCTGTATATGCTGCCAATAATTCTTTATAGAATCATCAGTCATTTATTCCGTAATAATATACATTTTTGCTATTGTCGATTTAGGAATGGGACCGCTCGGTAGCAGCTGCTATTTAACAGTGTTCCACTGCTAATGTCATCTTGAAGATTGACCCTAATCCTCAATAGATTTTATACCCTAAAAAGAATAGCTTACCGCGTCTCTATATTAAGAGTCTCTGGCAGTTCTGGCTCCCTCATTCGTTTTTTCTCTGACCAGTGTTTGAATCCTCAGCCAGCTGATGTTGCTAGCTAAATATAAGGATTTTATAAGGTCGAAACACTAATGCTAGAGAGATGTTCCATGGAACGTCTGTACGTCCAACAGTGGAGCCTAATTTTTTTGTTTCCTAAGTTAGGTAATAAATTAAGTTCTGCAGCTGTCCCTAAAGTACAGAACTTTCTGTGGATATGCGCGTTTAGCATACAGCCTGCTACATGCATCGCTCTAGTCAATGTATGCAACAGGCTGTTTGTTAGCGACTAAAGATACCTTAGAAAGATCTCCTTAGCAGCCTATTGACTATTTCCCCAATACTACTTCCCCAATACTACTTCTGCACGAGGAGCACCAAACCGGGGCTCTAGACCTAGCTTGACTTTTAGCATCTGCTTAAAGGCCAATAGCATAAACAAAGGAACTGTCTTCGCATAGCGCTTCCACAGCCTTCTAGGTTCTTGGATTAGACGATATAGCCACTCTAAGCCGTTCTTTTGAACCCAAACAGGAGCCCATTTTTTCTCTCCAGCAAAAATAGGAAATACTCCACCAAGTCCAACCATAACAGCCTTTACACAGCCTTTGTGATGGTACATCCATCGTTCTTGCTTGGGACACCCTAAAGATACCAAGACAAGACCAGCGCCGCTGTTGTTAATTCGCTGAATCAGTGCCTGATCTTCCTGTGTTGTCAATGGGCGAAACGGGGGAGATTCCATACCAACAACGTTCAGGCCAGGATACTCCTTTTTTAGACGCTGTTCGATGTTCCATAATACGTCTGGTGTAGAGCCTAAGAAAAAGACACTAATGTTCTGCTGAGCTGCCTTTTTACACAGGCTCAACATAATGTCCATACCGGCAACGCGGTCTTGCTGGCGCTTTCTTAGTCGGCTGGTCAGCCACACAAGGGGCATACCATCGGGAGTTAGCATGTCAGCTCGATGCAAGACTCGTGCAAATTTCTTATCGCACTTGCCCTCGACCAGCATGTGTACATTGGCCACACAAACGGCCTTACTCAATCGCTGACGGCCCCATGCCAATATGGTGTCAACTTGGGTCTCAAATGATTCTGCGGTGACCGGAAATCCGATTACATTCTGCGTTTCCAGCTTTTTGGTGCTCTTCTGCCAAAGGCTAGTAATACTAGACTTAGTTGAATACAGCATAATAATTCTCGAATTTTTGAGGTCGGTTAACGAAAATGATTTGGTATGAGATGCCACTGTATAAGAGCTGTCAATCGCCTCGGCTGCGGGATAGGTATCTGTTACCTAGTTTCAACAGTGTTGCCAGTAGTCATAGGTAATAGACCGATTTGCGATTTAAGCTCTGAAAGAGCACATGCGTATAACAATTCTTATTTATTGCTGCGGGGGAATAGATCCGGAGAAAAGTGAGTACGATAAACAGACATCTAGGTGGACATTCATGTCTCAACTGAATGAGTACAAGCGCACAACAGGCTAGTATCTGTTCTTTTCATAAGACACGGACTGTCTGAGTGGCATTTCACCTACAGCAGGTTGGAAACACATAGATAATGTTGCTTGAAGTAAAACCTGAAACTGGTTCAAACTTTCTAAATACCCTGGGTGTACTGGAGACTTTCCTAGTCAAGATAGATGCGGAGGTAGATTGGAAATTCACCGGTTTACGATGTTAGAACAAACGTTGACAAGCTGTTTCCGTTGCTAATTGATAAATCAGTGATTGCGATCGCAACTCAGAGAAGACACTTAGCTTACAGGGGAAGACAATTCAAGCTTCTTGATTGTTCAACACACACCCTTCACATTGCACAGCATAGACGAATATCTTTGATTTGTCACGAAATCGAACCAATTAAATCGTTGGATCTATGCAAAAAGAAGACTGCGCTTATGTTTAGCTTCCACATGAGATAAGTACTTTCCGCACAGATTAAACAAAATGTCTGCTTCGTAGATTTACAAATGCAGCTCTATAACTAGTTCTCTAAGTAAAAATGCTATCCGACTTTATTTAGAATCTTTAAAAAGCTATTGAAAATATATTCCAAACCGATTAGACGGGGTAGTCCAATTAAAGGACTGCACCAAAACTAAGCTGATTTGCTGAGGACAGCGGTGAAAATGTAGTCTCCAAGACTGGCCGGTCTTGCTCTTACCTACCCCAATCGTCCTACAACATAAGCAATCTACTCATGTTGCCCCGTTCCTTACCCCTACCCCAGCTAGCCCTACTCTGCATTACGCTAGCAGCCAGTATCTCTTCCCCCCTATCGGTTTCTGCGCAGCAGCTACCCTCTCTACCTGGTGCCCCCGGCAATCCGGCTACAGCACCCAATACAGCTCCACCTGCTGAAACAGCGTACACTCTAGGAGCTGGCGATGTTATTCGCGTCGATATTTTCAAGGTCTCACAATATAGCGGTGAAAGTGAGGTGGCCGTAGACGGCGCACTAACTCTGCCCTTAGTCGGTCCTGTCAACGTGGCGGGTCTCACTATCGATGAAGCAACGGCCTTACTATCTAGTCAATAAGGCCAATATCTCAGACGACCTTTAGTGACCTTAAGTCTGCTGAATCGACGTCCATTACAGGTGGGTATTTCTGGAGAGATCAACAGTCCCGGTGCCTATACCCTGACTCAAACAGGCACACAAGCGCCTCGACTGACTCAGCTGTTAGAAAAAGCCGGTGGCGTTACCCAAGTAGCCGATATTCGCCAGATTCAAATTCAGCGTCCCGGACGTGACGGTAGCCAACAAACCTTTACGACCGATCTCTGGCGACTATTAGAAACAGGTAGCTCCCAATATGACATCTCTCTACGAGATGGAGATTCAATCTTTATTCCCACCGGTTCGATATCTCTGCAAGACTCCACACTACTAGCTGACGCGAGTTTTGCTGCTAGCGTCAGTGAAGCCATCAATGTAGCTGTTATTGGCGAAGTATATCGACCAGGTCCCTACACAATTCGCGGTGGACAGGCAACGACTAGAGATGCAGGTGTTCCCGGTGCCTCATCAGGCTCGTCAACACCAACAACAGTAACGCGAGCCTTACAAGTCGCTGGAGGTATCAGACCTCGAGCCGATATCCGCCAGGTACAAGTTGTCCGACCCACCCGCTCCGGCGGTTCCCAAGTCATTGATGTTGATCTCTGGCAGCTGTTAGAAGCAGGTGACGTCTATCAGGACGTTGTTTTACAGGCCAACGATACTATATTTGTACCCACAGCACTTGCACTAAATCCAGAAGAAGTTCCCACAGTGCTGGGCTCTAGCATTTCACCTAACTCCATCCGGGTCAATATCGTTGGTGAAGTTGCCCGTTCAGGAGCAATTGAGCTAGATCCGAATACCTCACTGAGCCAGGCTATTCTAGCTGCAGGAGGATTCAATCGACGAGCACGAGAAAAAGATGCGGAGCTAATCCGGCTTAATCCCGATGGCACAGTCGTCCGTAGAAAAATACCGGTTGATTTTGCCGGAGGTATTAACGATGAGAACAACCCGATTCTGCAAAATAACGATGTGATCATTGTCAATCCATCAGGGTTAGCACGACTTAGTGATGATATCGCAACTGTTCTAGGCCCCGTCGGCCAAGTGATAACGAACGTTTTCTCACCCCTCAGATTTCTCAATATCCTCGACTAAGAACAATCTTTCATATCCCTGGACTCTAATTTTCACTCTACTATCAACTTCTATAATTTTATCTCCTGACCTATGAGAGCTGATACCGTCCCCTCATCATCAACTTGGATAGCCAAAGATAGGCTGACACCAGAAGACGAAGGCGGTCTTAATGTGGGTGCCTTAGTCAAAACACTGCAGCGAAAATGGTGGATAATTGCGGGTATGACCGTGGTTAGTATGGGCTTAGCGACAGCTAGGGTCCTCACTGAAAAACCGATCTATAGCGGAGACTTTGAAATTTTAGTCAAAGCTCAAAGTACCGAAACCGAGGTCATCTCCAACGTCCCTGAAACAATTACTAGCCAAGAGCGAGATGCCGTTAGTCGGGATCTGCTCAAAATTTTGACTGGACCGGCCGTATTGCAGCCAGTCATTGAAGGCATTAAGGAGCAATATCCCAACTACTGTCCTTCTACACCAGAGAGCGCAGCACTCACTGACCCTTTAGAGGTTAGCTACGATCCTTGTTATCAAACCTTAGTCAGTCGTCTGCGGGTAAATCAGCTCGGTAACGGCTCAGATATTATTCGAGTATCCCTACAAGATCCTGATCCCCAAACAGTTCAAGTGATTTTAGGGTTCGTATCCCAAGCCTATCTCACCTATAGTTTAGAATCTAAGCAGGCTGATATTCGGCGGGCAATCGAATTTGTTGAACAAAAACTACCAGATCTAACTAATAAGGTAGAGTCGCTCCAAGATCAGCTACAGTCTTTGCGACTAAACTACAATATTATTGATCCTGATGCCCGGGGCTCACAGCTATCGGGTCAGGTCAATACCTTTTCCAAGCAACAGTTGGATTTACAAATAGAGCTAGAGCAAAACCGTGCTACCTACGAAAGTTTGCGCAGTCAGCTAGGTGGGGGGCAAGAGCAAGCCTCTTCTACCGCGCTAGACTCAAATCCAAGATACCAGTCTCTTTTGAATTCCTTACTAGAGCTAGATACGCAAATTGCAGAAGCATCCACGCTCTATCTTGAAGGCAGTCCTGACATGGACGTTCTACAGGAACAACGTGATAACTTGCTGGTATTGCTAGAAGAGCAAAGCGAACAGTCTCAGCGCGATCTGTTAAGCCAAATGAGAGCCTTAGAAGCCCGTGAACGCTCTCTAAATCAGACGATGCAGGGACTCAGCTCAGATGTGGATGAACTCTCAGGAATTTCCCGAGAATACGTAGACATCCAAAGAGAACTAGGAATTGCCACAGAAAACTTAAATCAGTTTTTGGCGAAGCAGGCGGCCTTAGAAATTGACTCAGCTCAGCGAGAAATTCCCTGGGAAATTGTGACACCTACGTCTGAGCCTCGTGCTCAGTCTGTAAGTCTAACGCAAGACTTGATTGTCGGCGGTGTCTTGGGACTACTGCTAGGGTCAGTGCTGGCTTTGCTGCTAGATAAATCAACAGGTGTACTTTACTTAGAGAAAGATATTCAGCGCGCTATGCAGCTGCCAATCCTAGGTAAAATTCCAACGCCTCAAACGACGGCACCTACAGTCCTTGATCCAGCAAAGGCACTACAGCTGGCTAACGGTGGTATCGACAATGAGACCACCACTAACGGGGCTAGAGCAGTAATTGATGACCCATTTATGGAGGCATTTCGCTCACTCTATACCAACCTCAGACTGAGCAGCTCAGACCAACCGCTCAAGTCGGTGGTGGTAAGTTCAGTCATGGATCAAGAAGGAAAATCAGTTGCGGCCATCCACCTAGCGGAAGCGGCCGCACTACTAGGACAGCGCGTTTTGCTAGTAGACACCAACCTGCGAGACCCAAAGATTCACAGCTATCTCAAACTGCCCAATGATATTGGTTTGACAGATTTGGCCCTAAGTGATGCCAGTGAACTGACTAAAGGTAAATTCCTTCACGAACCTATTGATGGGCTTAAAGTGCTCTGTGCAGGAACAAAAGGGCATGATGCCGGTCATATATTAACAACTAAGCGAGTTCAGAGGCTAATTCAACAGCTTAAGCCCAGATTTGACCTGGTTGTGTTTGATTCACCGTCACTCATTGGTCAGTCAGATGCTTATTTAGTGGCAGAGCAAGTGGATGGTATGTTGATTGTTGCCCGTCCCGGTCAGCTCAAACAGAATCTGCTTGATCAGGCGATGGATCAGCTAAGGATTGCTAATGTCGATGTCTTTGGTGTCGCTATTCGAGAAAGCTAGGGAGTAAGCAACGTCCAACAATGAGAGGTGGAGAGATGTTCAATGGAACGTCTGTACATTCAAAAGTTGGAACTTAATTGGTTTTGCTTCCTAAGTATTGGATAGCAGCATGAATGCTGTTGTTGACCTTGGTAGTAGTCTTTGATTTTTGAGAAGAGCATTGCGGATCTTACGCTGTGCTCTTCAGTGTATCTATTGAGGTGCTGAATTATCTCTGAAGCTTGGCCTGTTGTTTTGTCTAAGACGAAACGGCAGTTCTGGGGGTGGACAGATTTTAATACCATTTTCCCGTTTCCTCTGTGGCCTAGAAAAATCTAGTCCGTACCAAGCTCCATGCCTAGCGTTCTTTCCCTACCCACAACCCTGTCGGCTCTGCGGCCATACTTAAAACTCGATCAGCGCATTGATATTAACGAGCAAGGCATTCCTGAACATCAGCCACTGCACTACAGCCAAGGAATGCAGGCCAATATAGATTTTCTAGAAAACGCAGACTGGTGTCAGTACTATTTTAGAACCCATCATCGAGCTGAGACGTTTCGCGCTCGATGGTCAACGGCAACAGGTAGCTGGGAGGGCAAAGTAGTCATAGACATTGGCTGTGGCCCTGGGAATGTCCATGCCACGGTTGGAGGAACTCCACAGACTTTAATCGGGGTAGACATTGCTCCTAGCGCACTAAAGATGGCAGAAAGTATCGGATACAGTCCACTGCTAGCCGATGCTCATAACCTGCCGCTAGTAGATGGATTTGCCGATATTGTGGTCTTGAATGCCACATTGCACCACTGTGACGATATGGCCAAAGTTCTGACAGAAGCCGCTCGCCTGGTAAAACCGGGCGGTCTATTATTGAGCGATCAAGACCCGCAGCGTTCTGCCTGGAATTTTAAGGGTATGGGGCTATGGCTGCGACAGATTCGTTTTCCAATTTACCGGATGGTGCGTAGCGTTCATTATTTGCCTAAAAAACAGCGCACTGCTCGACGAGCAACAGAAATCCACAACCGCGAGCCAGGAGATGGGTTGGATAAAGAGTTTTATTCCCAGATGCTAGAACCGCTCGGGTTTATGGTAGAAGTACATCCCCACAACCATGATTTGGGCGCTGAAGTCCTTAAAGGAGAATATGGTAAAGCCTCCTGGCGACTGCGTTTAAGCCAGTGGCTATCAGGCATTGATATTAGTTCAGCCGCCGCTGCCCAGTCGATGCTCTGTATAGCTACTCGGCTAGAGTAGGTCTGTAGCAGTCGAGCCAAGAAACGCAAACTGCATGGCTAGTTAAGCACCTGCCGCAGCTCATTGAGCTTGTTTTGGGCCTGACTTTGTAGCTGTTGAGCCTCGCTAGAAACAGTTGTGTTGGCTGGAACGGTTTCTAGATCTTGAATGACCTGCTGTAGCTCTGCCTGCAATCCGCGAACTTCACCCTGTTCGGCCTTGTCAATGAGCTGAATCACTTTGTTGCGAACACTTTTTACGATCGCTACAGCGTCTTGTTCCTGAATCTTTCGGGTCTCTATTTGTCCTTTATTGACGGTGTACTGGGCTTTAATGTTTTGTGCCTCGACATATGCCGGGCTATCTTCAGGAACTCTATCTAGGGTAGTAACGGCCTCTTCCCAAAGATCTTCTGCTTGCTGCCACGTACTTACAGGATGAGGAGGTCCCTGCACCAGTTGTGCGGCCTGGATACCAAAGTTTTTAGCAACAGTTACTAAATCATTAGACTGTTGAACATTGGCTGTTGTCCCAGCTAGACTGGCATAGTCTCGTTGAAATGCTTCCAATCGCTTTTGAGCTTGATTACTCGCTAGGGTGCCATTGGGAATCTCGTTTAGCTGGTCCATACCGGCTTGCCAGTTAGCTAAAGCGGTAGTCTTCTCGGCTGAGGTTTGTCCGGTTTTATACTGCTCTTTAGCCGTTTCAACAGCTAGGGTTCCTTGGTCTAACTGTTCTAGGGCGTTTTGTTCCTGAAAAATTTGAGCTTCCATGCGACCGATCAAGGCACGGGCATCTCGAAACTCATCGAGAGTAAATCTCCAACCACAGCTAAAGAACTGACAGTATCGTTGGGGATAATAGCCAAGAAACCAAACTGGTAGCTGGTCTAGATGTTTCTGAGCCTGAGCAGATTTCTCTGCACCTAGATCAAAATCAGCCTCACTGGTGGCGTTGTTAATAAGCTGGTCGGCCTGCTCTGTGTAAATAATGGTCTGGCGATAGTTGTGATCCATACGCATAAAACTAGGCAGCAGTAGCATAGGAGCTACCTTAGACACTGGCCAGCGCACCATGGGATAGGGCAGGTTAACAAACCAGAGGCCGCCAGCTAAAACCGCCACTCCAGCGGCAAGACCGATACCCCATTTGGCAGGACGAATAACAGGATTGGGCAGGTTTAGCTTGGCAGCCCGCTTAAGAACTCGTTCGTCAAATTCAGGGAAGATGTCATCGATAGCGTCTTTTAGCTCCGGATACGTGGCTGGAGCCCCTTCTTGCTCACACATCTTCTGGAGCCGCTTGGTCACAATGTCACGGCGTATTTTTTCGGCAGGTTTTCCTGCACAAAGACGTTTGAGTTCTGTGTCTAGTAGTAGGTAAGCACGCTGGGAAAGACGAGGCATGGGCAGTGACGAGTGCGAGCCGTTGCTGTAAGCAACGATACGATTACAGCGTAGCGCAGCTCAATAGTTAATCCTTCAGACTACGGTCGAATATCTTGGGACGCTGCTGGTGTGTAGCCACAGCGTATTCTGGTCTCTAGCTTGGTAGACGCATACTAGACGTAGCGGGTTAGCCCTATACGATAGCGCTGCTTTTTGGTGATCGTGACATCCCCAATTTCAAGGCGACCTTTGCCTCGAATAGCTACCAGGTCGCCGGATTTAAGTGCATGGCTAGACTGGGAAATGGGTTTCCAGTTAACTCGCACGTCCCCAGCAGTAATCATATCGGCCATTTTGCTACGGGACATGCCAAATCCGGCAGAAGCGACGGCATCTAGACGCATGGACGCTTCTACGGTGGTCATTTCTTTTTTCTTAGGCTCTCGTACCCGCAGCTCGCTCCAGTCAATGAGTTTAGTTTTAACTGGGACTGAGCGTACCTGAGTGAGGCTCATTTGCAAGAACTCTACTAGCTCAGGGACAACGATAATCTGAGCCCCACGTTCGCCAAGAACAATGATGTCGCCTACCTTTTCTCGGACAATACCGGTCCCTAGCAGTGCGCCGAGGAAATCTCGGTGTGTGGCTGTATCAAATAGAAAGTTACCCGCAACGCTCAACAGGGCTAGAGGTATCACCTGACCTTCTAATGGGATTTCAGCCCGGGCCAACGTCAGGCGCTGCCGCTCGGCTTGGGGATAGCCACCCTGGGCCTGGGTATGGATATCGGTTAATCGACTAAATATGGCTTGGGCTTCATACAGCTCTGGCGGGGAAAGAAAATCCGTTGCGACCGGCTCCCAGGTGCGAATAGCCTGGTCGGCTTTATCAATCACACGGGTTAGAGTTTCGGTATTTTCCGATCCCTTGAGCAGGTCATCTTTAGGCAGCATAGATATCAGTTGCGATGGAATAGTAATTCTATAGTAAGCGGTGTTTTAGTGATGGTGAGGCTGATGACGACCGCCGTCTTTGACAGAAACGTATAGAGCACCTTATTGCATCCCTTGGAGATATCTTCAGGTTTGTTGTAACAAATGTGTCATTCTTGTTTGTGCTCGAAAGGGTAGCTAGAAATATGTCACTATTCATATCGGCACAGCTAAAAAAGCTAATAACAACAGACACGCTATCTTGCCTGCTAACTAGAGAGCTATGTCGCAACAAGATATTTAGTTATATGTTCCATACAGCTGAAATTAATTACCCCTATTGACTTCTAGCCCCCAAAAAATTGTGTCGTCGATCAAAATAGTCTAGAAACGTTGACATAATCGTAGGGAGTTTATATGATTGTTCGAAGTGCAACCTGCCACAGAAAACTCGTATAGTTTCACATTTGAGAAGAAAATGCGGCGTTAGGGTTTTCACCATTGCATCAAGTTTTAGACTTTCATATTTGTCATATTTGATGTTCGGGTGGACATGGTGATTTTTTAGGCTAGTGCAGCTAACGCTGTGGAAAAGAGTTCTCAGTTACCTGTAGTAACTGACAGTCGCCTGTAGTAACTGATCTTAAAGCGGTGAGCTTAGCAGCTCAGTGGAGTATTCTGCTGTTGCGATCGCACCTCACCTTAATAATTGCTCCATTACGTGTGTTCAAAGCTAGAGAACCCTTTAACCTGATCGTCCAAAGATTACGGTCAGAAGAGAAGATTTCTTCTTTAAGGGGTTGCAAATGCCTCATGCAATCTAATTTTTTAAAAAAGCAAAGAACATGCAGAATCAAGCGTTTGAAAACGAAGTCCTCAGACTTACGAACGAATTTCGTCGGGAAAATGGTTTGAAAGCTCTCGTTCTTGATCGGAACCTGGATGAAACTGCTGATAAGCACAGTGAGGACATGGCCCGGCAAGATTACTTCTCCCATACGGGCAAAGACGGTTCTAAGCCCTGGGACCGAGCCAGAAGCGAAGGCTATGAGTCAGGCACTGTGGGCGAAAATATTGCCGCTGGCTACGGCTCAGCCAAAGCCGTAGTTGAGGGTTGGAAGAACAGCCCAGGCCACCGGGCCAATATGCTCAACGCCAACTATAACGAGATTGGCGTTGGTCATTACTATCTAGCAAATGACACTGGCAGCGTCAACTACCGACACTATTGGACTCAGGTTTTTGGTAAAGGAACTATTGAGAATCCGGCACCGAACCCTGACCCAACGCCTGAGCCTCCAGCACCTACTCCAACCCCAACTCCTCCCTCAGGCCCCAACGTAATCAATAGCAACAATTCTGTTGTCCGTGGCACAGGTCGAGCTGATAAGATTATTGGCGGCTCCAAGGGACAAACCATCGGTGGCAAACAAGGTAACGATATCATCGGCGGCAAGGGTGGTAACGATAGAATCTTCGGCGACCAGGGCAATGACAAGCTGTTTGGCGACGCTGGCAACGATTTTGTTTCCGGCGGTTCGGGCAATGACCATGTTGCTGGTGGCTCGGGAAATGACCGAATTCTAGGAGGTTCCGGCTCAGATAAGCTCGTTGGCGGCAACGGCAACGATACCTTGCAGGGAACAGGTCTCGGCAATGGATCTGAGAAAGACGTGATGAGCGGTGGCAAAGGTCGCGATATCTTTGTGTTAGGGAATAAGGCCGGTGCGTTTTATGACGACGGCAATTCAGGCTCCATGGGCCTCTCAAACTATGCCCTAATCACCGATTTGAAAGTAGGCCAAGGCGATATCATTCAGCTGAGCAACGATCACGACTATCGTTTGGGATCGTCTCCGAATGGTGTCGAAAGTGGTCGCGCCTTGTTTATTGACAATGGCGCTGGCCAGCAAGATGAGCTGATTGCTGTCATCCGTGGTTCGAGCAACATCAACCTCAATAGCAGCACGTTTAAGTATGTCTAAGCTAGCTTAGATTTAGTCGCAGGCAGCAGGGACTTTTGACTAGTCAGATCCTTGCTGTTTGTGACGCGCAGCCGATTTATCGACTGCGCATTGGGTTAACTGCTGAAACTGTCAAGCGTAAGCACTGTCCTCATTCATCTGACAGACGCAATATCTCAGTGCCATAGCTACTGAGACTGTTCTTTTTTGGCATAGATATTCTTTAAGTGCTTCTTGACCGTGTTTTCAGAGATAAATAGGGACTTGGCGATTTCTTTATAGCTTTGATCCATGCGCTTAAGACACCAAACTTCTGTTTCTCTAGTAGTCAAGCCATAGCGCTGGGCCTCCTGCTTTGCGATCGCAACTAAAGACTGCTGTCGATTTTCTAAGGTAATTAAAAAACAATCATTGGACTCATAGGTTTGGTACTCCCAATCAAACCACTGGGCTCTCAGTAAAATAGTTCCATGGCTGGTGGAAAGCTCATCTTCTAAAACAATGTTGTAATCTCCTGAGAAAAGATTAGATTGTTCATCCTGATGTTCCATGAGAGATTGACAGGTGCTCCAGAGCCTTTTAAGGATAGGCTTAGATGAGGAGAACGACAGATCTGCCAGCAACGCTTCAGCACGACTATTTTTATGTAGCACAGTGCCATCTTGAGCAATGATCACAAGACCGACTGTAAAACTCTCAATAGCTGCCAGTAGCAGCGTGGCCCGCATATCGTAAAGTTCATCAGCGTCTTCCATGGATGCAGCCTGAGATATGGTTGGACGGGGAACAAGTTGAGTCTGGGAAACCATAACGAGTGAGACGTAGGTAGCAACTAAGCGAATGAAAAATCGTTGACTGCTCTGTTAGAGGGAAACCCTCGTATCAAATGCTGAATTTTCTAGTAGAAAATACGGATATTCGTGATGATGGTTACCTCACACCCCGATCGGCTATCTCCGTACGGAACTGTGACAGTTTGAGGGGCGGCATAGACGATAGTTGCTCATTGGGGGATACCCGCCTGTGGCATTCTATAAGGGACAACGCATGGGTGAATGTCTGTGTACGTTTTTACTCAGAAAGTAACGTCAGCGCCCACGCTGACCCTGGCTTTGACAGCCGAAGAGCGTACCCGCTCTCGATATCGATACATATTTTCCAGGATACGGAGGCCACCGAGATCTACACCGCCCGCGACTCACCACGACTGTGAAATATATTTAGAGCTTCCCCGTGGCACCGTTTTGCAAGGGGGAGATCACCTAGCCGGAGACGATCACAGTCAGATTCTCAAAATTGAGGCCAAACCTGAACCCGTTTTAACCGTACGGGCCGATGGACTGACCCAGTCACCGATATTAGCCAGGGCGGCCTATCACCTGGGCAATCGTCATGTGGCCCTGGAGGTGGGGTCTGACTATCTGCGGCTCTCACCAGACTCAGTATTGGAGTCCATGCTGCAGCAGCTGGGTGTGGTAGTAACGTCTGAGGTTGCCCCATTTACGCCGGAGTCTGGTGCCTATGGCCATCACCATTGATCAGCAAGCATTGCTCAAACTTCTACAGCTGACCAGCCCAGCTTTGCCCGTCGGAGCATTTAGTTATTCTGAAGGTATCGAAACTCTGGTAGTCCAGGGACAGCTGACGACCCGTGACGCCTTGAGCCACTGGCTCAGGCAAGAGCTACGCTACGGCAGCGTGCGGCTAGATGTTGCGATCGCAGCGCGCGCCCACCGCCACCACCACACCCCCGACCAGATTCGCTACTGGAACCAGTGGCTCACCGCCAGCCGCGATACCGCCGAACTGCGTCAGCAAAACTGGCAAATGGGGCGAGCGCTGGTGCGTCTTAGCGAAAGCCTGCATCCTGAACTGACACCCGTATTGACGGCCTGCGGTACTCCCTGCAACTTTGCTGTTGTCTTTGGTGTTCTAGCCGCCCACTGGCAGATCGATAGTCACACTATGGCCCTAGGTTATTTGCAAAGCTGGGCAGCCAATTTGATCGGCGCGGCGGTCAAACTGGTGCCCCTGGGTCAGACCGATGGCCAAAGCTGTTTACTAACCCTGATCCCTGAACTGACTACAGCGGCGGAAAGCATGGTAGCGCTAGAGGATGACGAGCTATTTGTCAGCGGGTGGGGAAGTGCGATCGCAAGTATGCACCACGAAACCCTCTACACCCGACTCTTTCGCAGCTAACGCAAATTTAAAATTTTGAGAATGAATCTTAGATTTATAAACAATAGGTTTTAACGTTTGGTTGACGTAGGCACGTGGCATGCAACGTGCCTACGTCAACCAAACAAAATCGAGATATCCCCCATGCCCTCTCCCTACCGTGTTGGCGTCGCCGGTCCTGTCGGCTCTGGCAAAACCGCCCTGGTTGACGCTCTTTGCAAATCCATGCGCGATGACTACTCCATCGCCGTAGTTACCAACGATATCTACACCCAAGAAGACGCCCAGTTTTTAGTCCGCAGTCAGGCCTTGCTGGACCACAGCCGCATCGTCGGCGTAGAGACAGGTGGCTGCCCACACACAGCCATCCGGGAAGATGCCTCACTTAATTTAGGCGCGATTGAGGATTTAGAAACACGGTTTACAGACCTGGATCTAGTCTTTGTCGAGAGCGGAGGAGACAATCTGGCCGCCACCTTTAGCCCAGAGCTAGTGGACCTGACTCTTTATGTAATCGATGTGGCCGCCGGAGATAAAATTCCTCGCAAAGGTGGGCCAGGCATCACCAAATCAGACCTGCTCGTTATTAATAAGATTGACCTGGCTCCCATGGTCGGAGCCGATCTAACGATCATGGAGCGCGATACCAAAACCATGCGAGGGGACAAACCCTTTGTATTTACAAACCTTAAAGCCGCCCAAGGGCTAGAAACAATCCAACAGTTTATTCAAGTGCAAGGACGGTTGCTCATACCTCAGTCAGCTTAGGATTACGTTAAGACCAGCCGTCCACAGCACCGCTGAGCACGGTCAAACCCAGCTACGGTCAATACTGGGGATCAAACTCAAGAAAATCTGTAGAAATCCAAAAAGTATCAAACGCTACAATCTCCCCTTTCTCCAAGACTTACCATCACGATGCAAATACGTGTGTCTACGGTAGCTGTGACAGTCTGTGTTACGGCGACCGGTTTTTGATGCCACTAGGTGTGTGAGTCGTAAAAAAGGAACGCCCAATGACGAGGATTAATAGACGTAAATTTTTGGTATACGGTTCTACTGCCGTTGGTACCAGCATTTTGCTAAAAGCATGCGGTGCTCCATCTGAGCCTACTGCTGACACGGCACCTGCTGACGGTGAAGTAGCAGCCGCGCCGGCTGGCGACGGTGATACGATCAAGGTGGGAATTCTACACTCGCTAAGTGGCACCATGGCCATTAGTGAGACCACTGTGGTCGATGCTGAAGAACTTGCCATTAAGGAAATCAACGCCGCTGGCGGTGTTCTAGGTAAGCAAATCGAAATCGTCAAGGAAGACGGCGCTTCCGACTGGGATACCTTTGCTGAGAAAGCTGAAAAGCTAATCGATCAGGACCAGGTATCTGTTGTCTTTGGCTGCTGGACCTCCGCTAGCCGCAAAAAAGTACTGCCCGTCTTTGAAGCGAAGGACCACATGCTGTGGTACCCTGTACAGTACGAAGGTCAAGAGTGCTCCAAGAATATTTTCTACACCGGTGCGGCTCCTAACCAGCAGATTGAACCCGCCGTAGACTGGCTGCTAGAGAACAAGGGTACAGACTTCTTCCTCGTCGGCTCTGATTACGTCTTCCCTCGGACTGCTAACAATATTATTAAAGAGCAGCTCAAGGCCAACGGCGGCAACACTGTGGGCGAAGACTACCTCCCCCTGGGTAACACTGAGGTTACCCCCATCATCACCAAGATCAAGGCGGCTCTTCCCGACGGCGGCGTTATCTTTAACAGCCTTAACGGTGCCAGCAACGTTGCTTTCTTTAAGCAGCTTAAGGGTGCTGGCATGGGTCCTGACAAGTATCCTGTCATGTCCGTCAGTATTGCAGAAGAAGAAGTTCGCACCATTGGTCCTGACTTCCTCACCGGTCACTATGCTGCTTGGAACTATTTCCAAACCGTTGAAAGCCCTGAGAACGAGAAGTGGGTTTCTGACTTTAAGGCTGAGTACGGTGACGATCGAGTCACCAACGACCCAATGGAAGCGGCCTACATCATGGTGTATCTGTGGAAGCAAGCAGCTGAGCAGGCAGGCTCCACTGAAATTGCAGCTGTCCGCGAAGCCGCCTACGGTCAAACCTTTGATGCACCGGGTGGTACGGTGACCATGAATCCCAACCACCATATCTCTAAGACCGTTCGCATCGGCGAAATTCGCGAAGACGGTCTGTTTGAGATTGTTTCCGAGACCGATGGTCCGGTTACTCCAGTGCCCTGGAACCAGTATGTGCCTGACACCAAAGGCTATGCCTGCGACTGGTCTGACCCAGCTAAGGGTGGTAAGTACAAAGAAGCGTAAGGCTTTTATCGGTTAGCTAAAAGGAGGGAAGGGTCGCTGAGACTCTTCCCTTTTTTTCCTTAGCATTGTGGCTCCTCAGGGTGGTTTTAGCGGTAAGAAATCGTCAAACGGCAGCGACTACCGATTGGCCTACGGCCCAAATCAGCAATGGCTTTCCTTAAAGCGGTCTTTTGCAACAACCTCTCTCTCAAATACACAGGCAGCTGTTAACGTATTTCACAGGTAATTGTCGTGCTCGACGGTTTAATCAACGGCATATTTAATGGCATTAGCATTGGCGCGGTGCTTCTAATTGTGGCTCTGGGGCTGGCGATTGTTTTCGGTCTTATGGGGGTGATCAACCTGGCCCACGGCGAGCTGATGATGCTCGGAGCCTACACCACCTATGTGGTTCAAAATGGGTTTAAATCTTTTGGTGATGGGGCCCAAGGCTTCTATATCTGGTTAGCGCTGCCCCTTTCTTTTTTGGTGGCAGCGCTAGTCGGACTACTGCTTGAGCGCAGCGTGATTCGTCTACTCTACGGACGACCGCTAGAGACGTTGCTGGCCACCTGGGGTGTGAGCCTGATCCTGCAGCAGTTTGTCCGCAGCGTGAGCTGGTCTATGGTGATTGGTATCGTAGCGGTCTGTATGCTGCTTTTTGGCGGACGAGCGCTGTTGAATAAGTTTGCCAATCTCGGACCTCGTCAGGCACTGGCTAATTTCGTAGTTTTGATCCTATCAGCTGGAATCGGAATTACGTTGGGGCGCTCTCTAGGTAGTAATGATACTCTGGCTAAGCCCTGGTTTAGCGCTCGTAATGTGGATGTGACAGCGCCTGGCTGGCTGCAGGACAGCATCCAAGTCACCGATACTTTATCCTTTCCAGCAGCACGTCTTTTTATTATTGCGTTGACCATTGTTTGCCTGGTAGGGACATTCTGGTTTCTGAATAAATCAGCCTGGGGGCTACGGATTCGAGCCGTTACTCAAAACCGTGATATGAGCGCCTGTCTAGGAATTCCCACCAAGCGCGTCGATGCGCTGACATTTGCGCTAGGGTCTGGGCTAGCTGGTATAGCAGGCTGTGCGGTTACTCTTTTGGGCTCGGTCGGTCCTAACCTGGGCAGTAACTATATTGTGGACGCTTTTATGGTGGTGGTAGTAGGCGGCGTTGGCAAGCTGGTGGGCAGTATTGTAGCCGCGTTGATCATCGGGATTATTTCTTATATTCTCGGCTCTGGCACGCTGGTGCTGATGCTGCCTTCTAGTGAAGCTCTGCAGCCGCTGATTGATACGGCCACATTTTTTGCCACAACCAGTATGGCTAAAGTTCTGGTATTTGCCCTAATTATTGCCTTTTTACAGGTTAAGCCCGCTGGCTTATTTCCCCAGAAAGGTCGCTCGGTGGAGGTGTAATCATGGCACAGACAAAATCCATAGGAAAAAACCGCAGACGTACCCTTGAAGCCGGTATTGTCATTGGCCTAACTTTAGTCCTGATTTTTATTGCACCGCTGCTGCTGACAGGGTTTCGCCTGGGGTTACTGGGTCGATTTTTAGCTCTAGCGATTGTAGCGTTAGGGGTGGATTTGATCTGGGGATACACGGGGCTATTAAGCCTGGGTCAAGGAATTTTCTTTGCTCTGGGGGGCTATGCCTTTGCAATGCATCTGCAGCTAAATCTGGCCGGGGATGGCATTCCTGAATTTTTTGGTCTCTACGGGGTATCAGAGCTGCCCTGGTTTTGGCAGCCGTTTTACTCATTGCCGCTGACGCTGATTGCCATTGTGGTCCTGCCTGGAGTTGTGGCCGGACTGCTGGGCTATCTGGTCTTTCGTAACCGAATTCGTGGGGTATATTTCTCGATTTTGACCCAGGCGATGCTGGTAGTCTTTTTTAACTTTTTTAATGGTCAGCAAAAGTTAATCAACGGGACTAACGGGCTAACCACCGATACGACACTGCTGTTTGGTCAGCAGGTGGGTAGCGATCGCATGCAGTTTGGCTTCTATGTCGCTACCGTTATTACCCTGGCCCTCACCTATGGCCTCTGTCGCTGGCTGACTCGCGGTCGCTTTGGTCGGCTGCTGATTGCCATTCGTGACGATGAAAACCGTCTTAGATTTTCTGGCTACAACCCGGCCATGTTTAAGGTACTGGTCTTTGCCGTTGCGGGTGGTATTGCCGGGGCAGCCGGGGCGCTATACACCGTTCAATCCAGCGGGATTACGCCACAGTACATGAGCGTTGCTTTTTCAATTGAAATGGTGATCTGGGTAGCCGTCGGCGGTCGCGCCACCCTGGGTGGTGCCGTGCTGGGTGCTTTAGTGGTCAACTGGGCCCAGGCACTGCTGAGTGAGCAATTTCCTGAGGTGTGGCTATTTTTTCAGGGAGCCCTGTTCCTACTGGTGGTGACCGTCCTGCCTAAAGGGATTGTCGGCTGGCTTAGAGACGACGCCGTTCGACAGATCCGCGATTTGCTGGGTCTACAGCCCCAGCTCACCACCTACCCTGATATCGAGCTAGACGCGGATGTCAAGCGCGAGCAGCGTGAGCTCGCTGGAAAATAGTTTCGATATTTCCACGGGCCCAATATTTCTGCCCCATTTGCAATCGACCGAACGAGCTTATGGCCAACAAAATTCTTGAAATCGACGACCTCACCGTCAGCTTTGATGGCTTCAAAGCCCTCAACAGCCTCACATTCTCCATGAATGAAGGCGAGCTGCGCGTTATTATCGGTCCCAACGGTGCTGGTAAAACCACCTTTTTAGACGTCATCACCGGTAAGGTTCAGCCTACCAAGGGAAACGTTCGCTTCAAAGGTAAAAAGCTGAGCGGACGCTCTGAACACGACATTGCGCGTCTAGGTATTGGCCGCAAGTTCCAAACCCCGCGCATTTACCTCAACCTTACCCCGCGTGAAAACCTAGAACTCTGCTGTAACCAGAACAAAAATGTCCTGGCGACCCTGTTTAAGCCCACCCCTAATGCCGAGCGCCGTACCGTGGGTGGTTTGCTTGAAACCATCGGTCTTGACCATAAAGCCGATAAACCAGCAGCCTTACTGTCCCATGGCGAAAAACAGTGGCTAGAAATCGGTATGCTGGTGGCCCAGTCGCCTGATTTGCTCTTAGTAGATGAGCCGGTAGCCGGACTGACCGATGAAGAAACCGAACAAACGGGCGAGCTATTAATTTCCCTAGCTGAGAGCCACTCAGTAATTGTGATCGAGCACGACATGGAATTTGTACGTCAGATCGCCCGACAGGTAACCGTTCTGCACGAGGGTTCTGTGCTGTGTGAGGGCACCATGGACCAGGTCCAAAACGACCCGCGCGTGATTGAGGTATACCTTGGTACCGAAACCTCCATCAGTCCCGCCCAGATGCTGCTACTGCGAATTACCGCCACCATGGCCTGGGCCGACGGTGATTTTGAGGTCGCTGAACAAGATATCATCCTAGAGCGTCTCAGCCGTCAGTTTGTTCAAGAACCTGAGCAGCAAACAGCCTTAAAGACAGAGCTAAGAGACCTGCTAGCCAAACGCATTCCCTTAGAAGAGCTGGTGCCTCAGCTAGAAACTCCGGCTCAGCGGGAGCAGGCCCTGATGCTCAGCTATGAAGTCATCGGCGCTAACGGGATTAATCCCAAAGAGGCATCCGCTTACCATAAGCTGCTGACCCTACTGAATTTACCGCCAGAAACCGTTAGTCGCTTAGAAGCCGCCACCGTATCTTAGTCCCCACCTCTGCTACCCATGACCACAGCTGCTGTTCAATCTCCCCCTCTAGAGTCTTCCACAGCTCCGATGCTAAAGATTTCAGGACTCAATTTCTACTATGGTGAGAGCCATATTTTGCGAGATGTCGATCTCACCGTTCCTAGGGGTCAGATGGTTTGTTTGATTGGCCGCAACGGCGTTGGCAAAACCACATTGCTCAAAAACATTATTGGTTTGCTGACACCTCGTAGCGGCATGATTAATTACGACGGCAGACCCATTAATCCCTTTACCGCCGATCGTAGAGCCCGCTCAGGTATTGGCTATGTGCCCCAGGGGCGAGAGATTATTCCTCGACTGACTGTCAAAGAGAATCTCTTAGTAGGTTTGGAAGCACTTGGCAACCGGGCTCCTAAAGCCAAGAAGGAGATTCCTGAACTCATTTTTGAATTGTTTCCTGTGCTTAAAACCATGCTCTCTCGCATGGGAGGCGATCTCAGCGGTGGACAACAGCAGCAGCTCTCAATTGCCCGCGCCCTGATGGGACAACCGCAGCTATTGCTGCTGGATGAACCAACAGAAGGAATTCAGCCATCCATCATTCTAGATATCGAGAATGCGGTGCGGCGCATCATTGAAACGACCGGCATCTCTGTCTTATTGGTAGAACAGCATCTGCACTTTGTGCGTCAGGCCGACTATTACTACGCCATGCAAAAAGGGGGAATCGTTGCCTCCGGTTCTACTTCTCAACTTAGCAACGCCGTTATCCAGGAATTTTTAGCTGTCTAGCAGAAAAATAGCTAATTAGCTTCTAATTTTAAGGATATTTTTCTATTTTTCGGGTTGGGCAATATACTTTGCAACATTTCAGCACCCTATAGTCTCATTACCTAGATTTTCAAAGTAAACACTGATATATTTTGTGAATTAACTTTGCCATCGAAGAATATTCGTCGATCATTTACAGCGACCCATTTGGTCTGAGATAAATATTGCCGCTTCTTCTGATTTCAAAGTGATGATTAACACACAGGACTCTTTTCGTTGAAGGAAATCTTTAGATATGGTTAGCAGACAAACTCGCTCTAACGCTGTAAATTCCGCTGGTGGATTCATGAATGATTTTCGTGAATTCTTGCTCCGTGGCAACGTTGTTGATCTAGCCGTGGCGGTTGTCATTGGGGGTGCTTTTGGAGCCGTTATCACGTCTTTTATTGAAGACATTATCACGCCTCTTTTGCTCAACCCTGCGCTCAAGGCCGCTAACGTTGAGGATATTGCGTCCTTGTCTGCTAATGGCATCAAGTATGGCGTCTTCTTGTCGAATGTAATCAACTTTGTTGTCATCGCCTTTATTCTCTTTGTTCTTATTCGTACTTTTGAGCGGATGAAGCGTACTGAAGAGGTCGATGCAGGCCCCACAACTGATGAGAAGCTCAATGACACTCTAGGACGTCTAACTGGTTTCCTAGAGCAGCGTATGTAATCGACTGAACCTGTTGTCTCTACGGTAGGAGACCGGTAGAGAGCATCAGAGAGAACAGCAAGCAGGATGCTATCCATAGCTTGCTGTTTTTCATTATAAGGTTTACCCAGGACTGTCTGATTGTGACCTCACCCACTGCAACACTTTTGATTTCTTGTCCCGATCAGCAGGGGCTGGTGGCTAAGATTGCCAATTTTATTTACGCCAACGGCGGCAATGTTGTTCATGCCGATCAGCATCGTGATGAGCCATCAGAACTCTTTTTGTCTCGCATTGAATGGCAGCTAGAAGGATTTAATCTGCAGCGTGAGTTAGTGGGACCGGCCTTTGACTCCATTGCTAAGCCGCTGGGGGCCTCCTGGCAGCTGCACTTCTCTGATGTGGTGCCTCGTATGGCTTTGTGGGTGAGTAAGCAAAACCACTGTTTGCTAGATCTGCTGTGGCGGCATCAGGCGGGTGAGCTAGCCGCAGAAATCCCCCTGATTGTGAGTAATCACAAGACACTACAGCCTGTGGCGGAGCAGTTTAATATTGCGTTTTGCCATATTCCGATCACTAAGGCAACTCGGTCCGAGCAGGAAGCCAAGCAGCTAGCCCTGCTTAAGGAGCATGCCATTGATGTGGTAGTGCTGGCTAAGTATATGCAAATTTTGAGCCCTGATTTTCTCAGCCAGTTTTCTCAAGTAATTAATATTCACCACTCGTTTTTACCTGCATTTGTCGGTGCTAATCCCTATCATCGAGCCCACGAACGAGGTGTGAAAATCATTGGGGCAACCGGCCACTATGTCACATCAGATTTAGATGCCGGGCCAATTATCGAGCAGGATGTAGTCAGGGTGAGCCATCGTGACCAGGTGAGTGATTTGATTCGTAAAGGCAAAGATCTAGAAAGAGTCGTATTGGCTCGTGCGGTGCGGCTACATTTGCAGAACCGTGTTTTGGTATATGGCAATCGTACGGTAGTGTTTGCCTAGGACCGATTTAATGCTATTTATCTACTAGCATCTGGCTGGATTTCAATGTCGCGCTCTATAGCTGTAGCTAAAACGTTGCGATCGCACTGAGCAGCCCAAATTTCCAAATTAAAATTGCCGGTACCAGTCACCTGAATCTCCAGTGCTGTTTTTGAGAGTGTGCATTCAAGTCTGGTAACCTGCTGATTTTTTGTTTTATCCAACCCGATCGCTATTCTCAGCATGCCTGAGAGTGTTTGCACCAGCCGACGATGAGATTTTGACAGCCGTCTAAACTTTTTGTGTTTACGGGTGGGGGCAGCTTTGCAGTGGTAGCGAGCCAAATGTCCGATGAGTAAAATCTCTTCGTCTGTAAAACCGCGAAGATCGGCACGGCTAATAATATATCGAGAGTTTTTGTGGTGTTTTTGAAATGAGATAAACTGCCCAACATCGTGAAGCAGAGCCGAAAATTTGAGCAGGTTACGCTCAGACGTGCCGTACCTGTGTAGTTTCTGGGTTTGATCAAACAGCTGTAGGGCTAGTCCGGCAACGTGCTGATTTTGTTGCCAGTCAGACCGATATTTTTGGACTAGCTGGGCCACTTTGCGATCGCGTAAGTTGGCCTGGGGCAAAAATGTGGCCACTTCGTGGGTGTGCCGTTCAAGATAGTCCAAAATCATGCCTTCTCTGAGGGAAGCTTCGCAAAGAGTGATTTCTTGGACATCGGCCATCTCTAAAAGCTTCACCAGCAAAATACCGCCTAGATGGATAGCGTCTGCCCGTTTTTCGCTGATGCCCTCCACGTCTGCCCGCTCTGCCACATCTATTTCTAGCAAATCCCTGGTTAGTGCCTTAATCTGCTCTAGTTGAACCACTTCGGCATTTACCGAGCGTAGAGGGTGGTCATCTTTAAGACAGGCCGCTTCTCCTAGAGTACGAATCGTCCCAGATGTGCCAATCACACGGTCAAACCCAAGGGATTGAATCTGATCTAAGGTCTCTTGAGCAATAAATTGGATATGGGCCTCTAGAACGCTGCGGCCTTCGTGCCCAACCGGCCCTTTATCTTCAAACATATCTAACAGCCGCAGCACACCCAGCTGTAAACTTCTACCAAACAACACCTGATCGCGATTACCCAGGACGGTTTCTGTACTCCCGCCGCCAATGTCAAAGACAAGCGCTGTAGCGTCCTCAAGGGCGATTGAGTTACGAACGGCTAGAAGAATTAGCCGAGCTTCTTCTTTACCCGAGATAATGCGAGGAGAAATTCCAGTCCGCTGCACCACCTGCTTGAGAAATGCCTCACCGTTATGAGCTTCTCGAATAGCGCTGGTAGCCGCCGTAATCACCTGGTCCACGCCTATTTCTTCAGCTAGCTGAATATAGCGCTGAATCGTTTCTACACCCAGGTTGAAGGCAGCGTCGCTGATGCGGTTGGTGGCAAATACCCCCACACCCAGCTTAACCATTTCCTTTTCACGCTCAATAATCTCAAAGTTGCGCTGCGCAATCACCTCCACAATAATCATGTGGATCGAATTGGTTCCAATATCAATGGCAGCAAGCTTCATGGTTATCCAGGTAAGATTTACCTATCATAAAGCCTCCAGCTATCGCTCACCGTTAGGCTATTAGCTACCGGGCCCAGAGTATTCCAGATTATTTGTGCGAGACGTTCTGCTGCGAACTATCTGGACTCAAATCATCGTGCTATAGTTTATGCGCAACAGAACAAACGAGTATGAACTAAGTAGACAGACTTAATCAGCTATCAGATATCGAGGCCCCCTCCTGTCCCCATTTTTTGGGAAAGCTGGACTTAAACTTCCTAGAATTAGAAGTTTGGGGCAAGCTACGCGAAACCGTCTGTTCGTATTCTATAAAGATTGAGTTCATCGACTCGGCTGCAATTAAATAATCAATCTGGGAGACTTTTCGATGCAGAAGAAACAGCTTTTGACTCAAACAATGGCGTTTCTCTTATGTACTACACCAGAAGCTACTCTGGGCAAGCTTTTGGGACTCTGTTTGGCATCCAAGGTAGACGCTCAAAACTCAGGTAAAAGCCCCCTTGAGTTTGCCGAAGAGTTGTTAAATCATCCTGAAACAATATCCAGCTGGATCTCGGAAGTTGTCGATAGTGACGACCGCTATAGCATTGAGGAAATGGTAGCGCTGTCAGAGATGAATCTTAAGGATCCTGAAAAATTCATGAAGAATCTATTGGACGAAATCAAGCTGCTTGATACTCAGGGGCTGTAACGACCGCTATCAGGTTGATTTCATAGCCCACAAAAGCAGATTGTACTGAAAACCGAATAATTATGGCTTGTTAAGCCCCCAGGCAATTACTTAAAACCTGTGTCAAGATCATAACAACCTATCATAAAGGGTTACGCAAAATAGCTGGTTTCTCAGGAAATATCCGCGTAGGCGGTGGTTCCCGTCACCAGAGGCCAGGCTGTTTTTGCCCCATGGAGGAGATTAGTTATGTTATTACGCACCGCTGTCTTAGCTGCTTTAGTTCTACCCGCAGCGATCGCGCTGCCTGCTATTGGCGCTTCTGATGCTGACCTACAGCGTCTAGAGGTTACGGGTGCCTGTCCTGACTGCGATCTCTCAGGGGCTAGCCTGCAATCTTCTCATCTGATAGGAGCGGACCTACGCGGGGCCGATCTGCGCGGAGCCGATCTCTCAAATAGCAACCTGGAAGGAGCGGACCTGACCGGAGCCGATCTAACGGATGCTAATTTGAGCAATACCTTTTTGACTAACGCTGTTTTTCAATCAGCCATCTTAAACGGAGCCGACCTCTCAGGTTCGGCTATTTATTTTACAGATGTAACTGACGCCTCTCTAGAAGACATCAACATTGTTGATGCCCAGGTGGTCGGCACCCCCATCAGCGTGGGCGGACCGTACGAGGACTACGAAGAAGATATGCACGAAGAAGAGCAGCGATAGAAACGCTCTAAACCGGCATAATCGAACGCTGACAGGTTGGACACACCGCATGGATAAGTAGCTGACAGTCGAGCAGATGGTAGCCCGATTTATCAGCCATCTTTGCACCAGCTTTGAGGACAGAGTCGTTCTTAAACTCGATGGTCTTATTACACCGTACACAGATCAGGTGATGATGGTGATGGGGTGACGGCTGGTTGATTTCGTAGCGTTTTTGTCCTTCGGCTAGCTCTAGCTCCCGCAGAATACCCATGCGGGACATCAGCTTTAAGTTGCGATAGATCGTGGAGAGACTAATGGGCTCGCCTTCCTCTTTGAGCAGCTCACACAGCTCTTCAGCGCTTAGATGTTCACCCTTAGCGACATTTTGAAACGTATTTAGGATTGTTTCTCGTTGCGGTGTCATGCGCCACCCGCGCTCATGCAGTTCGGCTTTCATTGCTGAGGGGGTGTAGGCGACCATGGACCTGGCTCCGTTTACTATCATTAATAGCTACTTAATGAGAATAGTAGCGAAAATTTGAGCAGTTTGCAATAGTTTCTGCTTATTGCGAAAAATATCTAAAAACTATCGAGTGAATATTACAAGCGGTCTAGGTTTTGGCTGGAATATCAGTTTGCTGCTGTAGTGAGTCTCCACAACTTTAGAGATTGAAATCGGCCCTATTGTCCTGCTGGCATCCATAGAGTCTGATGAAAAATTTCTCCTAGGCAATAGAGTTCCCTTAATATTGATTGAGAACCTTTCGCATTATTGATGTCCATGTCCGATAAATTTGTCTTTGTCTGTGTGGGTCTAGCAGCGTTTGCGATCGCAGGCTGTGGTAACCAGTCGCAAGATCCGGCCACACCCGATGCAGCTAGTGCGGCTGTCAATGTTTATTCAGCCCGTCACTACGATGTGGACGACGCCCTGTTTGAAAGCTTTACCAACCAAACAGGAATCGACGTCAATGTGGTGGAAGGAAAATCAGACGAGCTGATTGAGCGCATCAAGACAGAAGGGGAGGACAGTCAGGCCGACGTGTTTATTACCGTGGATGCGGGGCGGCTGTGGCGGGCTGAGCAGGCAGGAATTTTTCAACCGGTGTCGTCTGCGGTATTAGATGAAAGAGTGCCCGCCAGTCTGCGCCATCCCGACGGGCTGTGGTACGGTCTGACCAAGCGCGCTCGGGTGCTGGTGTACAACCTGGATACGGTAAACCCGGCTGAGCTATCAACTTACGAAGCATTGGCCGAACCTGAATGGAACGGACGCGTCTGTGTGCGCAGCTCCGGCAACATATACAATCAGTCGCTGTTGGGATCGCTAATTGAAACGAATGGTTTAGAGGCTACCGAGACCTGGGCTGAGGGCATAGAGAATAACCTGGCTCGCGATCCAGACGGGGGCGATGTTACTCAAATCAAGTCGGTGGCAGCCGGTCAGTGTGATGTAGCCATTGTGAATCACTATTATTGGGCCCGGTTGGCCAAGTCCGATGAACCTGAAAGTCAGGATGTCGTGGCGAAGACAGCCGTATTTTTTCCCAATCAAGACGGTCGGGGTACCCACGTCAACATTAGCGGTGTCGGTGTCGTCGCTGGGGCTGAGCACGAGGAAAGCGCGATCGCATTTCTAGAATTTTTAGTCAGCGATGAAGCCCAAGAAGTCTTTGCTAGCAGCAACAATGAATATCCGGTTGTCGATGGGGTGACCATGGATCCCATTGTCGCGGAACTAGGGCAGTTCAAAGTAGATGAGGTCAACGTCTCTGCCTACGGTCGTAACAACCCTGAGGTGGTTAAGCTAGTCGACCGAGTCGGTTGGCAATAGTATGCTATTTCAAGTTCCCGACGTACTCTCTGCTGACGAACTAGGGCAAATCCAGACAGAGCTGGCAACAGCCGAATTTGTAGACGGTAAACCCACCGCTGGCTGGTATGCCAAACAGGTCAAAAACAATCAGCAGCTCAGCCGCGATACGAGTACATCCCTAGAAGCCACCGTCAAAGCGGCTCTTGGCCGTCACCCCTTATTTCAAGTAGCCGTCAGACCCAAACAAATCCACAGTCTGCGGTTTAGCCGCTACGACGTGGGCATGTCCTACGGCACCCATGCCGACAATGCCATGATGAGCGGCTACCGGGCGGATGTGTCCTTTACTCTATTTTTGAGTGAGCCCACTGCCTACGAGGGGGGGGAACTGGTTATTGAAGGTGCTGACGACGAACAAGCCTATCAGCTAGCAGCCGGTAGTGCCCTTGTCTATCCGTCGTCTACACTGCATCGTGTCAATCCGGTTACCCAGGGGCAGCGACTGGTCGTAGTGGGCTGGGTCCAGAGCCTGATTCGCGATCCGGCCCAGCGAGAGCTGCTGTTTGATATTGATACCGCCCGCCGTTCGCTATTTGCCCAATATGGCAAAACGGCTGAGTTTGATCTGCTGTCAAAAAGTGTTTCCAACCTGCTCAGACGCTGGGTAGATTAGCCAAACGCATCGCTCTAGCCGCCGCGCCTCACATCGCCTCTGCTTAAGAATCGCTACCCCCTAACGTTTCAATCGCTTTCTCAAATAACTTCTAACGTTGGAATATCCCGCTAGAACACCTTCTGGAATGAGATGGTAGTAGCTGTACCAGCGTTCATTGACGCGGGTGCTCTGCTTTTTAGTGGCTTGAGCGATCGCTAAAGGTTGATTAGACATAGCAACGTCACAGACATTAATCACCCGCTGCATAATTGCCTCAAAATCCTGAACCAAATCCTCGTACACGATTTCTAAAAAAGGCACCTGATTCCGCTGAAAAAATGCTCGCCAGTTTTGATTTCGTCGTTGCAATCCTTGCTTGTAGCGATAGATATTTAAGGGTCTAAAGCGGAGTCTTTGATGCATCTGCGGTGCTTGTTCTGCCTGCTCTTGAAGGATTAAATAAACCCCTGTTTGATGGCCAATTTCCATAGAGATGGCCTGTCTTGTCAGGTCATTACGCCGAATAAAAATAAAAATAGGATTTGGAAACAGCTGGGACAGAATTTCAATCTCTGATTGAGTCTGTAAAGCAGAGTCAGTACGCGCTATCTGCAAAAGTTTTCTCAGATGATCCCAGTGCAGCTTAGCGCTAAATACCCGGTTGGGCGTTTGCCCCTGCGAGTAGACCTGAGTCAGGTAGGGATACAGTTCGCTAGCGGATGAAGCCACCCCGTTTTTGGCTAGCATATCGGATCGAAAGTATTCGATCGGCTGACCAAAGTGATCAATACTGCCCAGGGTCCTACTCAGCAAGGTGCTCCCCGACCGGCCTGTCGAACAGATAAGAATACTTTTATTGGGCAGATCTGACGATATCAGGTCATTAGCTAACATAGGAGCGATCGCTTAATGTCTTCCCTTATAGCGCTAATCGCCCAAATACGAACCAATTGACCCAAAACAAACCCCACAGACCGAGCGGACTGTGGGGTCAGAAAATTATGCACTTTTACAGCTTAGTAGGCGTCCTGTAGCTCGTAGAAGTCCGGCGAAATGTAGTCCTTACGCATGGGCCAGCCTACCCAGTCTTCCGGCATTAGCAACCGCTTCAGGTTGGGATGCCCTTCATAGACAATCCCATACATGTCATAGCTTTCGCGCTCTTGCCAGTCAGCAGATTTCCAAATCCAGTACACCGAGGGAACTTTGGGATTATCCCGAGGTAAATATACCTTTACCCGCACCTCTTCAGGCCGATCGGCATTATCGCTGACCTTAAGCAGGTGATAAAAGCTAACCAGGGGCTGGCCAGGACCGGCATCATAGGCACCCTGACACTGAAGATAGTTAAACCCACGAGAATAAAGCGCCGTGCAAAAGGGAATCAAAAAAGCAGGGTCTACCTTGAGCAGCTCTACACCTAGATGATCGCGCTCCATGATCTCATGGTCAACCCCCTGTTCGCTGAGCCAGCTAGATATGGGACCGGCTTCAACGATGTCAGCTGACTCATCAGGTCTGGTTTCCTCGTCAGCCATTGGCTTTTTCCTCCTCCTGGGTGGCTTTCTCCGGCAGGTTCATGGGCATTCCCATGGACTGCATTAGCTCTTTAGACGGAGCCGAGCGGGTACTAGACCGCAAATATTGACCCGTTAAAATGGGCTCTACTATATCCATTTTGTGGGCGCGGGTGTAGTAGCGATGGGTTTGCTCTAGTATCCCTCGCTCACGCATAGACTCATTGGCCACCTTCTTGCGCAGCTTGATAACAGCATCCAGAATGGCCTCAGGGCGCGGCGGACATCCAGGAATATACACATCCACTGGAATCAGCTTATCCACCCCGCGTACCGCTGATGGCGAATCTACGCTGAACATTCCCCCCGTGATGGTACAGGCCCCCATCGCAATGACGTACTTGGGTTCAGGCATCTGTTCATACAAACGAACTAGAGCTGGAGCCATTTTCATGGTGACGGTCCCTGCGGTAATTAGCAGGTCAGCCTGACGCGGGCTAGAACGCGGCGCTAGACCAAACCGGTCAAAGTCAAACCGAGACCCTAGCAGAGCAGCAAACTCAATAAAGCAGCAGGCCGTACCGTAGAGCAGCGGAAACAAGCTAGACAGTCGAGTCCAGTTATAAATGTCGTCAACGGTGGTCAGAATCACATTTTCTGACAGCTCCTGGGTAACAGAGGGGGGAGCAGCCGGGTTCATCACCCGATCATTTTCACCCATTAAAGAACTGCTTGAAGGGGATTTTATGACCATTCCAATGCTCCTTTACGCCACGCGTAAACCAAACCGATCAACAAAATTGCAATAAAAATAAGCGCCTCAACAAATGCTAAAACGCCCAAAGTATGGAAGGCGACTGCCCAGGGGTATAGAAATACAGTTTCAACGTCAAAAATGACGAATACCAGGGCAAACATGTAGTAGCGAATGTTGAATTGAATCCAGGCACCCCCAATGGGCTCCATACCAGACTCGTAGGTGGTGCGTCGAGCGGCACCTGTTCCTTTAGCACCCAACAGCTTGGCGGCACCTAGGGCCAGCACAGGCACTAGGCTGCAAATAATTAAAAAGAGTAGAAAGTACTCGTATCCGGTTAATACAAACACGCGCGTTTTATGATGTCCTCTTCAGCAGGCCGTGGCCCCCACTTAGCTTACTTCTATTCTAGTCAGCTGTGTAGGTGAATCCCATGGGATAGAGAAATCTGGCCATGAAAATTTTGATTACTAGACTATAGACAGCCTGAGACGATCTGGCCCATTCCGGGTAGAGTTCAGGAGACGCAACCTGGTGTGTAATAATTGTTTACATGACGCTACCCGAATCTCCCATGAGTACTGAGCCTGATGCCAAGCCGGTGGTAGATGCAACCGAGACTGATGAAGAGCAGCAGTCTGCACCGCCTACCCCCTATGAGATGGACCGCTATGAGTGTCGTCCCTGTGGCTATACCTATGAGCCGGTCAAAGGGGATGGCAAAGCAGATATTGCTCCAGGAGTACCGTTTACAGAACTGCCAATCACGTGGCGCTGTCCGGTTTGTGGTTCACGCCCAAAGCTGTTTAGCAATATTGGTCCCGCTGGTAAACCGTCAGGCTTTAGTGAGAACCTGAGCTACGGTCTGGGGGTCAATGTGCTGACACCGGGTCAGAAAAATATTCTCATTTTTGGTGCCCTGGCAGTCGCTTTTCTATTTTTTATGAGCCTGTACGGTCTGAGATAATTCCCGTGGGAGTTGATTGTGCTTTTAGAGCAGCCGGCCTCGTCTGGTTTTCCTGTCTAAATTTGTTTTTTGATTCGTAGAGATGCAAACGGTTTTAACGGACTTTTTTAATGGGCGAGTGGCCATCGGGCTAAAGCGACTAATGCTGGTTGCGATCGCAATACTCACCGTCGGCTGTACCAAGTTTTTTCTGCCACCTTTGGGGAGTAATCCCTGGCAGACAATTGCCTTAGAAACCGATTCCACATTTTCCGATGTCGCCTTCGCCGCAGAAGCTGACCACGGTTGGTTAGTGGGTAGTCGTTCTACGCTATTTGAAACCACCGACGGGGGCCAGACGTGGGAACAAAAGGCGCTAGACCTGGGTGAGCAGCGCTACACGTTTACGTCTGTCAGCTTTGCGGGAGACGAAGGCTGGGTAGCCGGTCTGCCCAGTGTGCTGCTGCACACTACCGATGGCGGGAAGTCCTGGGCAAATGTCCCCCTCAGCAATCAGCTACCCGGTAATCCGCTGCTGGTAACCGCGATCTCGAAAGGCGCTGTTGAACTAGCGACTGATGTGGGTGCTATCTACCGCACCGAAGACAGCGGTCGTAATTGGAACGCTCTTGTGCAGGCTGCAGTCGGTGTAGTGCGCAACATGACTCGCGACGACAGTGGCCGCTATGTCGCAGTCTCGTCACGGGGTAATTTCTACTCCACCTGGGAGCCCGGTCAGGCCAGCTGGCAGCCCCACAATCGAGAGAACTCCAAGCGTCTACAAAACATGGGATTTACCAGCGATGGTAACCTGTGGCTAATTGCGCGAGGAGGTCAAATGCAGTTTGGGCTACCTAACGAAGACCCGGCTGTGCCCAAGTACGAAACCTGGGGTGAGCCATTACATCCAGAGCTTGGTTCCAGCTGGGGATTTTTGGATGTGAGCTACCGCACCGATGAGGAGCTATGGGTAAGCGGCGGCAGTGGCACGCTGCTCATGAGTCCTGATGGTGGGGAAACCTGGCTCAAGGATGAGCCGGTGGGAGATGTTCCCTCAAATCTCTATCGGATCAAATTCTTTGATGGGGACCGAGGATTTATTTTGGGGCAGCGAGGCTATCTGCTGCGCTACCTGCCCGAGGACGCAACGGTTTAGGTTCTTTTGGCCCCGCTAAGAGACATAGAACGTAAAGGAATCCTTAATCACTGCTTGATAGGGATATGCTCTGTTCTCTATGATGTTACTAAACCATTTCCATACCTAGACCTGTAATTTTTCAGCGATGGGAGATTGAAGCGCTAGCTAGGTGTGGTTCAACGCCTATTTACCGACTAAAAGGAGATTTAAACAATGGCAGGTTCTACCGGCGAACGACCGTTTTCAGACATCATCACCAGCATTCGCTACTGGATTATTCACAGCATCACCATTCCTGCGCTGTTTATCGCTGGTTGGTTGTTTGTATCCACGGGTCTTGCTTACGATGTTTTTGGGACTCCCCGTCCTAACGAGTATTTTCCAAGCAATCAGGTCCAGGTGCCGATTCTTGAGAATCGTTACGACGCAAATAAGCAAATTACCGAGTTTGGTAACTAACCCCTACCTTTGTTAACTGTCAATTCAGATTGAAATTTTCCTATGACCAGCAGTAATCCAAACGAGCCCGTCGTTTATCCCATTTTTACGGTGCGGTGGCTTTCCGTACATGCCCTTGGCGTTCCCTCGGTATTTTTCCTAGGTGCCATTGCCGCAATGCAGTTCATTCAGCGATAGGAGACCCCCGTGGACAGATCCCCAAATCCAAATAAGCAGCCCGTTGAGCTAAACCGGACATCTTTGTTTCTTGGTTTGCTTCTAATATTTGTTTTAGGTCTGCTGTTTTCTAGCTACTTCTTTAACTAAATCTGACAGGTGCAGAGAGCTTTCTAGGCTTACGTTTTCATGAGAGTAGGTGACAAGTAGGAGATAAATACATGTTTGAAAATGGCCGAATTCCCCTTTGGATTGTGGCAACTGTTGCTGGCACAGGTGTGTTAGTAGTTGTTGGTCTATTTTTCTATGGTGCCTACGCCGGTGTTGGCTCAGGTGTCTAGCGTTACTGGTCTTTGAACCTCGGGCATCGTTGTAGCAAGCAACCTGGCTGGGGCAATGACCGGGATTTGAATAGGCGTTGAAAAGCCCCGCAGGCTCACAACCAGCGGGGCTCTTTCAATAATTGTCAAATATGACGCGATGCTTAATCCAGAGCTGCTAGAAGGGAAGCTATCCAAGCCGTCTAGAACCCAGCGCTGTAACCCATCTATGCTGACGTTTCTTCCTGCTCTACATAGAGGAACATAGCGATCATAAAGGCAAATGCATGGATGGCTACGATGGGCACCATAACCTGAGGCAAAAGGGATGTATCCATATATCAAGTCTCCTATCTCTCAATAACGAGCAAATGCTCTGAAGATTTAAACGTTTTCACATCCAAAGGGGTGTTTTCTTCTTAAAGGAAGCGCACACGCGTGAATGTGGGCCTAAGACCTAGCCCTTAATTTACTGCGATTTGACCCGGCATATATCTATTGTGTAGAAAGTTTGCGCGAATATGTAGGTATATTTTGCCTACTAGCCTAGAGATCCCAGTCGTCAAATATTGAAAGAGTATTGTCTGGTGGCATGACCCGCCGATTTTGAACAACTTTGCGGCTCTCTTGCAAAGTGGACATATCGACTGCGATCGCAGCAAACTGTAATTCCAAACAGCCGCCGGGGACCTGTACCCGCATCAACGTTTCCAGCTCATTAAAATCATTGGGCGTAAACTGCATCAGCATCCGAGGAGCCTCAATGACGGTACGGGTCTGCAAATCATTCATCCAAACTTTGACATATGGCTGATAGTCAGCAGCCGGTACCCGCACCCTAATGGCAATCCATTCACCCGCCACCAGTTCTTTTAGAGGCACATCCAGGGACGGTGGCAGCACCTGCACCGGGTCATCTGCGGGGTCGGGCGGCGTTGATGGATCAAACCGCTGCTTAACCGGTGGTGGCTCATAGACTACAAACTCATTGCTTTGCTGATTACCTTCTGGGAGCGTATCAGACGTCTTCAGCGCCCGCTTGACCTCCAAAGATTGGCGATAGCCATCCTGGGTCAGTAGCGTCAGCTTTTGCCAAAACCGTTCTTGCAGCTGTAATTTCTCAAAGGCACGGTCAACATTAAGAGCAGCCGGCTCCCAGTGAATATCTGTAGGCTGGTGACGGCCATAGACAGCCCCCCGATTAGCGACAGCCTTAGGATCTAAGCGAGCAACGCCGTCATCCCGGATGTCGTCGTCGCGGATGTTTTCAGCTTCAGCCGCCGCCGCTAGCTCAAGATCGAGATCGTCATTAGCTGTACCAAATTCGAACACGTTGGGCGCAGCAAACGGCGGTTGTTCTTCAGGCTCCTGCTCAGACACCTCAATATTGGTCACGTCGTCGTCTAGCGTCTCGGCTGTCTCGGCTAACGGCGGTTCCTCCGGTATCGCCTGATCGTCAGCAGCCTCGACGGATTCAGGAGTATCGGACTTTGCGACGGGTTCTTGACGGGAGCCATCGGCGACGGCAGGAAATTCTGGGAGTTCTGGCTGTCGCTCAACGCTGGTGTCCGTTTCGCTAGGGGGCTTGATCTGAGGAGGAAGCGTCAATCCTGCAGAGGGAATTAGCTCTTTGGGGATCACTGGAATATCACGAGCGATCAGTGCCTCAGTCTTTTCCGGAGGTGGGACAAACGCCTCGGTCGAACCAGGAAAAATAGAGATTTCTTCTTCAAATTCTAGATCGGGCTGGATTGCGATTGTATCAAGCATCTGAGCCACCCCCACTGTAAAGGTAAACGACGCCGAGGTCGGAGAGATTGCATCGGGGTGGGAGTGTGCCGCACGCCACGAGATCGCGCCCAGAATTACCTGGGTAGACAAAGTATCTGGCAGCGTAAACGTCACCGAAAAGGTCGCTGGCAGCTGTTGAGCAGGTAGCCTAAAAGATGTCTCCTTAAGCAAATTAGCTGTTTGAGGATCCCGAAGCTCTGTCCACAACCGCCCGTCAGCTAAGAAACCTTCAGCAGGAGCATCAAGATGGCCTGTCAGCGTCAGCTCCTGACCCAACTCTGTTACGTAGGCCTGCTGCTTTAGCTCCAGGTGTAGATCAGCAATATCAGAAGTATCGTCTGTAGGGAGAGTAGATGTCGGGCTTTTAGAGACAGCCTCGGTTGTCACAGGCTGTGATGAATCGCTGGCCATTTCGGCATCCGCCCAGTCGGAGTCCCACTCATCCTCATCTCGAGGGGTAACCTGCAGCTGTACCGAATAATGCCAAGACTCTCCTAAAAAATCATCGATCACATCAGGGCTGTTGCAGTCAATTTCCCACCGTCCAGGATTAAGCTGCATAAATGGAAAAATTGCCAGCAGCCCCGCATCGTTAGTGACGGATCGGCGCTTACGCACACGGCGACGGGGAGGCATTTCATCTAGCAGTAGCTGACTGACCCGAACCTCGACAGAGGTATCGTCATAGCTTGTATAGGCAGCCATCCGGTAGCGGCCTTCTAATATTTCCACCTGCCTTGTTTCCAAAGGCAGCCAGGTCTGATCCCCTTCCTGCTGAATTAAGAACTCCCAATAGCGCATACCTAAATACCTGTCAGAGACTTGTCCCTATGACCCACAGTGACCCACAGCACGGCTACACCTACCGGCTCGCCATAGCATAGGGGCAATCCTAGCAAACATAGCTACGATTCTCACGTTTTTCAGACAAGAGTCAACGCTTTCTCTACGTTAGTTATCAGAATCCTAAAGAAATATAGCGACACTCTCTGGTACCTGGATTTAATGGCTAACCCCTGGCATCTGCAGGTAGCAGACCAGGGGCAATATAGCGAGTTAGACTGTGCTTCTAGACAATGGCTAATCGGCTAAATCAGTTTGTCTGAGTGTCTGTCTCTATGCATAGTGGCTGCGGATGGCTAATGGCATACCCCTGAGCGTAGTCTATCCCCAATGCTTGCACTTTCTCCAAAATAGTCGGACTCTCGACATACTCTGCAATTGTTGTTAATCCCATAATATGGCCGATATTGTTAATGGACTGCAGCATGGCACAGAGGACTCTATCTGTCGGAGCTTCTCTAACAAAATGGCCATCAATCTTTAGGTAGTCCACAGGCAGATGTCTGAGATAGCTAAATGAAGACACACCACTACCAAAGTCATCTAAGGCAAACTGACAGCCAATAGCCTTAAGTTTTTGAATTAGATCTACAGCTTTTTGTAAATTAGCAATAGCCAAAGTCTCTGTAATTTCAAAACAAAGAATTTGAGGGTCTAATGGATACTGTTCAAACAGCTCTTCTAAAAATCCAATAAACCTCTCATCGTTGATGCTAGCAGCCGATAGGTTGATGCTGTAAATTGTTCCAGGTGCAGGCGTAGATGCTATCAGATAGTCAAAGACTCGCTGGATTACCCATCGATCAATCCGGGGCATCAGATTATAGCGTTCGGCTGTTGGCAGAAATGCCATGGGAGGTAAAACTTGCCCTATTTCAGGATTAGGTAGCCGCAGCAAGATTTCACACAAGCGTAGGTTTCTAGAACCTGGAGTAGCGGCTTCGATAGTTTGGTAATAGAGCTGAAACTGATCGTTATCAAGGGCCTTAGTTATCCTTGAGAACCAATGAATATCCTCTGTTTGACGATGAATGCCATCATCCTTTGGATGATAGACCTGTACACGATTTCGCCCTTTGTTTTTCGCCGCATAGCAGGCCGTATCCGCCAGCTGCATAACCCGTTCGCTACTGGTATTGTGGGATGCAATCGGAACGATACCAATGCTAACGCCAATATTGAATATCTTATCGTCATACAGAAATCTAAGTTCCTGAATGCTACGACAGAACGCTTCAGCAATTTGAGTCGCACGAGATAACTCGCAGTTGTACAACAGCAGGCCAAACTCGTCTCCCCCCAGACGAGCCAGTACATCGGTTTGGCGAATTTTGCTGCGCCAGAGATTGGCAACCTGCTGCAAAAGCCGGTCACCAGCCGCGTGACCGCAGGTATCATTAACGGCCTTAAAGTGATCTAAATCCATATAGCAAAGCATGTGCTGTGATGCCTGGTTCAGCAGACTATCAATGGCGTCGTCTAAAGAGTGAATAAACTTTTTGCGATTAAGTAACTCTGTTAGAGAGTCATGGGACGCTTGCCAAGCCAGCTGTTTTGCTCGACCCCGCTCTTCTGTTACGTCATGAAATACAAGAACGGTACCGAGAACTTTTCCCGTAGCAGAACGAATAGGAGCCGCTGAATCTCCGATACCAAACTCTTGCCCTGTTTTAGAAATTAACGTGGGATGGTTGCTTAGACTAATGGCTTTTTCTTCCTTAATCGCCTGCAGTGCTGGATTTTGTAACGGCTGCCCCGTACTGCTATCTACTAGCTGACACACGTCCGAAATTGGACGTCGTCGAGCATCCGTTGCTTTCCAACCAGTCAGTCTCTCAGCCACTGGATTAAAGTCTTTAATGTATCCATGCTCATCCGTGGTAATGACTGCATCACCAATAGAATGCAGGGTAATTTGTGCCAGTTCTTTTTCCTTGTATAGGGACTGCTCTAGCTCCTTACGTTTAGTAATATCCGTTTGAGAACCCGCAATACGATAGGGCTGACCCACGTCATCCCACAGCGCCATTCCCCTGGTTAACATCCAGCGATAGCGGCCATCATTGTGCAAGATGCGGTACTCACATTCAAAGTTGGGACAGTAAAAGTCCAGGTGCTCCTGTAGCTGACGTTCAAAGCCTGGGCGATCTTCGGCATAGATGCGGGATAACCACTCATCTGGACTGGCACTAATACGGCTATTATTGAGCCCTAGCATTGTCTGCCAACGGTGAGAGTAGCAAATTTTGTTAACTCTGAGATCCCAGTCCCAAATACCGTCATTAGCCCCTTGCACCGCCAGTGCGTATCGCTCTTCACTAATCTTTAGTTTTTTTGTCAGCTCAGTTCGCTCGATTGCATATTGAATCGTCTTAGCAAGTAAGTTGCCAACATCTACATACCCAAACCGCTGTAAACGCTCTGGCGAGAACGTATCTGACTTAACTAGATAATCTTGAGCACCTTCTTGCAGTGCGGCAAGGGCAACATTTTGATCTTGAATCCCAGAGAGGACCACAACAGGTATTTTGGGCGCTAGCGTCTTAATCTGCTTGAGTAGCTCTATTCCTTGTCCATCTGGCAGACACAGATCTAGTAAAACTACATCAAAATTGTTGTTGGCTTCTAACGTCTGAATAGCCTCATTAAAGCGTTCAGCATGATAAAGCGTTGTCTTCATAAGCTCAGATGATGTCAAAAGCTCATGAAACAGCTGAGCATCGGATAGGTTATCCTCAATCAACAGCGCATCTACACCTTTCACCATAGATATGCACACATGTAATAAGTGAATAAAAAAGAACTTGCACAAGCACAGTTAGAGAGATTTTCACAACTGCTGATTTAGGAGATCAGCCAATCTGTAAGCACTACCACCTGACGGTCGCTCATAGATTCACCCCGAGAGTCAGCAATGTTAGATTTTCTGCAAAATTACTGTGGATGGAAAGCTGTATTTGACTAAAAAACAAAGAAAACAAAAGCAGGAAAATATAAACGGGTTTTCAACAACAGACATAGCGGATATTGTTAGGATCTAAACCGAAGCAAACAACCTACAGTGAGACCGCTTATAGCAGCTGGGATGACGGATATCCCAAATCTCAAGTCGCAAAGCTGACTTGCCCCTAAGCTAATGAATTCATCAGCTTTTACAGCTAGTCAAACGTACTGGTTTGGCTAGCTGATTTAGGGGATGGGCCGATCTGTAGCCGTCATTAGATGGCAGAACCTTATAGATAAAGCCATCTCGAGGATCGGCAATGCCCACTGGTTTTAATGGCCTAAGAATATAGTAAGAAAACTCGATATAACTTGAGTATCGCAAAAATACCTATTCTGATGGCCGCGACTGCACCCATGGGCGTAATTTGGTTGCCATTAGGGGCTATCAAGCAGGCTTAGACGGCTACTCCCACATGCAATAACAGTCCTAAAAGGTGAGACCGTCTACGGCTATATTCTACGTCAGGTCCTGTCTGTGTCTGAGACAAGTGTGAAATAAAAGATAGTTCCTTCTCCGGGAGATGATTCTAGCCAGATGGTCCCCTGGTAGTGCTCTACAATTTTTTTGCAAATGGCAAGTCCAATGCCGTAGCCCTGGTATTCTCGCTGATTGTGTAACCGTTGAAAAAGTTTGAATATACGTTTTTGCTGATTTTCAGGAATACCGATACCGTTGTCCTGGACACTAAAAATCCAGCTGTTAGGCTGCTGCTGAGCCGTGATATGAATTCGGGGTGGCTTAGCACCTCGAAACTTGATGGCATTACCAATCAGGTTTTGTAATAGCTGGGTAATGTGATTTACATCGATATACAGGCTTGGTAGCGTATCGTAGGTAATTGTTGCCTGGGTCTCAACTAGAAGAAGTTTTAGATTTTCAAGGACATTTTTCAGCACCGCCTCTAGATTAGTAGGGCCTTGGAGAACGTGTCTTTGTCTATTAATACGAGAGAGTTCTAAAATGCCATCAATCATGGCTTTCATCCGTGTCCCCCCCTCTACAATATGGGTAATGTAGCGCTTGGCAGACTCATCTAACTGGTGATGATAGCGCTGCTCTAGGAGCTGTGAGAATGCTGTTACCGCTCTTAAAGGTTCTTGTAAATCATGGGAAACAACGTAGGCAAACTCTTCTAGATTTGCGTTAGAACGCGCCAAGGCTTGAGTTTGACCAACCAGCTGTTGTTCAAACTGTTGCTGTTCTAGTACTTTCGCACGCAAATGCTCGTTGATTGTCAGGAGTTCTGTGGTGTGACACTCCACGGGGTTATGGCTATTTTTACTAGCTCGTTCAATAACAAGGGAAAAAAAATCTTGCGATCGCAGATCCAAAGACTGAGCGTCCTTCCTGTTCAGTCCGCTACAGTCAGAGTCATCTTGAGAAATGGCACCAAAATTTTTGATCTCATAGCCGTTATGCAAACTGGCCGTAATCTTGACAGGATAGAGCTGGTGGTCGATTAAGGACCGCCAATGGACCGCTTGTAGGGCCTCGCTATTTTGATGTGCTTGATCAAGCGCTTTACTAACAGGCGCTTTGAGACTATCGGGAAACAGGCCCAGAATATCCTGGTATGGCTCTACACTATCAATAGCTTTGAGCAAATTGAGTCCGTCACCGCAGACATACATCAGCTGATTCTGTCGATTGACCAGCAAGCACGTAGTCTGATGGCGCTTTAATAAAGATTGAAACGCTATGGCCAGTGTCAAAAAATCAGCTGGTTTGTCCTGCAATGGTTTTCCCATATTTCAAACAAGATTTATTGAAGGGCCCCCTCGATATCTGACAGTTAATTGGGATTACTTACTTCATATATCGGGCTAAGCAAGCTTTCAAGAGCTAGTGCAGATGCGTACGGCCAAAAAACAGTGCGCCCTGTCTGCTCGTGGGCAAACGGGACGCACTGCGACATCAAGATAACGCTATTTTTTTACCAGCTTGACTTGACAACACCGGGGAGTAATCCCTGATGTGCCATATCTCTAAGGGCGTTACGGCAAAGACCAAAGTCCCGATAGTAGCCGTGGGGACGACCGGTCAACCAGCAGCGATTGTGCAGACGGGTAGGGGAGCTATCACGGGGGAGCTGCTGAATTTTTCGATGAATTTCAAGTTTTTCTGCTTGAGAGCCAGCCGCCTTGAACGCTTTCATCAGTTCTTCGCGCTTGGCCGCATACCTTTCGACTGTTTTTTCGCGCTTACGCTGGCGCGCAATCATGCCTTTCTTAGCCATTGGGCTGACAGTTTCCTATAGGGTGCCGATATTTATCACGGTCTTCCATAATATAGGATGTTCTATCTTTTTGCAAAACGGCTGTCTAGGAATTAATGGCGCTCTCTTTCATCAAAGTCGTCGTCTACATCAAATTTAGATAACCAGTGGACCAGAAGGATGACTCCAATCAGGGCGCTGAGACCCAATAGTCCGATCATGAATTGGCCTTTTGAATATCATTGTGACAGGCAAGGCACCAGAACTACCGTCACAACTTCAATGCTTTCTATTACTGCCATATACTCCCTGATCTCTGTCGAGAGCGAGAACGTTCACTGACGTTTCGCTGTCGTTTTTTTGGCAACGTTGGCTTTGAGCAGCTTAGGCCCAGATGAACACCAGTCGATCAGCTGGCAGCGATCGCAAGCTGGCTTACGCGCATCGCATACGGCCCGCCCGTGATAAACCAAACGTATAGACCAGTTTTCCCAATCCGGCTGGGGCAATAGCTTCATCAAATCCTGCTCAATTTTGACAGGCGTATCGTGCTTCGTCAGCCCCAGACGATTAGTAATCCGTTTGACATGGGTATCTACAGTCACCCCAGCATTGATACCAAATGCATGAGCTAGAACCACATTGGCAGTTTTACGCGCCACACCTGGCAGACTGGTGAGGGTCTCCATTGACTGAGGAACATCACCGCCAAAGTCAGTCACGATCTTTTCACAAGCCGCCCGAATGTTTTTAGCCTTATTGCGATAGAAACCGGTCGATTTGATATATGTTTCAATCTCGCTGACATCGGCCTCCGCATAGTCCGTCACGGTTGGAAAACGATCAAACAAGGCTGGTGTAACGATATTGACCCGCGCATCGGTGCATTGGGCCGACAGCATAGTAGCAATTAGCAGCTCTAGCGGGTTTTTGTAGTCTAAGGAGCAGGGAGCTTCTGGATAGACTTCCTTCAAGCGTTCCAATATAAATAAGGCCCGTCGCTTTTTAGTCAGACGGGGCCGTTTTGCCGATGCCGCAGTCACAGTTGCTCTACTGAAAAACGTTTTGGAAAATTTCTAGACGTGAAATATCGCGGGCAATTAGCATACCGCCCAGACCCAAAAATAGAAGCAGTCCGGTTTGCATAACGCTTTCTTGGATACGTCGGGGCAGTGGTTTACCCATCAGAGCTTCCACCAATAGAAAAGCCAGCTGACCACCGTCTAGCGCCGGTAGCGGCAAAATATTAATAATGGCCAGGTTGACACTAATAAGCGCTGTAAAAGGAAACAGGCTAATAATGTTAGTCTCAGCCATCGTCCGACCCTGATCGACAATGCCCACAGGACTCGATACCTGACCTGACATTTCAGAAAAGTTGGTAGCTAGGGAATAAAATCCTTGAGCGGTGCGGACAAATACATTTTGAAACTCTTCAGCCGCAAACTTGAGCACCTCAACTGGGTTACCGGAGCGCTTGTAGTTAAATCTCCCGTTAGGATATAGCTGCACACCAATAATGGGTTTTCCTTCGGGGGATATATCCGGTGTCACCGTCAGATTAAGTTCTTGTTTGCCCCGCTGCACCCGCAGATCAACCGGCTTGCTAGGGCTGTTTTGAATCACGTCAATCAGGGTCTGGACATTTTCCTCCCCTTTGTCTAAGGCCTGATTGTCAACCGAAAGGATAATATCCCCGGCTTTGATACCAGCAGCAGCGGCTGGAGAGGTGCTAGACATCACTTGAGGGATGAGTACCCCAGGCTCAGGAACAAAGTTCTGCGGAACTCCCACACTGGTGAACTGCACCACAAAAACCAAATAAGCAAATAGCAAATTGGCAATCACGCCTGCACTCATGACGATGGCACGGTCCATCACGGGCCGGTTTTGCAAAAGATTAGGGTCATCAGGAGCAAAACTATTGTCCGACTCTTCTTCCATAGGAAATCCGACAAAGCCGCCTAAGGGCAGGGCACGCAGCGCATACTCTGTCTGAGCGCCCTGATATTTCCAGAGAATAGGCCCAAACCCAATGGAAAACCGATTGACATGAATGCCCTGCAGACGAGCAGCTAGGAAATGGCCCAGCTCATGGACAAAAATCAGGATGGCAATGACAGAAATAACGGCCAGAACGGACATAGACAAAAGTATGTAGGGCAAAGCCGCTCGAAAGCATACCTCAGGCTCAGGTACCCAGATAGGTACCACAGCAAACAGGCAAGTCAAACAGCTAGAGTTTGTTATTCTCTTTATTCTACCGTTCTGACTCAATACATGTGGGCTAAATGGTTTAGAGAAACTCCCGTCCTAAATAGGATTGCAGGACATCGGGGACTTTCACACTGCCATTGGGCTGCTGATAGTTTTCCAGGATGGCTGCCATGGTGCGTCCAATAGCAAGACCGGAACCGTTGAGGGTATGGACAAACTGAGTGCCTTTTTGACCTGGCACCTTAAATCGAATATCAGCGCGACGGGCCTGAAAATCGACACAGTTAGAACAGCTAGAGATTTCCCGATAGCAGTTAGCAGAGGGCAGCCACACTTCTAGATCGTAGGTTTTAGTAGCCGAGAAACCCATGTCACCAGTACAAAGCGCCAGCACCCGATAAGGCAGCTTGAGCTGTTGCAAAATATCTTCAGCGTCCTGGGTCAAGCTCTCAAGCTCATCAAATGATGTGTCTGGGTGGACAAACTTAAACATTTCCACCTTATTAAACTGGTGCAGCCGGATTAGCCCCCGAGTGTCACGACCGTAGCTACCGGCTTCACGCCGAAAGCAGGGGGTGTATGCACAGTAACGAATGGGGAGCTCAGCTTCAGTGAGGATTTCGCTTCGATGCAGGTTTGTCAGGGGCACCTCGGCAGTCGGCGTAAGCCACAGGTCGTCATCGGCACACTTAAAGCTATCTTCAGCAAATTTGGGCAGCTGGCCAGACCCCGTTAACGAAGCCGAGTTGACCAAAATCGGCGGCAACATCTCGGTATAGCCCGCTTTAGTATGACGGTCGAGCATAAATTGAATCAATGCTCGTTCTAGGGCAGCACCCGCACCAATCAATGTAACAAAGCGACTTTGAGCGATTTTGACCGAGCGCTCAAAGTTCATGATGCCGAGCTTTTCGCCCAGCTCGTAGTGAGCAAGAAACCCATCACCTTGGGGAATCAGGTCATCCCCCCAGCGGCGAACTTCAACGTTGTCCGCCTCATCTTTGCCTTCAGGAGTACTGTCGTCTGGCAGATTAGGCAGCGTCAGCAGAATGTCCTGGATTTTAGCCTTGAGTTCTTTTTCTTTGGGCTCTAGCTCTGCAAGCTCTTGTTTGACCTGGTTGCCTTCGTCGCGTAATGTCTTGACCTCATCGCCTTTAGGGTCGGCACCGCCCTTGATTTTCATACCGACGGCTTTGCCGATTTCATTGCTGCGGGCCTGAAGCTGCGATCGCATCCCCTCCAGTCCTCGTTGCTCACTATCTAACATTTGCAGCTCAGATAGGGCCTGGGCATAGTCGCCGCTACGTTTAGCTAAGGCCGCCGCTACTTGGTCCGGATTTTGTCGAATCAGCTTTAGATCGAGCACTGTGGTTCACCAGATTTCCCAGTAAATCAGGATAGCATCCCTTAACTCACCCTAAATCCCTCTCCTTGAAGGAGAGGGACTTTGACGAGCTAGGCTACCTGTTCGATTTCAGCGATTTCAGGGATAAATTCGCGCAGGCGGCGCTCAATCCCCATGCGCAGGGTCATGGCAGAACTGGGACAGGAGCCACAGGCACCTTGGAGACGGAGTTTGACCACAGGGCCATCAATTTCAACTAGCTCAACATTGCCGCCATCGGCCATTAGATAGGGGCGAAGCTCGTCGAGAACTTGTTCAACGTTGTCGTTGGTTAGGGCTAAGGTTTCCATAATGTCGGTTAATTATTAGGAGATTGAGACTGCTAAACACACCCAAGCTAAAACCAGTAGATTCTTTTACGAAAAACTCCAGTTTCGGACATGGACAAAATTTATGCCGTTGCTGATTTTGGGGATGAAACGATCTGTAAAGCTTGCCAATCGTCTGGATGTGGCAAATAAAATCATCTCAAGGTTCAGTAACGCCAGATTTATACTTATAGTAGCTTTTGGCTAGAAAAGCTTGGCCTTAAGTTCTTCAATAGCTGGTATCAGGAAGAGCCGTTCTTCAGCTGCCAGCAGCGAATCTGTCCGGACCAGTCGCCGCTTACTAGGGTGCGATGATCAGGAGCAAAAACAGCAGACCAGACACCGCTTTCGTGTCCTTCAAGGATATCCAGCAGCTTACGGGTAGTCATATTCCAGATACGAATGGTGCGATCGCGACTGGCAGTTGCAAGAAGTTTGCCATCACCACTAAAGCTAACGCTATTGACACCACGGCTGTGGGCGTCTAGCTCTCCCATAAAGCGGCCATCTCGCAGTCGCCAAAACATTACTTTTTTATCAGCTCCGCCGCTGACGAGCAAGTCACCATGGGGACTGATCGCCAGGGATACAATATCGTCGGTATGGCGCTGCAAACTCCGACGAATCTTGCCACTGGCAGTATCACAGATATTAATCTCCCTATCCTGGGTGCTCGTGACCAGCGTGTTGCCATCAGGGCTGAGGACCAGGGTACGAATCCAGTGCTGATGGGTCAGTAGCGTACCTTGTAATACGCCTGTAGCTGACCAACGCCGCACTGTTTTGTCCTGGCTACCGGTGTATATCCACTGGCCATCGGGACTAAAAGCCACGGACCGAACACTATCGGTATGCCCTTTGAGCATAGCAACAGGATGCTCTTGTTCTAAGTGCCAAAGACACACACTGTTGTCATTACCACCGCTGACAATCAGCTCATCATCCGGACTAATGGCCAATGCCCGCACCCAGCTGCTGTGGCCCTGTAGCGTCTGGTGTAGCTGGCCATCATGCAGGTGCCAAAGCTTAACAGACCGGTCGCCGCTGCCGCTAATGATGTACCTGCTTTTACTATCGACGGCAATAGAACGAATCCAGCTATCGTGGGCATGGATGGTTTGAGTACAGTGCCAAAGATGGCGACTCGGCGGTTGAGGTAGGGAGTTCACAGCCGCAGCTCTAGTAACTACATACATCGGGTCAGACGTTATTTAATACTGACATTGCAGTTCGCCTCCGTAAATATTCGGAGGATAACCGTCTGCAAAAACGTACAATTGACAACGCTAGTTCTGTACAGAATTCCCGATAGCTACTACAAAAAGGTCTTACATAGTTTTGTTTAGTAGGTATTGAGTAAAAGCCCTAGCCTGCTGCTTTTAGAGTAAGCTGCGGCCGCTCCTAGGTATCACTGACGTACTACTGATCAGGCAATGCTGCCGCGTTTACGGGCTTCTTTGTAGGAGGTGCCGACATTTTGTAGTCCGGCACGGAGCATCTGCTGTTCGAGGAGGGCGAAAAATCGGTTGCGATCGCCCCCCCGCACCACCGCCTGATTATGGGCTTCGGCTAAAGTGACCGGGTAGCCAAATCCCTTTTGCACCTGGGTCAACGTCAGGCTCAGCGCCGCGTCAAACAGCTTGGGGTCATTCACCACCCATTCAGGAAACTCCACCCGCGCAATTTCAGCCCCCACATGCACGTGGCAAAAGTAGACCTGATGGTCGCCGTAGAGCTGCAAAATATCGGCTGAGCTTTTGAATAAAGGCCCCCGCTGTCCTGGCTCTAATAACGTGGCCCACAGGGTGACATCGCGCAGGGGCGAGAATACCTGACAAGGAGCGCCGTCGGTTTGGCCCTCGCAGTGCTTCTGGCAGTCTGGCTGACTATGGGGGCAGCTCTGCAGCCGCAAAAAATTTAGGGCTTCGCTGCTGCGCGACGCACTGAGATAGCCCACCATGGGGACTTGGGCCTGCCGCAGGCGATCCCATGAGGCCAAGATCGGCTCTAATATCTGGTCGCGGGCAGGGGCGGGCATTTGGTCGAGAAACCAGTAGATTAGTGAGCCATCGGTCATGGCCAATGTCGGCACGGCAGGTCGTTGTAACAGAGACAGCTGCCGTGACTTCTTATTTCGTAACGAGCGTTGACCCTTGGTGGGCTGACCGGCCAGGCCAGGCCCACCCTCCAAATTTTCCCCTTTCCCCTTTCCCCTTTCCCCTTTTCCCTTTTCTCCTTTCTCACAATTCACCGCTTCCCCTAACTCTCCTAGTACCACCGCCTCCGATACCGTGCGTCGATGCCCCATCCACTCTTCTGTGCGAATGCCCCACTGCCGTGAGGCGTAGAGATCTTCTGGGCGATAGATCACCTCAGGCTGGCTATCGAGCAGTGGAAATCGGCTCTGACCGTAGTGCAGTACGACGCGACCGATGTTGAGCAGATAACAGTAGGCAATTTCGTGGTGGCTGGGGTTGATTTGGGAGCCGTCGGTGGCAATGACGGTGTGGGCTTCCGGGGCTGGATTTATCGAGACTCGAGTATCGAGAGGTGCAACGGGTTCGGCGGCGGCAAAGCCGAGATTGTTGGTGTGGAGCTGGTCTACCAGATGGGCCTGGTGCTGGTGAGCCTGGTGGAGGAGTTGGGTTGCGATCGCAATCCTCACCTTGGCCGCCTCAGCCTCCTTAGCCAGGTGATTGCTAATGCCTTGCATCTGCTGTGCAATTTTTGATAAATCCAGCATGGCCTCAGCGGTCCCCTAACTTATCTAGGCAGCCTCGAACTTTTGTACTACCGAGTTTAACGATAGCAGATGAATTCGATCATCTTCCTGGGCCGCCTGGCGTTCGGGCTCTAGGTTATAGCCCCAGTCCGCCAGGAATAGCTCCACATGGCCCAAGTCAGGCTGCTTTTTCACACCCTGGAGTGCTTTGATCCGGTCTTCGATAAACCAGATGGACGGAGTCCAGGCCCCCCTAGCCCCCCAATCCTGGGGGGAACCAACCTCAAAGTCCCCCAGGATTGGGGAAACCCCAGTATGCCTACTTGGGATATCAGGATTATTTCCGAAAGGGGGGCCTGGACTATCTTTAGCTTTCTTGCCAGCTCCCTCTTGAACCATATGCCGCGCCGTAAGCAATCGCAGGGTTTCATATTTAGGCCGCTTTACCTCTTTACCCAAAATCTTGTCCGGGGGCATGGCCACACCACTTTGCTTGAGCAACTGTTGAATAAAGCGACCTTCCTTGGTGCTGACAATGTAGGTGGGGCGTTTTTCTAGGGAGTTTTGCAACACCGCTAGCATGTTGGGGTAAAACCGATGCTGTGCCAGCCAATTATCGAGGTCGGTAGCAATCCAGCGATCGCGCTCACCATCTAAAATCTTGGCCGCCTCGGATCTTTCCAGATTTGCTTCGTCTAAAAACGGCAGTGCCATTTCAGGCCAGCCCGCTACGATTTCCGCGTCGGTTTTACCGGCAATCAGCGCGCGCAGCAGCATGGGCATTTCCCAGCCCGTCTCAATCACAGGTCGCAACGGATAGAATTTTTCGGCTAACCCGGCAGGCGGTTCCAAGTTTTCCGGCTTAAACAGTTTGCAATAGGCTCGCCAGGCGGTCTGAAAGTATTCGATTAACCCGTCACAAATCACCCCATCAAAGTCAAAAGCCAGTACGTCTGGTTGCATTGTCGAGTTTTCCTAGCAAACGATCACGTTGCAACGATACCCGACGAATGGGTTGGGAAAAATGTCTAATGGCTACAATGTGAGATAAGCAATGTTTGCAATCTCGACCATGACAGCGACGACCTCTGTTCGCCCCTTAACTCTGAACCAGTATCTGAGTTACACCGAAAATCTGGATACACGGTACGAGCTATTCAGCGGTACTTTAGTGGAAATGCCACCAGAAGCTGACGAAAATAACGACATTGCTAGATATTTGATGTTTGAATTGGCGAAGCATTTTCCCATCAAACACTTAGCCCATAAGGATACTGAAATTGAGGTAAGTGGCCAGCGTGTGAGCTGTCGCATTCCTGATCTACTGGTTCATTCCGAAGCATCCAAAACAGCGATTGCTGGTACTAAGCGAGCGACTATTACCCATGAGATGCCGCCGTCGTTGCTAGTTGTAGAAGTAGTATCGCCAGGAAAAGTCAACCGCGACCGGGACTATCGCTACAAGCACACCGAGTACATGGCCCGGTGCATCGCTGAGTACTGGATCGTAGATCCTGAGCTGCGTCAGGTCACCGTATGCCGTTGGGATAATGGTCTGTACGAAGACACCGTATTCGCAGCAGACGAACCGCTCAAATCTTCTCTGGTGAATGATTTTAGCCTGAGCCCCAGTCAGGTTTTAGGCAGCAATTAATCTCTGAAGTCAGCCATGAGGACTGCCTCTGTAATTTTTGTAAAAGAGTAAATCCTACCGGATTAAAACAGAGGCCCCAGGCAAAACCCAAGGCCCCAGGGCGTAGAAGCACCTGATTCCAAACCCCACATCAATTTATATCAGCGGGTGTCGTGGGGTGTTATCAATTCGTGAACGAGTTATCGATGTCCTGCTTGCAATCAGCAACGGCACTTATGTAATCGAGGGTTAAAATAAGGAACGCTGGATAGGTAAGCCATATGGGCAGCTCGGTAGAGTTTATTGATGAATTTGATGTGATCGTCATTGGGGCGGGCCATGCGGGCTGCGAGGCGGCTCTGGCGTCTGCTCGGTTGGGTGCCCGGACGATGCTGCTCACCCTCAACCTGGACCGCATTGCCTGGCAGCCATGTAACCCTGCTGTGGGTGGTCCAGCGAAGTCGCAGCTCACCCATGAGGTGGATGCCCTTGGTGGCGAAATTGGCAAAATGGCCGACCGCACCTATCTGCAAAAGCGGGTACTCAACAATTCGCGCGGACCTGCCGTGTGGGCACTGCGGGCGCAGACCGACAAGCGCGAATATGCCACCATCATGAAAACCATCGTGGAGAACCAGGAGAATCTGTTTCTGCGCGAAGGGATGGCAACAGATTTAATTTTGGGCGATAACGATGATGTGGTGGGGGTGCAAACCTATTTTGGCGTAGCGTTTCGCTGTAAGTCGGTGATTCTCACGACAGGAACATTCCTGGGCGGTGTGATCTGGGTGGGCGACAAGTCTATGGCGGCTGGTCGAGCCGGTGAGTTTGCTGCTGTGGGACTAACTGAGACGCTCAATAACTTAGGGTTTGAGACCGGACGGCTGAAGACGGGGACACCAGCCCGTGTGGACCGTCGCACCATCAATTTTGATGTGCTCGAAAAGCAGCCTAGCGACCCAGATGTACGCTGGTTTAGCTTTGATCCAGAGGTGTGGGTGGAGCGAGAGCCGATGGATTGTCACCTGACGCGGACTACGGCTGAGACCCATCGCATTATTCAGGAGAATCTCCACATGTCGCCGATCTACGGTGGCTGGGTGGATTCTAAGGGGCCGCGCTACTGTCCGAGTATCGAGGATAAGATTGTTCGCTTTGCTGATAAAGAGAGTCACCAAATCTTTTTAGAGCCAGAGGGCCGCACGATTCCTGAGATTTATGTGCAGGGATTCTCGACAGGACTACCGGAGACTATTCAACGGACAATGCTGCGCAGTTTGCCGGGGTTAGAAAACTGCGCCATGCTGCGTCCGGCCTACGCGGTGGAGTATGACTATCTGCCCGCTACTCAGTGCTTTCCGACGCTGATGACGAAGAAGCTAGAGGGACTGTTCTGCGCTGGTCAAATTAATGGCACCACCGGGTATGAAGAGGCTGCGGCTCAGGGTTTTGTGGCCGGGGTGAACTCGGTGCGCTACGCCCGTGGTGAAGAGATGATTATCTTTCCCCGTGAGGGCAGCTACATCGGCACGCTGATTGACGATCTGTGTACGAAGGATTTGCGGGAGCCCTACCGGATGCTCACCTCTCGATCTGAGTATCGGCTGATTTTGCGCTCGGACAATGCGGATCAGCGGCTGACGCCCTTGGGGCGAGAAATTGGTCTGATTGATGATCGACGCTGGGAGCTATATACCCGTAAGCAGGCAAATATTGTGGCGGAGAAAGAGCGGCTGCACAGTACTCGGGTAAAGGCCCATGAGCCGGTGGGTCAGCAGATTGTGGCAGATACGGGGCAGAAAAGTAAGGATGCGATCGCACTTGCCGACCTCCTCCGTCGCCCCAAATTTCACTACGTCCAACTAGAGCACTATGACCTCGGCAACCCAGACCTAACGCGGTCCGAAAAAGAAGGTGCTGAAATCGATATCAAATACTCTGGCTATATTCAGCGCCAGAAAAAACAAATCGAACAGGTTGCTAAACAACAAAGCCGAAAGCTGCCTTCAGGATTGGATTACATGACCATTGATACCCTATCAATGGAAGCCCGAGAAAAATTAACCTCTGTAAAACCGTTGACCATCGGTCAGGCAACTCGCATTGGCGGTGTAAATCCAGCGGATATCAATGCGCTATTGGTGCACTTAGAAATCAAGGATCGTCAGCAAGCAGCCTTAGCAAAGTAAATCAAATAGGCAGCTTTTCCAGTCAAAGACAGAAAAAAAGCGCTAGCTCTGAAGCTAGCGCCAAAAGTTTGTGTACCTAACAAAACCTTAGAAAGAGAAAACCTGATAGCTTCTAAGCGACATCTGCCGTAGAATCAACAGTCACTACATGGACGTCAGTCTCCTGCTCAATTAGAGCAACTGTCTCAGCGGTATCCTCTTCCTTTCGACTAAACAATGTAGCCTTAACAGCATCAACAATAGCCTGCAGCTTGAGCTTGAACTGAGTGATAATATCTTTCTCCTCAACAGCAGTTTCTTTCGCTGCCTGCTTGGCGTTGACGTAGGCTTCTTGCCCCTTCTCCTTAACTACTTGAACAGCAGTATCGGCTAGATCTTTGGCAAAGGGGCGAACGGTGGTAGCACCTTCCTTGACTTCGCTGACGGCTTCAGAGAACGCTACCTTGAGAATCTCAGCAACCTTCTTGGTACGAAGACCGCCTTCGGTCTTAATGGACTGAAAGTTTTCGTTGAGTTGAGTGTTGGAATAAGTCATGATTCTGTGCTTTGGGTAAATGAGTTCAGTATTGAAAAAAGATGCGATAAACCTACTGGAGGTTAGCTCACAGATACCGCCTGTACATCAACCACCTGCTCGGTTGCAGTGGCGGTATCAGCGGCTGTAGTAGTCTCTTCTTTGCCTTTCTTCTTAGAGGCGTTGACCTGCTCGAATAGGAGTTGAGACACCTCAGTAACTAGAAGGGTGGCAATAATGCCATCATCAATCCAGCCAATAATCGGAAAAACATCCGGCGAAATATCAAGGGGGCTAGCAAGATAAAGCAGGCTACCAAAAACAACGAGCCAGCGATATTTAGAATTGCGAATCGCGTTGCGGTACCAGTTACGTAGACCTTCGATAATGGACTGTTGTGCGGATGTCTTCATGGGAGGTGTCTCTCTCGTTCGATGAATTCATAATCGCAAACTAAGAGAAACCGTGCAGGTGGGGAATGCCCCCATGGTTTGGGGTAAAATTACACCGACACTACCGTATACGGTTTACCCCTTGATATGGTCAAACGCCTTACTCCTAAAGCATTTCAATCATTTTTAGCAACGACTCTTTTGTCTAGTTTTTTATCACTTGTGCCAGTGATGAAAGTGTCTCCATCATTGTTTTTTGGATCTACGTCTATGGCCGATGCTGCTTCCCAGGATCATTTTCGACGCGCTGAGATTAAAGGTGATGCTGAGCTGATGGAGGCTTACCGTAACGGGGTATCTGACCTAATCGTAGAAGGGACAGGCCGGGTGGAACGGTTGCTGTCAGATGATTTGGAAGGTTCACGGCATCAGCGATTTATTTTGCGATTAGAGTCGGGTCAGACGCTGCTGGTGAGCCATAACATTGACGTAGCTCCCCGCATTGATGCTCTACGAACAGGGGATACTGTTCGATTTCGGGGCGAGTACGAATGGAATCAGCAAGGGGGCATTTTACACTGGACCCATGATGACCCAAAAGACTGGCATGCCGACGGATGGCTAGAGCATAACGGCGTGCGGTATGAGTAATAGCTTGGATATGTAGATGCCCTGAGAATATACCTTGCTTGCCTTAGGCATTGACTCTTTGAGCAGTGATGAAAAACATTATGATGTCATTCCAGTAGCTTTCTTTGTCTGAGGCTTTATCAATTTCTTCCAAATACTCTTGCTTGCAACGCTTCAATTTTTCTTTCGACCAGCTCACATCTTGAAGTCCAAATGCGCTGTTTGCATTGCCCGCCCACATCGCTTCTGCATTTTTCGAATAGAAGCCAAATTGTTCGGTTGCGATCGCAATCTCTTGAAATCCAATCTTCTCCAGCAGCTGGTGACATCGCTCTGGCGTACCTAACAGCTTATTAGGGTTAGCAATAGTGATGCCATACTTTTGTACGATGGCTCGAAACACAACAGATGAGCTGGGAGATGTCTCAAACAGACAGGAAAACGCTACTATTCCATTTGGTTTCAATGTATTGTGCCATCGGCGTAGCGAGGACGGAATATCTGTTAGATAGACAATCGCAGAGGAGCAAAGGATGGCATCGAACTGGTTCGCTGGTAAATGCTGCTGACCGGCATCGACTTCTTCAAACCTTATATTTTTCAATCCTAAGGCATTTGCCTTTTGTTGGGCTTGCTGCAACATTCCTACAGCAAAGTCAGTTCCCAATACATTTCCTGTAGAACCAACGATTTGAGCGACACCGATCGCGGCCAATCCAGTTCCAGTAGCAATATCTAGAACGCGCTGGCCTGATTGCAATGCGGCTAACTCGACCAATCGAGCGGCGGCTCGCCTATGGAACTCATTTTCGTAATTTTGGCGGCTATTGAAGTCATTGAGGATTTGCTGTGCACCAATAGATAGACGATTCATGAGCTAAGAGTATGCGATGTGGGAAAAGTCGATCTATGGCTGTCGCGCTTTGATAATTTCTTGCAACTAAGGGATAAGAATTTTATAAAGTCCAAAAGTTAATGTAGGGAGAGACGTTCCTCAGCCTGTTTCAACAGAATTTTTGTAATGTTGCGTTAGTGCTCTACCGGAATGTCAAAGTGTAACACACGCTCTCGTTTTCCTAGCTTTGTGTATAGTGCGATCGCAGCTTTGTCCTCCTCACTAGTGTCGGCCTGCACGAATATTCCATAGACTCCCCGCTCAACCGCAATGTCTTTTAGTGTTTCAATGAGAGCGGTCGCAATTCCTTCTCGCCGATGTTCTAGGGCGACAGCGAGATCGTAAATATAGATTTCGCTGCGTTCCTGTTCGAACTTGATCAGTTCATAGGCCGCGATACCGCCTATCACCTCGTCGTTCTTGATAGCCGCTAGCGCAATAAACGTTTCGCTACCGAGCAATCGCTGCAGGTAGTCTTGACTTGGGCGTTTTGCCGTATAGGTATCTGTTTCATCAAATGCTTTACCAAATGTGGTTAACAGCGCTTCCATCAGCGGAATATCATTTGGGGTGAGTTGGCGGATAGCTAGTGACATAGACTGTTTTTAACGTGTACAAACATACTTGGGGATGAGGATTTTATAGTATCCACTTTTTTCTAGGTGGGTTTGATGACTATCTACCTCAATGGAACTATGTTGCTCAACCACAACAATCATAAATCTGGAATTTACTAAATCCTCAATCCCAAGGTTTTTGGGGCTGCTCAGCCTGATTCCGCTACTGGTCTCTCTCTTGGGTGTAACCATGGGGCTGGGTCGCTGGCTGTCTCCAGATATGATTGAGCCCCAGTTCGATAGTCATTATCGCTATATTACGGGCTACTATTTGTCGCTCAGTCTCATCGCTTGGTGGATTATCCCCACGATTGAAAAGCACCGTACGCTATTTCATATTATTGGGGGCTCTATTTTCTTTGGTGGCATTGGTCGAGTTTTATCGTGGTTGCAGGTCGGCCCACCAGACGGGATGAGTATTGGGTTTACCGCCCTTGAGCTTTTGTTTCCGCTACTGTTGTTATGGCAGGCAAAGCTACCAAAAAATCAGTAGTCTGTTTGAGTAATGGCGTGGGATACGTTAAGAACAGTACTCTGCTGATGGATTGTTTAGTCGATGTTGAAATAGTGGTAGTAGACAGTGCATTTCTTTGAATTTATGGCGTAGATTGTCTGTTTAGACTGACCATTGCTGCTGTACTCAACCACTTCGGAACCGGCTGGAATCGTGAAACGAGATTTTCTCCAAAAGTCTAGCTGGGTAGTCTTAGACTCTGAGCTGATGTCAAACCGTGTTTGGCTATCAAACAGGTTTCCCGATAGTTGTTTTAGCGATGCCATATCTCGACAGTTCACTTTGGCCTTTAGGAACCCACTCCAGTAGCCAAAAGAGCCGCCATCGGTGCGATAGGAGGTCACTCTGGCACTGGGAGGTAGAGTAATGCCGGTCTCTCTATGAAGTGCCTTGATTAAATCGGCTTCGCTCGCTGGAAAAGCAAACAAAATAGCCGCTAGCGCCGAGGCAATAGCAGTGCGCGTTAAATAAAAACTTGCTACAAAACCAACAAAGATGTATCTGCCTGCGTTGGTTCGGTTTCCTCCTTTATAGGCTTTGATTGTCTTGAATGCTAACCATAGCAAGAGGCCAGTAAATACCACCGGGTATAGAACAAGGAGGTACCCAAAATAGAAGTTCATGGTTTCTCATATGACACTAAGCAGTGGGGCTTGGCCCTGAACCAGTAGCTACAGTCTGAGTAAACGCTTTAACGGTAAAAATTTATGAGCAGAGAGTAAAGAAATTCTGCGTGCGCTTATTGCCCTGAATTTAGCTAATCTCAATCTGCTGCAATGAGTTCGTATTCCAGCTCTAGTGACCGTCAGCCTGCAACCAATGATTTCGCCAGATACTTGGGCGACTCTACATATCCTTGGCGGGCATAGAAGCGATGGGCACCAACCCGCCTAGAATGACAGTGAACTTCGATGCGATCGCAACCACGACTCAGCGCCAGCTCAGCTGCTCGGACCTCAAGTGCAGCACCAATACCAGCTCCCCTGACCGACTCATCTACACAGAAATAGCTAATCCGACAAAAGTCCCCTGCCAAGGCCAACTGTGGAATAAAATGAAGCGACAAAACACCGATGACGTGGGCATCGATAGTAGCGACTAGCAGTGTTGCATCCGGATTGGCCAGCAGTTGGGTAATCCGGTCACGAATAAACGGCTGCGTTTCGCTATAGTCAAGCGACGCGAGCAGCTGAGAGATAATTTCAGCATCAGATTCGTGAGCTGTTCTAATGGTGATCGTAGGATTTTCTGACATCGAGATTTGTCAAAAACGTCTCAAACAGTATGACACTGATAAATAGGAAAAATGAGTGTTATAAAACAGTCTAAAAGAGAACGTCTAGAAGCTAAAGGATGGAAAGCTAGAGCAGCCTCAGTTTTTTTAGAATCAACACCTGAGGAGACTATTCTAGTCGAAATTAAATTAGCACTTAGTCAAGGATTAAAGGAGCGTCGTCAAGAATTGACACCTCAAAGTGCACTTTCTTCTAAGATTAGCTCTAGCAGCCTCGAGTTGCCAGGGCTGAAAACGGTGATGCGTCAGTTTCGATTGACCTAGCAAATAACATTAGCGACGGGTGCAAAACCGTAAGATATTGGAAAGATTATTGCTAGTGTAGGATAAAAACCGCGATATTATAAATAATGCATCATTGAGAACTTAGCCTACCCGGCTACTATATGAAATGCATCGTGTTCAATTGGTAGAGCAATTTATGCTTGCCTATTGTTTCTTTTAACGTAACTACTTAGGCTTAAAAAATAGAGAGTTTTTCCAAGGTCACTGAGATAGTGCAGGTAATGTATTAGCTTAGCCTCTTTAACCTGTCCTTCCTTGAGTCAGCCAAAACGACCCCTCAAACTCAGTGAAGACGATATCC
>JBHJIL010000034.1:0-2453 GCA_050043465.1 Leptolyngbyaceae cyanobacterium
TATTTCTTTTATTACATATTTGCATTGTATAGACGTTTTTCCGTTGTGGTCTGGTACTGTGTCCCGTAGGAGAGCGATGTCAGGGATAAGGGCAGTGCTAAACGCAGATCGCGGCTATGGAGTTTTTATCGCTTCCTCCATTAATCGCAGCCGAAGGGAGGCGCAACCCTCCATCAGAACGGTCGTAGGCTGTGAGCTAGATCATCGTTTGCCATATCAACGTAAAACTTAGGAGTGGGCTACCTTTAGCTCGCTCTATTTTTTTTGCTGTTAATTTTTAAAGGTCTAAAACCCGAACATTGGGTTCGTAATTTCCCCTATCGTAGTAGATATACAAACGTCTTAAGATAGATGTGAAAAGCGTGGTCGAGGTATCCATTAGCTTGGTTACTTTTTTGGACGTTGGTTCTACAGACTACCGATATCAGTAAGACGGTCTGATTGAATCAATATGTCCTCTGAGGTAGCGACACCTCAGCCTCACGATAGAGTTTTTACATAATCTATGAGTTTTTTCAATTCAGACGAGCCCTGGGTTCGTCGTAAGCAAGAAGCTTTAGACCTACAAGACTTAAAAGGATTGCTTCGCATCGATTATCGATTGGGTAACGTCAGGCTTTTTACAAGACTCTATACTCGCATTGACCAAACGTTTTTGATCTGGGGATGGATTACGGCCATTATTTTTGCAGTCGCCCAGTTTGCATCGGTTAACTGGCACGACCAGGCTATCCTTTGGTCGGCACTAACGTGCGTCGGTATCATTTTAATGTCTTTGCTGGCCTGGTTTTGGGTCAGGGTTGAGCAGCTACGGTGGGTCATTTATACCTGGGCCGCTCTGATGCTAGCGGGTGTTGGTCTAACGGATGGCGGCATCTTTTTAGGCTGGGGCTGGGTGCTGCTAAATCTTTGTCAGCTGTGGCTAGGCATCAGCGCGTTGGGATATTTGCTAACCGGTTGGGGGCTGCGATCGCGAACGCTAACAGCAGCGGGTGCCATTCATATTTTAGGGATTGCCCTCCTGCCTTACTTTGGGGCCTATCCGTTTCTGTTCTCAGGCACTGTGATTGCTGGAACGCTGCTATTTCTTTCAGAAGTGCAGTGGGATATGCGCCCGCCTTCGGTAAGCCAGGTTTTGACAGCCGAGGAAAATGCGTTCAATCGGGTTCAGCAAGAGCGGCGGGCGGCGCTGTAGGGCGGCAAACATTTTCCAGCCAGGTTTGCTACTTTGATTAAAAGCTAAGGTTTAGCGATTCATTTATTGATTCCTGGGAGCAGACCGATGGTAGCGACACTGCAGTTTAAGAATGGCGCTCGGATGCCGAGTCTGGGGCTGGGGACCTGGAAGTCTGCCCCGGGCGATGTGTATAAGGCAGTCAAAACTGCGATCGCAACCGGCTACCGCCACATCGACTGCGCTCACATCTATGGCAACGAGGCCGAGATTGGCCAGGCGCTGAGCGAATCGTTTAGCGAAGGGGTGGTCACCCGTGACCAGATGTGGATTACCTCCAAGCTGTGGAACGACTCCCACGCGCCGGACGATGTGCGTCCTGCCCTAGAGACTACGCTCAAAAATCTGCAGCTGGACTATTTGGATCTGTACCTGATTCACTGGCCGGTGGCGATCAAAAAGGGAGAGTCGTTTCCCCTAACGCCAGAGAAGCTGATTTCTTTGGAGGTGCTGCCAATCTTGACGACCTGGAGCCGGATGGAAGCGCTAGTTGAAGAGAATCTGTGTCGGCATATTGGAGTTTCTAACTTTAGCGTAGCTAAGCTACAGAACCTACTAGATAAAGCGCGGCTCAAGCCAGAAATGAACCAGATTGAGCTGCATCCCTACCTGCAGCAGTCTGCAATGCTAGAGTTCTGCCGGGAAAACAATATTTATCTCACGGCGTACTCGCCGTTGGGGTCTTCGGACCGTCCAGACAGTCTAAAGGCAGATGATGAGCCCGTTTTACTCGAAAATTCAACGATCGCTTCAATTGCCGAGAGTCATGGGGCGACACCTGCACAGGTACTGATTAGCTGGGCCATTCACCGGGGAACGGCAGTGATTCCTAAATCAGTTAACCCAGAGCGAATCAAACAAAATCTGGCGGCGGCAGAAGTTTCATTGACTCAGGCAGATATGGATGAGATCGCACAGCTAGACCTCAACCGTCGCTACGTTGACGGTACCTTCTGGCAGGTAGAAGGCGGTCCCTACACAGTAGAAAATATCTGGAATTTATAAGTTGACTCAGCTATACCTGGATAGTCTTACACATGGTTGAAATAGGCAGGAGGTAATTGAGCGTTTAACCAGAAGGTCATGCAACCAGGAGAGTGTATTGATTTTTGTGTAAGCGCTTTTTTCTTATGGGGAAAAGCGTTCTGGAAACAGAATAGCAAAATGCGAGAGGGCTGCGCGCCAATTTTTAATGGGTCTGTTCCATTTCTTAGCAATA
>JBHJIL010000035.1:0-12790 GCA_050043465.1 Leptolyngbyaceae cyanobacterium
CTGGGCAATTGAGCCTTCAAAAGGCGGATACTGTTCAGCAAGTAACTCTTTTGCTTCAGCGAATGATAGCTCTCCGATTGTTTCTAAAGCAACAGTGTGCTGATCGAAGTCAACCGGAATAATATCGCTAGACCAGAGTAAGCAGCTTTGTTGGCTGACAGCTGCGCTGATGTCACTGAAAAATCTATTGTATTGCGGCTCGTCTAAAAAACGCCCACTTTGGTCAATAATAATGAGATAAGGCGTTTGATTTAGAGTTTGTATTACCTGCTGACGCAGCTGATACTCTGATAGCGACGTCTGGTTGAGCTCCTGATTAAAAGGAAGCAGCAGTCGATGCCAAAACTGCCAGCTCGGCAATTCGTAAGCGGAATGCTCAACAACATGGGTAAAATGACTGCTAAGCTCCGATTGAAGGGCGCGTAATAAATGGGTTTTGCCGATTCCAATTGCCCCTGTGAGAATAATTGAGTGATAGCCAGAATCCAGAATCTCTAAAATACGAGACGCTAGTGAGTTTCGTTCTAATAAGTGATTGGATTGATCAGTTGGTAAATCTGTGGATGATGGGCGACCATTTTTTTGCGAGTTTAACCAGTCTTTATAGCGGCGTTTAACCACTGAATTGAACCTAGACTTGTTAACTTTTCCCTCGTTAGGCCAAACATTATCGAGCAGTTTCCATAGCTCATAGCCATACACTCCTCGCAGGGTGCTCGGCGCATAGCCCATTCGCTTCGCCATAGCAGCATATGACAGATTTTCTTCCCAAGTCAGGCGTAGTATATTGGTTTGTATCTCAGTTAATAGATGTCCGGCATAGTCCTGCACACAGCTATTGACATAGCCTAAGATGTCCTCAAACGGGACATCCTCAAACGATAGTTCAGACTCCATAAGTTCACGGTAAACGCACACAAGCTCTGTATAGTCAGGAGTTTACTGTAAGTCATATGACTTTTTGAGAGGCTATATGACTTTTTTAATAATCACTTGTACTAACTTCACTACAGCTCTTTAAAGAAGTCAGCTAGATTCTATGACTTTTATGATGAAGCAGAGTTAGCCGCCAACAGACCAATGACTTAACCTCACGACTTTAGGGGTGTCAGAAAAGATTTTTCGATTGCCATGATGTAGACACAAAGCTCAAAGCTTTGAACAACGCCATACTACAAGGAAAATCTGCCATGTCTCCTGAGATGTTTATCGGTTTTGGTTTGAGTGCTTTAGTTGTGATGCTGCTGGGCAAATCACCTGAACCTAAACCCAAGTCTAAAAAGACGGTCGTTACCTTTGTTCTACCTAACTGCGATGACGAGATCATTCTAAAAGAAGTTCAAGAGGCAAACTTCGAGCAGTAGCGATCGCAAGCCAGTCACCCTCAGCTAAAAGACAGCTAATCTCATTTAGGAGGACACCATTATGTCTATCCGCTCAATTTTGAAATCAATCTTCGGCAGCGATACTACGCCGCATTCCACACCTCACCTGTTGAGCGTTATGGATGCCCAAGGTACTGTCATCGAGTCAATTCGACCAAACGCAACCGGACGAGTGAAGCTCCAGGGAGTTTCTTGGTTGGCTCGCTGCGCAGATACACAAGTTTGTTCTTTACCTATCGAGACTCCAGTTCGAGTCGTCGCTCGGGTGGGACTTATCTTACTTATTCGCCCCGTAACGATGCCAGCAACGCGTAAGGTGTCTGGCCGGGTGAAGCGAAACATCAGCCACCGTTTAGTGGCTTCGTAAAATCACGCTTTAAGCATATAGGAGGGGTTATGCGTAGAACTCATCACCACCCGCGATTGTATTATCTGATGGGCAAATTACTGCAGGGATTTTTTATTCTGCTGTACGGCTTTTTTATCATCTGTTTGTTGCTGGTAATTGCCGTTGGTGCAGAGACCGCCCTGGCATTTTTGACAACCGTTGCTCCCTGGATGCTTAAGCTAGGTCTGACGTTTGGCTGCGCGATCGCAATTCTTTCACTCTATGAAGCCCTGTCATAAAGGGCTTTTGTAACAACAGAACAAAACCGACGCGATCGCACCGGGCTAACAGGCGTTGTAAAATAAATGGCCTGTCTACTGCTCAGCCCCATGCCAGATGCTGTTAATCAGCGAGCCCAAGCCGCCTATGAAATCGGTCAGCAAGCCTTTGAACGGGGACGATATACCGACGCGGTCAACGCGTTTGAACAGGCATTAACCGAAGAGCACGGGATTGCATTAGATGGGGCAATCAAGCTGTGGCTGGTCAATGCGCTAACGGCCTCTAACCGACGTGAAGACGCCATTGAACTCTGTTGAAAACTTGCTCGGCATCCAGACCTGGATGTTAGAAAACAGAGCAAACAGCTGCTCTATATTATCAAGGCTCCTAAGCTAGAGGCTAAGGAGGAGTGGCTCACCAAAATCCCCGATCTCGCAGAGCTGGAAAACAGCAACGAGAAACCCTGGCAAACCCGTCCGAGCAAGCCACGCCCCTTAAAGCCGCCACCGCCACCGCTGCCGCTCGATCAGGTCAATACGGAGGATAATGGCTTTGTCTGGGCTGTGCTAGTAGGCTGTGCGCTTTTGATGGGGGGGCTGTGGTGGTTAAGCTAATGGTGCGATCGCTAATTCTCATCGTCTTAGCGCTGGGGCTAACTGGCTGCGTTGACTATCAGCTGGGTATTCAGTTTGATAGCCAAACCCACGGCGTTTTGGTCCAAACCCTACATCTAGACGAACGGTTCGTCGCCCTTAATAGCGAGGCCCGCCAGCAGTGGCTACAGGTCTTTATTGAAGAGGCCAAAACCTTTTCAGGCAAGGTGGCATCCTTAGACGACGGCACCCTCCAGGTCAGCATCGATTTTAATAACGGGTCCGAGCTGGTCCAAAAATTTAACCAGCTTTTTGCTAAAGACGGTCTGATGACCCAGGTGCCCGGTGCTCCACCGCTGCTGGCCCACTTGGACCTGACCCAAAAAAACTGGGGAGTGGCCCTACTCAACTCTCTCCATGCTGATATTGACCTCAGCGCGCTCAAAGCCGATACCGCTATAGGGGACGGCGGTGCCTTAGACCGCTGGCGAACGCTAGATTTAAGGTTTCAAATTCACTCGGTGGGACAAGCCCACCGCTGGCCTCTACAGCCCGGTCAGATCAATACCATCGATGCCACATTTTGGGTGCCCAGCCCCATCGGCATTGGCGCAGTGGTCATAGCCTTACTGTGTGCCGGGGGCTATGGAGTGCGCTATTCACTCTTTAATAAATAAAAACCCTTCGTCCGATTAGAACTTTCCTGTAGTAGCCTGTAGCTGTCTTAATTATCATGATTTGAGGTGACTGCTATGCGGCAGATTAACTTTGTCGTCATCTTTGTCATTTGCTTGGCCCTGGTGCTGTTTGGCATTGAGAATACTGACCCCGCCACTATCCATATAGTACGCGGCGTCAATATCGAAGCACCGCTGTGCATCGAGCTGATGGTTTCTCTGGGTATAGGCGCGGTCCTGGCTTGGGTATTTAGCGTGTGGGTACAGGTCCAGGGATACTTTAATATCAATCCTCAAGTCCAACAGCGCGAAATGCGAATCCAGCAGCTAGAAGAAGATGTTGAGCGCTATCGCGTGGAACTAGAGGATCTGCAGCCCATGCTGCCTGGAACCGCAACTAAAGGATCAGAGACAGAAGAGGCCATGGCCTGATTTTTCTAGGCTCGGGGGTGCATAGCTATACGCCCCCACCAGACTCCATAACCAAATTTGACAGTTTATTTTGAAATTTCAATTTCCTACGCTATAGTGCATTTGTTCACGCTATATATAGCGTTGTCGTTGTAGATGATTTAAATCAGCAATGACGCGTTTGCTAGTTTTTAGCAGTCTGAGTCTATGGCTAATTCTTTAGCTCAACAGGCGATCGCATTTTTGATCGACCTGTCTGAACGCGGCGAAATTAATCCGTGGGATGTCAATGTAATCGATGTGGTCGATCGGTTTCTTAAAAGCTTAAAAGAGCAGGCCCCTATCGAAACCAACGGTCGCTCTCCCTACGAAAAGAACCTATCCGAGTCAGGTCAGGCGTTTCTCTACGCGTCGATGCTGGTGCTGCTAAAGGCCGATACCCTAATTCGCACCGAAATTGAAGAAGAGGTGGTCGAATTTGAAGACCCAGACGAAGCATTTGAACCCCAGGGCTATGCCAAACGGCTGCCCCGAAATCTAGAGCACTATATTCATCGTCGAGCGGTGGCCAACCCACCTGAAAAACGGCAGGTTACGTTGCAAGAGCTGATTGCTCAGCTGGAAATGATGGCCGTGGCCATGGCTAACTCTACACCGCGCAACCGGGCTCGAGGTGCTAAGCCCCATTCCAAGCGCAAAGCCATTAGCACCATTGCCCAGCTGGCACACCAAGAGAATTTGTCAGAAATTGCCGATGCCCTGTCTACGTTTCTAGACCGCTACTGGGAAGAACTTGAAAGCGCCATCGACTGGATGGACTTTGAGCGCCTGCTGGAGCACTGGGCCCAGTTCCGTCCTGAGGTTCTAGGCGGTCCCATCACCCAGGAATTAACTGAAGAAGACTACCGCCATGAAAAGGTAGGGGTATTTTGGGGACTTTTGTTTCTGTCGTCTCAATCTAAAGTCGAGCTGGCCCAGGATCGCTTTTATCGAGACCTAAAAGTTAGACAGCTAAACGAAGCCACGCTGGCAGATGTGCCTAACTATGCTCTCCCCGACTAGGCGATCGCACCCGGCTTATCCTTATCGTCAATACCACCAAAGCGTCTTTCAATACGGACAATGCTGTGGTGTTAGACATCCCAGCAAATATACAAAAATCAATAATTTGTCCTGGTGTCTATGAGGCAACCATGAAGACCCTAGATAAGCGTGGGTATACTGCGAACGCCCTTGCTACTATCTTGACGTTGCCAGGTTTCTAATGTCTGGTTAGTATCAGCATTTTTTGTAATAGTAGATCTTGTAATTACTCTAAAATTTGCTTCGAACTAGCTACTGTCAACTCAATAGATCTAAACCGCCGTTGCTTATAGGCAGCGGTGACGACCGTTTATTTTTACCTTTTAGCTGTTAACTAAGGAATAGAGAGAGCATTTATGAAAGCCATGATCTTGGCCGCAGGGAAAGGCACTCGTGTACGTCCAATTACCTACACCATTCCAAAGCCAATGATTCCCATCCTGCAAAAGCCGGTGATGGAGTTTCTCTTAGAATTGCTAAAACACCACGGCTTTAATCAGGTTGTTGCGAATGTCAGCCACCTGGCGAATGAAATTGAAGGCTATTTCAGAGACGGTCAGCGCTTTGGTGTAGAACTGGCCTATTCGTTTGAAGGTCGCATCACCAATGGTGAACTGGTGGGTGACGCCCTAGGGTCTGCCGGTGGTATGCGTAAGATTCAAGACTTTTCACCCTTTTTTGACGATACCTTTGTCGTGCTTTGCGGTGACGCACTGATCGACCTGGACCTGACGGAAGCAGTGCGCCGCCATAAGGAAAAGGGCGCGATCGCAACTATTGTCATGAAGTCGGTGCCCATCAAGCAGGTGCCCAGCTACGGTGTTGTGGTTACCGACGACACGGGCAAAATCAAGTCCTTCCAGGAAAAGCCCAAGGTTGAAGAGGCCCTCAGCACCAACATCAACACCGGTATTTATATCTTTGAGCCTGAAATCTTTAACTACATTCCCTCCGGTCAAGAGTTTGACATCGGTGGCGACCTCTTCCCGCAGCTGGTAGCGGCAAATGAGGCATTTTACGGTATCACCATGGACTTTGAGTGGGTGGATATTGGTAAGGTACCCGACTACTGGCAGGCGATTCAGGATGTCTTGACCGGTCAGGTTAAGGGCGTTGGGATTCCAGGGCAAGAAGTCAGACCCGGCGTATATGCCGGTCTTAACGTTAAGGCCAACTGGGATAAGATCAACATCGAAGGCCCGGTCTACATTGGCGGTATGGCTGAAATTGAAGACGGTGCTACCATCATCGGTCCTAGCATGATTGGTCCCAACTGCTCTATTTGTAGCGGTGCCCTCGTCGATAAAAGCGTCATCTTTGAATATTCACGCATTGGTCCAGGCGTACGGCTGATTGACAAGCTAGTCTTTGGTCGCTACTGCGTTGATAAAACCGGAGCCTCTATTGATATGCAAGAAGCGGCGCTAGACTGGCTAATTACCGATACGCGTCAAGAGATTCTATCGGAGCCGCCCATTGAGCATCGGGCCATCACTGAACTGCTCAACGAAGCGGTGGTATGAACGCTTGGATTTGAGAATACCCCCTAGACCGGGTCAACCTGTCTGATATTAAAAGCCCTTGCAGCCGCAGGGGCTTTTTGCGTTAGTCTTCTTCTAGGGGCAATCCGTAGCGGGCCGATCCAGCAGCAGCAATCGAAATTAAAACCACGGCCACCAGCGAGCGCAGGGTTAGAGTTTCACCCAGTACAAAAAAGCCAGATGCCGCTGCCAGCATCGGCTCTACGCTGAGTAGCACTCCAAACACATTGACCGGCAGCCGTCGCAGCGCCACCATTTCTAGAGCATAGGTAGCCGAGGATAGAGCCGCAACTGCAGTTGCGATCGCAAGTAGCCGCATATCTAATAGCGCCGTACCCGCTGACCCAACACCAATGGGCATCAAAATACAGGCACCAAACACCATACCCCAGGCCAGCCCTTCCAGCCCCGGCACCACTTTTCCCGTCGCCTGGGCCAGCAAGATATAGCCGCTCCAGGCCATCGCCGCCATCGCCGCAAAGCCTAAGCCAATCGGGTCTAACCCGCTTCCCTGCAGCGGTGCTAGCAACAGCACCCCCACCGCTGCCAGAGTCACCCACACCACATCTAGCCAGCGGCGCGATTTAATCACCGCCAGCCCCAGCGGTCCTGTAAACTCAATCGCCACCGCTACTCCCAAAGGAATCCGGTCAATCGCCAGGTAAAACGAGGTGTTCATCATGGCGAGCACCCCACCATAGGCCATCACCAGCGGCCAGTTTTGACGAGAGCCTTGCCAGCTAGGTCGCCACAGTACCAAAAACAGCACCGCCGATAGAGCCACACGCAAAAACACCGTTCCCAAAGGACCGGCTAACTCAAATACGGACTTTGCTAGAGCAGACCCGAGCTGTACCGTTACCCCTGCCAAAATCACCAGCGTTGGCGCTGGTATTCGGTCTGCCAATGGTTTCATATACGATCAAAATAAGGATTTGCCAGAGCCCATGTTAGCGCCGCTCTAGCAAATCCCTATTCTAAGTCTGCTTTTGTTCGTTTTGACCCTAAACAGCTGTCTCGGGCTCACTGGCTGTGGTGGGCAACTTACACAGCGCCAGCAGCTGCACCGGAGACAGTCGCCCCTGCAGGTATAACAGCCAGACGCGAGCACATGTGCGATCGCTCGGAGTGTCCTTTTCCATGATTTTTCTCCCGAACAATGGGACCGATCTCCACACTAGCTGAGGTATCAAGAAATATCGGCTAAACCATGCCGACCTCAAAATTGGCTGTTTTGAAACTCTTCAGCCAAATACGTCAGTCCCTACCTGGGTACTACAGCTCGTTTACGACGTTTTCCTGACCTACGACTGCTTATTAATCGTTCGTGACAGCCACAGCGACCCCACAATGCCAGCAAAGTGAGAAATCAGCGTGTTAATAGTCGACTGCACTAGAAATACATCCAGCGGCTCAACCGCCAGGGAAGGATTCGTAATCGCTATATTACTCTGGGGCTGAGAGATCACCTTCAGCATCAGTGAACCAACCACCCCACCGGCTCCCAGTAGGCCAAAAAACATCCCCAAAACGCTAATACCTAGACCCGTCATAATGATCTTGGCCGCATTCTTTGGCTTGGGTCGCAGGTCCGGATTGCTTGATTTGAGCCGTCGAGCGAACCGGGTATACTGAAAGGCCCAAAATGCCCCCACATAAACAGCAACTAATCCCAGAGCCGCCAGCAAAAAGCCACCGCCCGCTGCCGCATTTTCAGCACCGCCTCGGTTAGTAGCCGACTGTAGCCCCAGTAAAGACGTGACAAATAGCAGGGTGGCAATCACACCACTGACAATCTGTACCCAGAAACTGAGCCAGCCAACCAAGCGAAAGTTGTTGGCAATCCGACGGACAGCTGGAGGTAAGGAATAACCAAGTTCACCGGTCATAATGCATTTTAGAAGCGTCCCCATATCTTAGGCATTCTTGAACCTATTGGTAAACCTTCCCACAGATGGATGTGGAGACGTTCCATGGAACGTCTCTTCAGCATCACTATTTAACTTCATAAAATTTGACGCTACATATACTTTTCCAACAGCAGCTTGAGCTTGTCCTTTGTTGCTGCCGGAGCCGTATCCAAAGGCGTAATCACCGCAAACTTTAGCGCCGAATGCGCCTCAGAGACGGGCGGATTTTCTGCTAGCCGTCGGACCACATCGCGAATTACCAGCTGGGCATTCACCGCATTCTTTTGCAGATTACCAATCACCATTTCAACCGTGACGCTGTCATGATCCGGATGCCAGCAGTCATAATCTGTTGCCATGGCCAGGGTGGCATAGGCAATTTCCGCTTCCCGCGCCAGCTTGGCCTCGGTCAGGTTGGTCATACCAATCACGGTTGCGCCCCAGCTGCGATATAGATGAGATTCTGCCTTGGTCGAAAATGCCGGTCCTTCCATACACACGTAGGTGCCGCCTCGGTGCAGCGTTACCTCGTCTAAATCTAGGCTTTCTACCGCATCGCCCAAAACAGTCGCCAGGTTTTTACACACCGGGTCACCAAAGGCAATATGAGCCACAATGCCCTCACCAAAAAATGTAGCCGCTCGGTCTTTGGTGCGGTCAATAAACTGATCGGGAATCACCATATCCACCGGCTTTACCGCTTCTTTAAGCGAGCCCACCGCCGATGCGGATACCAGGTACTTTACCCCCAGGCTTTTCATCGCATAGATATTGGCTTGGAAGGGTAGCTCGGTGGGCATCAGCCGATGACCGCGACCGTGACGGGCCAAAAATGCAACCGGTGTGCCATCCAGCTTGCCACAGATTAAGGCATCAGACGGCTGACCAAACGGCGTATCGATGGTGACTTCTTCTATATCGGTCAGGGCATCCATTTTATAGAGGCCGCTGCCGCCAATAATGCCAATTTCTGCTTGCACCATAGTTTGCTCCAAAACCGCATCGGGTCGCTTCGACCGCAATGGTACAAGAGGTATTCTCAAAAAAGCCGATTTTTCCGAATCTGTTTATAGATGAGCCGCTGCTGAGCAATTGGCTCAGACCCAGTTTTCAACACTGAGCCCGGGCACCCGCAGAAACTCTTTTTCATTATTGGTAATCAGGCTAATACCTAAGCTGAGAGCTTGGGCTGCAATCAGAAAATCTAGCGGGCCAATGGGTGTACCTTGTTTCTCAAGCTGAGCGCGGATAGCACCATAGGCTTGCGCTGCAGACATATCAAAATCAACAATTTCCAACGGTAATAGAAACTGATCTAGTGCAGCCTGGTTTTTTTCTGGATACCGACTCTTTTGAGTACCATAGGTGAGTTCCGAAACGGTGATGGTAGATATGCCAACGTCACCGACGTCACAGTCTTGAAAACGATCAAATATTTCAGGTGGCTTACGTTTGATGATGTATATACAGATGTTGGTGTCTAATAGGTATTTCATCCTTAGTCAAACAAATCTTCGCGCTCTTGAGGAGCAGGCTGTTGGCGTTCTTCCATAAAGTCATCGGAAAATTGTTCAACGCTATCGATCAGCAGCTGCCAGGGATTTTGGTAAGGCAGGAGTACTACGGCATTGCCGACACGCTTGATGTAGACTCGGTCTCCCTCGAACCGAAATGCTTTGGGCAGCCGGACTGCCTGACTTTGACCATTTTGAAATAGCTTTGCAATATTCATAAGCGTCATTGGTATATATTTTTAGTATATACTAAAACAGTAGATAAGACTGTCTTAAAGCAGAACAGCGTAATATTCTCGTGGGGAGCTAGCTTCAAAAGCCAGCGTATCCTGAGCTCAGCCGAAGGGTACGCGGCAGAGCTATAGGCAGTTTGAAGAAAACTGGGCTTAAATAGAGAAAAATTGATGGTTCTCTGAAACGCTGTGTCCCAATCCCCGTTTTTTCTCGGTCGTACTCAAGAGCAAGATCAGTTTCGGCGAGTGCTGGGACAGTACGTATCAGCTTCTTGGGGCCAGAAGCATTTACCAACGCTGTCGAAGCTAGTGGGGAGAGCACCCAAGCTACCGGACGAGCCATATATTTTCTTGTTTCACGGTCCGGGAGGTATGGGAAAAACCACACTGACTCGACGATTAAAAGAGCTAGCCGTTAAGGAATTTCAGGGGCAGTATCAAACAGTGCTGATCGACTGGGATCGGCAGCGAGACTTAAATATAGAGCTGCAGCGAGGGCACAGCAATATCAAGCCCCAAACAGTGCTAGACGTGCTACACATAGAGCTTGAGCAGTCTCTAAACAGCTATACCGGCGAGTTTTACACCCAGGCAAGGCAAGAGATTCAAGAGATTGAGAGCAAGGTTGAAAAGACTCTGGCAGCAGAACCCCCCAATACTGAACTGAAGGAAATAACAGCCCAGTACGGTGGTAAGGCGATTGCCTGGATTTTAGATAAAGCCACAGAAGGAGTTATTACTACCGATCCGACGGGGGCGGCTGTAGCTATTAAAGTAGGTGCTACGCTGCTGAGTCAGGCACGGCAACTGACAGCTAAGTCCCTAAGTACTCAGGAAGTCAAGATTTTTCAGCAGCCGCCCTGGGAGAAACTGGCAGATGGCCTAGGGAAAGACATTGCCAAAGCGACACAGCGACAGCCCGGCATTATTTTTCTAGATACCTATGAGATTATTGATCGCCAAGTATGTGACTACGTGCTGCGGCAGGTGATTCAGCAGGGAAGTAACCGCGTTATCTGGACGATTTCAGGACGGTCAAATCTGGCAAAAAGTGGAAAACGAGGTGAAAAATATTTTCGCGGCTATGCCGATGATTTTTCTGAGGCACAGATCTATCCGCGAGAGCTGTTGCAGTTTAGTTCTCAAGAGATTCGAGCGTATTTTGAGGAGAAAGTATCTGAGGTATCGCTAACGGAAGAAGATGCCGAAGCCATTGCTGAGTTTAGTCTGGGTATTCCCTTTGTAGTAGACCTAGCGGCAGTAATGTACGGCAAAGGAAAGCCCATTGCTGAGATTGTTGCACCGGTAGCTAACGAATACGGAAATACTAATGACCGAGATCAGGTGATCAAAGAAACCTGCGAGCGATTTCTAAAACACTGCTTGGATACACCAGAAACTCTGTCAGACAGGCAGTTAACATTTGCACTGGCGATGCTGCGACGATCGCAGATGGATGTATTAGGCGCAATGGTAGATGCACCGACGGGACTAAAGAAGCGTCTGAAGACACTGCAAGGACGCTATGCGTTTTTAGCAGAGGATGAACAGCGGCTGGATGAGAAGATGTCCAACTTTATGCAGGACTATCTGCTACAGGATCTGCAACGGCAAGATGACTTAGTGCAGGGATTGAACGATAGCGCTATTGCTTGGTTGGAGCTACAGATTAAGGAGAAACAGAAAAACCTGAGCGATACGGCAGAGTGGTTTGAGGATGAGCGTTTAGCGGCGTGGATGTTGGATTTGGCCCATCATTATGGTTGGCGGGGGGAAGACGTACTGTGGGAGTATTTAGTACCGCGATTTATTGAGGCGTGGCAGTATGATCGGGCATGGGCGAAGAGTTTACTACAGGTAGCAGAAACCTTTCGGCGACTGCTAGGAGCAATGAATCGCAAGATCTTGGGTCGGATGGCAGCAGTATTAGAACCAACACCAGATCTAGAGGACACAGCAATACTGCTAGATACATTGGATAAATGGCTGACACGCCAGATACTAGAGTCAGCAAAAGCTCAGGAATTAGAGACTATTCTGCAACTGCGTCGGGGACGTTATCTATATCAGAGCAAGAGAGAAAATGAAGCATTGACTTATAGTTTGAGCATGGCTGATGGTCTGCCTAAGACAGTATTAGAGTTGACCAAAGCTATAAGCAATTTTTTGAAGGATTTAGGATTTAGACTGGGTTGGCGAAAAGGCAATGCTATCAAGAGTTCAGATGCTAAAAGGACGTTCGAGAGAGCTATTCAGCTTAATTCAGAAAATGCTTATGCCTATTATGGTCTTGGCTGCATGCAATATAGATTTGGTGAGGCTCAACAAGCTATTCTGTCTCTCCAGAAAGCAATCAACTTACGTGAAGGACAATACACTAGTGCCTTTGATACGCTAGGTTCTGCTTACTCTAACTTGAAGCAGTATGACGATGCGATCGCTAGCTACCAAAAAGCTATCGCTCTCGACCCAGATGACACCACGGCCTACTACAATATCGGCATTACGTACCAAGCGCTGAAGCGGGATGATGACGCGATCGCTAGCTACCAAAAAGCCATCGTCCTCGATCCAGACTATGCCATGGCCTACAACAATCTCGGCAATACGTATTAAGCACTGAAGCAGTATGACGACGCGATCGCTGACTACCAAAAAGCCATCGCTCTCGACCCAGACTATGCCATGGCCTACAACAATCTCGGCAATACGTACTCTGACCTGACGCAGTATGAAGCCGCAGTCGTAAACTACCATAGAGCCATCGCTCTCGACCCAGAAGATGCAATAGCCTACAACAATCTCGGCAATACGTACTCTGACAGGGCGGAGG
>JBHJIL010000036.1:0-38135 GCA_050043465.1 Leptolyngbyaceae cyanobacterium
ACCAGGCCGTTTTTAGCCATGATGGTTCATATCTAGTTTTGTGCGACATCGATCATATGCTTACCGTCTGGCACCATAACCAGCTAGTATCCAAGCGATCGACTCAGCTGTCTGAGCTGCCCTATGCTCTCAATATTTGTAACAGTGGGAGCATACTACTGCGTCAGGACAACCGCGGGTTAGGTTTTTGGAATCTCATGCAACAACAGTGCGTTCAGAGATGGGATGCCGTCGGTGACCCAGATCAATATCAAGGCTGCAAATTTTACGAAGGACAAGGATTGTCTAGCTCTAAACTACTTATTACTCAGAGTTTAGGTGCTATTGTTCTCCACAGTTCCACTTAGTAAAATTTGAGAGACAGCGCACTATTTCTGACATGGCTCAATCTACTTTTCATAATCATAAGAAGAAATGAGCCCCCAAAGCATTGCACTGAAAGGATTATGCGTACTCTAAGCGTCCAGCAGGTATGACATAATGTAACCTACAGTATCTCCCTTAAGAAAAGCGCCTCCCCTAACTGACCAAAACTCGTCCAGAGGCCGAGCGACTCATATACTGTCCCATTCCGGCTCGTCCTAGCCAGCTGTCTCCATCTACGATCATCTCTCCTCGCAGAAAGACTTTTTTGATCTTTCCTTGGACCTCACGTCCTTCAAAAAGAGAATAGTCCACATTGGAATGATGGGTGCTCGCACTGAGCGTATGACGCTCATTTGGATCTAGTAAAACAATATCCGCGTCGCTGCCTACCGCAATCGTTCCCTTTTGAGGAAACAGGCCAAACATTTTAGCCGGAGCCGTTGCCGTTAGCTGAACAAAGCGATTGATATTGATTTTACCCGCGACCACACCGCCGTCATAGAGCAGTGACAGCCTCAGCTCCACGCCGGGAGCACCGTTGGGAATTTTGTTAAAGTTGTCTTTGCCATACTGTTTTGACTTGAGAATACCGTAGGCGTTTTCATTAAAACAAAATGGACAGTGGTCTGTAGCCACAATCTGCAGATCGTCAAACTGCAGACCGCGCCATAAAGCATGCTGACACTTATGGTCCCGCAGCGGCGGCGTCATTACATACTTAGCGGCTTCAAACTCAGGTCGTTCGTATTCGGATTTGTCTAAAAACAGATAGTGGGGACAGGTTTCTGCAAAGGCATGGATGCCGCGATCGCGAGCTTCAACCACCGCGTCCAACGCTTCTTTAGCTGAGAGATGGACAATATAGACGGGCACTTCCGCCAGCTCGGCAATGCGAATGACTCGATGGGTGGCTTCCCCTTCCATCAGCTGAGGCCGGGTAAGTTGATGGAATTTGGGCGAGGTATTTCCAGCTTCTAAGGCTTCTTCGATCAGCGCCTGGATAACAATACCGTTTTCCGCATGGAGATTAACCATACCGCCGTGATTTCCCACCTTGCGCATGGTGCGGTAAATGTCGGCGTCGTCCACCATCATCACACCAGGGTAGGCCATATACAGCTTAAAGCTGGAAACGCCTTCTTGATTGATGAGATCTGGCAGCTCGGCCAGGGCCGACGGGGTGACATCGGTGAGGATGACATGAAATCCGTAGTCGATACAGCACTTGGGTTCAGCAGCGGCCAGCCTGCGGTCAAGCGCCTGCTTAGGACTTTCTCCTTTAAACTGTTGGGCAAAGTCAATGACGGTGGTCGTCCCCCCAAAGGCAGCAGAAACAGTGCCGCTTTCAAAGTCATCGCAGGTTTCTACCCCATTGCCCATGGGGGTTTCCATATGGACATGGACATCAACACCGCCTGGAATAACTAGCATACCGGCAGCATCGTGAACGTCGGCATTATCAACGGTGAGCTGACGGCCAATAGCTTCGACGGTACCGTTTTCGATCAAAATATCGGCGATATAGTCGTCCACGGCGGTGACGATACGGCCACCTTTGATGAGTACTTTACCCATAGTTGTTGTCCGTAGTGGTTGATTTGTAGGGACTATGTCTGGGCGGCTTTGTAGGCGGCCCAGCCACCATAGTGAGAGATATCGGGCCAGCTGTTTTCTTCGATGAGAGTTTGGGGATAGAGCATTGCGATCGCATCCCCACCATCGGCCAGCGTTACCTCGGCCGGATACATATCGGGCGGTTCTGTTGAGACCAAATAGGCATACTGCTCGGCGCTCAGCTCATACAGCTCACCAGGAATCGAAATGCCTCCAGACTCGACCGCATAGATCCCCGGATGCCAGCCGTCTTTAACCGCGTGTAATCGATAGCTAGGTGTTGTTTTAGCGTCTTTAACAAAAGTGGCAGACTGCAGATTGCCATGGTCGGGCTGTCCTCGCAGCGCTGAACCACAGATAAATACAACCTTAGTCTCGTCATCGGCCATAGATCGTCACTCCTCGATAGATCGCAATGCCGCTGCTGAATTCGAGAATGCATCGGTCTGTTGAAAATACCAAACACCAGCATCTTGTCAAGAGAATTATCCCAAGGATCAGCAGCGCCCAGGTTTTATTAAACCCCATCGTGTTTCATATAGTAGAAAGCCCGACAGAAGTGGCGTAGCTGTCGTTACAGTTCGCGTGCAACCGCATCCATACAATCAGTAGTTAACCAAAGTTAAAGGCCGGGTGACCAATCACTCACTGAATCTGTTAGTTTCTTTTAACTGGACGCGTATGTTGAACACGACTCTGAATTCTACCAGTGCTCTTAAAGTTAACGGCCAGCGTCTGATGCAGATGATGGCGGAGATTGGCACCATCGGAGCACTGCCTAAAGGTGGAGTGCGCCGCCTGGCCTTTAGTCCAGAAGATCGCCAGGCCCGACATCAGGTCCAGAGCTGGATGGAAGCCGCTGGAATGACCGTCACTATTGACGCCGCCGCGAATATTATTGGCCGTTATGAAGGCCGGTTTCCCCATGCGCCTGCCCTGGCAACAGGGTCCCATTTAGACACGGTACCCAATGCTGGGATTTATGATGGCACCTACGGCGTACTGGCTGGTGTGGAGATGATCCACACGCTGCACGACCAGGGAATTCGCCTGGATCATTCTATAGAGGTGATTGTTTTTGCTGACGAAGAGCGCACCATGATTGGCAGCAAAGCCATGGCGGGAAAGGCCAACCCGGACCCAAACTTTTATGACCACCCCCACTATGAGCCCATTGAAATGGGGCTAAATTTTATCGGTGGTGACTGGTCGCAGCTGTCGTCGGCCCAGCGCGATACCGATAGTCTGGCCGCGTTTGTAGAACTGCACGTAGAGCAGGGACCGGTGCTGGAAGCCGTTGGAAATCCCATGGGCCTGGTGACCGGTATTGTGGGTCAGCGGCGCTATTTGATCAGCATTGACGGCAGCGCTAGCCATGCAGGGACAACACCCATGACCATGCGGCAGGATGCGCTCGTGGCGGCGTCGCAAGTTATTTTGGCCGTCAATCAGATTGGTCATCTAACCGGTGACGGCTATGGCCAGCAGGTGGCCACCGTCGGGGCCATGAAGCTGTCGCCCAACGTGGCCAATACGATTCCCGGTCGAGTGGAGATGACGCTGGATATTCGCGATCTGTCCAACGCTCGGCTGGACGCCATGGTGGCTACTTTAGGCAAAGATATGGCTGCGATCGCAGACCAGACACAGACACAGATCCAAATCAAACCCCAGCTACGCAACGAGCCCGTCCCCGTCAACTCCCACATCTACAACACCATTGCCCAGGTCTGTGACCAACTAGAGTTACCGGCTCAGCCGCTGCCTAGCCGCGCTAGCCACGATGCCCAAATCATTGCCAACATCACTGATATGGGGATGATTTTTGTACCTAGTGAGAACGGCATCAGCCATTCTGAAACCGAGTACACATCTCCTGAGCACTGTATCCAGGGAGCCAATATTCTGCTCCACACCCTGGTCCAGCTAGACCAGCACTATCGCTGCCCGGAGGAAGCTGCCGTCGTTAGTCAGAAAGAATCTAAAGTTTAGTGGAATTTTCTTTACTCCGTAGGCAGCCGTTGGTACGTTTTACCCAGCTCTGGTCGATGTTCACTGGTAACAGATATGACTGGCCGTCACCGCCCATAGTTAGAGATGCGATCGCTACCCGGCGTTAGCTTCTGACTCCATCCGTTGTAGACCCTGCAGGAGACATTTTCATGGCGGTTAGTGCCGATCGATCATCCCCGTTAGCTGCCGACGAGCCGTCGTTTTCTCCTCCGCCTACGGCCCAGGCAGCGGCAGGGGTGGCACTGCGATCCGTCACCAAAAAGTATGGTGCCGTTACCGCCATCGAAAACATGACGCTGGATATTCCAGCCGGTGCTTACTGCTGTCTGCTAGGGCCTAGCGGCTGCGGAAAAACAACAGCCTTGCGCATGATTTCAGGGCACGAGCCGGTCACCAGCGGTCAGGTCTTGATCGGCGATCGCTGCGTTAACGACCTGCCTGCGGCCAAACGGAACACAGCCATGATGTTCCAAAACTATGCCTTGTTTCCCCATAAAACCATTTGGCAAAATATCGAGTTTGGGCTAAAAATGCAGCAGGTGCCCAATGCAGAACGCAAGGAACGCGTCGCCGAAATTCTAGAACTGGTGGGTCTTAGCCATACGGCCAAACGTAAGCCCAATCAGCTAAGCGGCGGCCAACAGCAGCGGATTGCCCTAGCAAGAGCCCTAGTAACCCGCCCCCAGGTACTGATGTTAGACGAACCTCTCAGCGCCCTAGATGAGAACCTGCGCGTGCGGATGCGAGGAGAACTGCGTAAAATTCAAAAACAGTTTGGTCTTACCTTTATCCAAGTGACTCACCATGTCGAGGAGGCATTTTCCCTATCGGACCAGATTGTCGTTATGAATCACGGCCATATTGACCAGGTCGCCACTCCCACAGAGCTATTTAATCAGCCGGCCTCCCAGTTTGTAGCTAAATTTATTGGGGACAACAACATTTTCTCTGGTAAAGTACTGGCCTCCACTCCTCAGAGTGATGGTAAAGACCTGATTCGTTTAGACATCAAGGGGATTGGTTCGATCTATGCCAGCGGCCACGGCACCCAGCCAGGCACTGAGGCGGCCTGCTCCATCCGCCCCGATCTGCTCACCATAGAGCCAGCGGATGCCGCCAGAGACAGCAGTATCCCCACCAACCGTTTGACCGCTCGCATTACCCAAATAGAACTCACCGGTTTTGTCACCCGTGTAGCGCTCATGGCGACAGCCACCGGTAAACCTCTACTGCATACGCTACGGACAGTAGACTTTCAAAAGCTTGCCCTGCAAGAAGGACAGACTGTTTCTCTAAAATGGTCTGCCCATGACTGTGTTTTCCTCGCCCATTAGACATGGGTTCACTCTATAATCCCAACCACTGTCTAATCCGATTCACAGAGATACCATAATCGCGTTTCTAGGACCCTTAATCTATGACTAAAATTACTCGTCGTCAGCTGCTTTACACTGGTCTAGCTGTTGGGGCTGCAGCGGCGACAACACGCTGCGCGGCTCCAGAAGGAACTCCCAACAATCCAGCTCCCGGCCCTGAAGTCAACACGAACCAGAGTAAAGATGTCACCCTGCGTCTGATTGGGACCGGCGTTTCTCAGATCAATGAAATCCGCGACAAAGCCCAAGAAGATCTGGGCTTTAAGCTAGAGATGCGGGCGCTCAGCACCGAAGAAAACAATCAGATTGCCATTACCCAGCCAGACCAGTACGACATTTTTGATGGAGAGTACTTTAGCCTACCGCTGGTGGTCCCCTCTGGAAATCTGCAGCCCCTGGATGTCTCTAGAATCACAGACTGGGACAAGATTGTTCCCTTCTTTACAACAGGTAAATACGAAGGACTGCCGGTGGAAACCTCTCAAGGGACAGCGCCTTACCGGGTGATGTATCTCAAAGGTGCAGACTCGACTGAGTTTTCCGAAACTCCCACCGACTTTGCCACCCTAATTCCCTTCCAATACAATGCTGATACCCTGGGCTATCGCCCTGACCTAGTGGGTCGCACTATCGAAAGCTGGGGCGAGCTGTTTAACGAAGAGTTTAGAGGTAAAACCTCCATTCTCGATATCCCCCAAATTGGCATCATGGATGCTGCCATGGTGGCAGAAGCCCTAGGTCTGATGACCTTTGGCGATAAGGGCAACATGACTAAAGCCGAAATCGATCAGATTACTGACATTCTCAAAGAACAAAAAGCCAACGGTCAGTTTCGGGCGTTTTGGAAGACCTTTGATGAGTCAGTGAACCTAATGACCTCTGGTGAAGTAGTGGTGCAGTCCATGTGGTCTCCGGCGGTGACCGCTGTTCAGTCTCAAGGCATTGAATGTGTCTACGCTCCCCTCAAAGAAGGCTATCGCGGCTGGGGCGGCGGTGTAGGCTTGTCTAAAAATCTTAGCGGTATTGAACTAGATGCCGCCTATGAGTACCTTAACTGGATGCTCGAAGGCTGGGTAGGGGCCTTTTTGGGACGTCAGGGCTACTACAGCGCCGCGCCAGAGAATGCTAAAAAGTATATGTCCACTGAAGAGTGGGACTTTTGGTACGAAGGTAAGCCAGCCGCGACCGATATGGTCGATCCCTTTGGTAAGACCCTGGCTAAGAGTGGCATAGTCCGCGACGGCGGTTCCTTCAAGGACCGCTTTGGCAACATTGTTTGCTGGAATTCCACGATGGATGAGAATACGTATCTTGTTCAAAAGTGGAACGAGTTTATCGCCTCGTAGGAGAATGTCCCCTCCCAGGAGGGGATTTTGATGGCAAACTCACTCTTTGTTATGGCTAAAGCCTGGACGAATTTAAAGCCTTATTTTCTCGCAATGCCCCAGGCAATTGCCCTGGGGGTATTTCTGATTTTTCCGATCGTTCTGATTGGTGTGGTTAGCTTTTGGGAGTTTAATGGCTACTCCATGACTCCCGCTTTTACGTTGGACAACTACATCGGAGTATTTACCTCTGATGTCACCCTCAAGACCTATCTCAATACGTTTAAATTTGTGGGGCTGACCTGGCTGTTTACGCTGCTGATTGGCTACCCAGTGGCGTATTTTTTGTCTTTTCATGTACCCAAGCTACGCTGGCAGGTGTTGCTGTTTTTGCTGTGCACCATTCCATTTTGGACCTCGAATATTATTCGGATGATTTCCTGGCTGCCGCTGCTGGGTAGAGAAGGGCTGGTAAATCAGCTGCTGCTAGGGGCAGGGTTAGTCCAACAGCCGCTAGAGTTTTTGCTTTACTCTGACTTTGCGGTGGTGCTAGGCATGGTGCACCTCTATGTAATCTTTATGATTGCGCCGATTTTTAACAGTCTGATGCGGATTGACCGTACGCTGATTACGGCAGCAGAAGATATGGGAGCGTCCGGTCTAGGCGTATTTAGAGAAGTGATTTTTCCTTTGTCGGCTCCCGGTATTGCCATTGGCTCTATTTTTATTGTCACCCTGGTCATGGGTGAATTTGTCACCGTACGCCTGATGGGGGGCGGTCAGGCGGCTTCTGTCGGCAAGCTGATTCAACCCCAGATCGGTAGTTTGCAATATCCGCTGGCGGCGGCCAATGCCATTGTGTTGCTGACGGTGACGCTGGTGGTGGTGATTTCAATTTTGCGTCTGGTGGATATTCGAAAAGAACTATGAAAAAGCGCTCCCTTTCGTTTTATCTGCTAGCTGCTTTTTTTGGGCTGTTTGTGATCTTTCTCTATGGCCCAATGGTCACTATTTTTATTCTGTCGCTGCAGGGGCCAGAGGGCACGCTGACGTTTCCGCTTCGAGGCTTTGGGGTCTACTGGCTAGGGCAGGTATTTCAAGAGCAGCGAGTGGGTAACTTTGTCGAGCCGTTTTTGCGATCGCTCGTCCTCGGCGGCATTGTTACAGTATTGGTGGCCACCATGTCAGTCTCGGCGGCGATGGCTTTTCGGCAGCGCTTTCGCGGGTCCACGGTGCTGTTTTATCTAAGTATTGCCAGTTTAATTGTCCCCAGCATTTTGATTTCCTTAGGGCTAGGGGTAATGTTTCAGGTTATGGAGTGGCCCACTCGCTGGTATAGCTCCGGCTTAGGGGCCCATCTGACCTGGACGCTGCCCATCGCATTTTTAATTATGCTGGGCATTTTTAACCGCTTTAATCCATCCTATGAAGAAGCTGCCAAAGATTTAGGGGCCAGCGACCCCAAGACATTTGCAGAGATTGTCCTACCACTGATTGCCCCCAGCCTAGTCGGGGTGAGTTTACTCACGTTTACCCTGTCCTACGATGAGTTTACGCGCACCTCGCTAGTCTCCGGACAGTACAACACCCTGCCCTTAGAAATTTTTGGCATGACCACCAATGTGACATCGCCTGCCCTCTACGCCTTAGGCACATTGACAACGCTGTTTTCATTTAGCCTGATTGTCGTGGCCTACACGCTCTATCGACGACTGTCTAAGCAGGGATAGTCCGTATTGCAAGAGCGCTCTAGAGCTATCGACAACAACATCGACACTAAAAGCCAACGGCGGGATTTGAACCCGCGACCGCTCGATATCGAATCGAGTGCTCTACCACTGAGCCACGTTGGCATATCGGATAGTAAGTATAGCAGTAGAGGCTATCGAGATGGACCATAGTTTGAAAAAATGGTAGCTACCCTTTCGAGCAACGACACCATGGCGAAAAAGTCTACTTCTCAGGCCAAGGATCGCACTCCGACCAAGCCACCCGGTATGAGTCAGGAGCGGTTTGAACGATTAGTGAGGGAAACGCAGTCGCCGTTTAAGGGATTCCGGCAGGTGATCTATGGTGCGGTAGGCGCTTCTGGTCTGTTGGGGGCATTTGTATTTTTTACGCAGCTGATTGCGGGCAGAGATGTAGAAACGGCTCTACCTAACCTGGCAGTACAGATGGGGGTTATTGGTATCGCTATATTACTATTTTGGCTAGAGAATCGGGGCAAAGGTGACCAGTAATCGTCAACCGGCAGTGGTGCTGGTTCATGGTCTGTGGAATACGGTTAATATCTTTTGGCAGCTGCGGGCCTATTTGGAGGCTCGAGGCTGGTTGGTTTATGCGGTGAGTCTCACACCAAATAACGGGGATATTAGCATTGAGCAACAGGCATATCAGCTGAAGACATTTGTTGAAGAGTCGTTGGCAGATCGGCCATCGTTTGACCTGTTGGGATTTAGCATGGGAGGACTGGTCAGTCGTTATTATTTACAGCGGCTGTATGGTTTAGAACGGGTTCGTCGTTTTGTAGGTGTGGTCGTCCCTCACTATGGGTCGGCACTCGCCTGGTTGCGTTGGAATATTGGGGGTAGGCAGATGCGTCCGGGCAGCTCTTTTTTGAACGATCTCAATCGGGATGTGGAAAGATTATCGGTTTGCCACCCTCTATCGCTGTGGACGCCGTATGATTTGCTGGTACTGCCAGCTCACCACTGTTGTTTACCGGTAGGTGAAACCCAGCGGCTGTCGGTGTCTAGCCATGATAATATGCTGCGAGATGAACGTAGTTTAGCTGCGATCGCAACCGGGCTAAGTCGTTAGACCGCAGCCGCTTCGCCAACTTGGGCGTAACTCCCCTCACCAAAGATCGCGCTTGGATAGCAATAGTACTTGAATTCCAACAGGTTGTGGGACGGATCTTCTAGAAAGAACGTGCAGTGTTCTAAGGGAGTACCCTCAAATCGACGCTTTGGTACTTGATAAAAGTTCAGATTGTGTGTCTTGGCGCGGTCTGCTAACGCTTTCCAATCGGCCTCAGTGTCGAAGACTAAACCAAAATGACGGGGGTAGATACTGCCTTGAGTCGTTAGCTGAGCGCGGGTAACATGGGCCACTAGCTGATGCCCCTGCAAGTTCATAATCAACGCACTGGGAGATTCCCGACCAGGTTGACAGCCAAGACCGCCGAGATAAAATCGCTTGGTGTCAGGAATGTTGCTGACAGGAAAAGCTAGGTGAAAAAGACTGGCCATAGTTGCATAAATATAGAGTTTCACCATTATAGAAAAGCCGCTGCCGATCCTCAGTATGATTTGATCGATAGGGCAACTCTATTCAATTATGGCGGCTATCTGATAGCCTATTAGCCCATCTCTGAACCTATGGTGTGGATCTTGAGAAAATTAGTAGAACCAGAGACTTTTACGGGTAGTCCACCCAGCAGTAAAATTCGATCTCCAGGAGCTGCAAACTTTTTCTCTAATAAACAGGTTTCGATCTGTTGAAACAATGTTTCTAGAGTGCCATCAAGCTGTTCTAACAGCACCGGGCGGACTCCCCACACCAGGTTAAGCTGTTGATAGACCGTAGGATTAGCGGTTAAAGCAACTATGGGAGCCCTGGGTCGTTCTGCCGCCGCGAGCCGAGCCGTGTAACCGGTTTCCGTAAAGCCCACAATGCACTGTAGGTCGAGCACGTGATCGATGGTATTTAGGGCTTCGCTAATGGCTTCGGGGATCTCATTGCGTTGGGGTGGAAAATTGGGATAGTCAATTTCGGGTTCAACGTCGGTGGCAATCCGCGCCAACATTTTAACGGCTTCTATGGGATAATCTCCTACGGCAGATTCTCCTGATAGCATAACAGCATCAGTGCCGTCCATAATAGCGTTAGCAACATCGCTAGCTTCAGCACGGGTAGGGCGAGGGCTGTGGGTCATGCTCTCTAACATCTGAGTTGCTGTAATCACAGGAATGCCCTTACGATTACATAGCCGAATAATTCGCTTTTGGATTAAAGGGACCTTTTCTGGCTTCATTTCTACACCGAGATCTCCCCGAGCCACCATGATAGCGTCGCATTCGTCGATGATAGCTTCTAGGTTTATAATTGCCTGGGGTTTTTCTAGCTTGGCTAATACCGGGATTTTAGCGCCTTTGGCAGCCAGCAGCGCCTTTAGCTCTTTCACATCTTCAGGACTGCGAACAAAGCTAAGGGAGACAATATCAATGCCCTGTTCTATACCGAAAGCTAAGTCTTTTTTATCTTTTTCGGTCATTGAGGGCAGCCGCAGATCTAATGTTGGGAGATTGACCCCCTTACGGCTTTTGAGGATGCCGCCTATAACAACTTTGCACAGAACAGAATTCTCTTTGACGGTTTGCACACACAGCTCTAACAGACCGTCATCCAACAGAATTTGAGTCCCAGGAACAGCCTCTTCTGCCAGGTGTGGATAATCGATGGTAACTGTGTCTGACTGTGGTGATGCCTGGGTCATTGGCACCAGCGTCAGGCTCTCGCCCTGCTGCAGATTAATCTCACCGTTGGGCAACTGCCCAACTCGAATTTTAGGGCCTTGTAAATCCTGTAACAGCGTCAGCGGCATGTCGAGTTCATCAGAGACTGTTCGCAGCTGGCGAATTTGTTCTGCATGATCAGTGTAGCTGCCGTGGGAAAAATTTAGCCGGGCAACATTCATCCCGGCTAGCATTAGCTGTTTGATAACTTCTGGAGAACGACTGGCAGGACCAATGGTGGCCACAATCTTAGTACGATGAATCAGTGGCTTCATGGGAGTATTCGCTAATTTCCGCTAATTGATAAACGTGTCTGCAGCCGTGTTTGAGCGGTATTCTAAGCTAGTTTGACTTCATTGACACAACGATGACCTGTCTCCACATCACGAATGTTGGATAGGGTGGTTTCAGCGATGTTGTGCAGCGCTTCTTTTGTAAAAAATGCCTGGTGTCCGGTGATCACTACGTTAGAGAACGACTGTAGCAGTTGAAAGATATCGTCTTGGATCACCGTATCAGACAAATCTTCAAAAAACAGACTGTCTTCGCGTTCGTATACATCAATACCAAAGTAGCCAACCCGTCCTGATTTGATGGCATCAATCACAGCTCTAGTATCGATTAAGCCACCCCGACTGGTATTAATTAGCATAGAGCCTGGCTTAAAGTGTTGTAGTGACTCTGCATTAATTAGATGATGGGTTGAAGGTAATAGCGGGCAGTGCAGAGAAACAATATCAGAGCGCGTAAACAATATGGGCAGGTCTACGTACTCTACACCCATTTCGATACAGACAGGATTTTGACGGACGTCATAGGCGAGTATCTTGCAGCCAAATCCGCTCATAATCTGGGAGAAGACCTGACCGATTTTACCGGTCCCCACCACACCGACGGTCTTGCCATGGAGATCAAACCCCAGCAGTCCATCCAGGGAAAAGTTGTCTTCTCGTACCCGGTTATAGGCGCGATACAGCTTGCGGTTAAGGGTCATAATCAGCCCCACCGCATGTTCTGCTACCGCGTAGGGCGAGTAGGCAGGCACTCGGACAACGGTCATGCCTAGCTCTTCGGCTACGGACAGGTTGACGTTGTTGAACCCGGCACAGCGCATGGCGATAAGCTTGGTGCCTGTGTCTGCGATCGCACAGAGGGTCGCCTCATCGAGTTCGTCATTGATAAAGACACACACCGCCGGAAATCCCGAGGCCAAAGAGGCTGTATCAAGCGTTAGTCTCGGCTCAAAAAAAGTCAGCTCATGGCCATAGTCTGTGTTGGTCTCAGTAAATGAGCGCCGATCGTATTGCTTAGTGCTAAAAAAAGCTGTTTTCATAACGGTATCAGCTCCCCTTATCTGACAACTGCCAATTGTGTTGATTTAATTATTAGCATCGATTACCTCACAGATTGTTATCAGAAAATACAAACACACGTATTCATTATTTAGCTCCACTATAGGACCTGTTTTGTGAAATGAGTAACGTAAACCTTCGATTGAGAAACTATCTTTTCAGCCGAGACCTTTAATAGCCATTAACAGACACCAGACCGTTAAAAAACAATGACACCAAATGGCTATATATTTCACCATGGATACCATAGAGATTTCTATAATATGAGAGTTTTCTAATCCTAAAAACCCGGGTTTGTCGCCTGTATAACAAAAAAACATTAAAAGAAAGCTAAGACTTCAATAGCGTCAGCGGACAGCAAAAATAGAATTTAAGCAGCTAAGTTTAAGCAGAAACAGGAGATATTTAAGATACGTAGAATAAGCAGTCGATATCAAGACTTATTTGCTAGGATTTAGTCACAATGTGTTCAAGAGCTGTCATGAACAAATAACGTGATAGAAGGTATAAGCTAAACATATTTGATGCTCAAGCGAGGCTGAAGGACGTCATATCTAAAAGTACAGGTCGTATCTAAACATTGCCTGAAACTAAAGAAATTTCAAGCAGTTAAAGATTGTGCTTTATGACGCTTTTTAACTAGATATTTGATGATAGATTCAGCAGCAATCTGTGGCTTATCAAAGTGGGAACCTCTTTAGAGTTCAAGTTAGTCGTAAAAACGACATTCGTTTATCTAGATTCCATTAGATTTCAGTAAGCATTAATAGAAACTTCTGAAGTGGAATTCTAAGAGACTTTTTGTAGGAGCCTTCTAGATTTATCTCAAGCTCATTTAAAGAACACTTGTATGTTTTGCTACGGGGAACGTTAACTATGGTTCAGACTCCAATTCAACCTCAAACTTCTACACTATCTGCAGACGCCGAGAAAGAGCTGCAGCTAATCGATGCCTACTGGCGAGCGTGCAACTATCTTGCCGTTGGCATGATTTATCTGCGAGATAACCCGCTACTTAAAGAGCCGCTGCAGCCCGAGCATGTCAAGCATCGCCTGTTGGGGCACTGGGGGGCTTCTCCCGCCCTCAGCTTTACCTATGTTCACTGCAACCGGCTGATCAAAAAATACGATCTAGACATGATCTTTGTGGCCGGTCCTGGCCATGGCGCGCCGGGAGTGTTGGGCCCCGTCTATCTAGAGGGAACCTATTCAGAAATCTATCCCGATAAAAGTGAAGACGCTGAAGGCATGCAGCGGTTCTTTAAACAGTTTTCGTTCCCCGGATTTATCGGCAGCCACGTGACCCCTGAGACACCGGGATCGGTCCATGAGGGGGGGGAACTGGGATATAGCGTATCCCACGCCTACGGGGCTGCTTTAGACAATCCAGACCTGATTGTTACCTGCGTCGTCGGTGATGGAGAGGCCGAAACGGGTCCATTGGCAACGGCCTGGCATTCTAATAAATTTATCAATCCAGCCAGGGACGGAGCCGTACTCCCCATTTTGAACCTAAATGGCTATAAGATTGCTAACCCTACGATTCTGGCGCGAATCTCTCACGAAGAACTAGAGTATCTGTTCCGTGGCTATGGCTACACTCCCTACTTTGTCGAAGGGAAGAATCCGCTTGAAATGCACAAGCGCATGGCTACGGTAATGGAAGAGTGCGTGCTGAAAATCAAAGAGATTCAGCGCGAAGCTCGGATATCGGGCAAAGTGGAGCGACCTCTGTGGCCAATGATCGTACTGCGCACCCCTAAAGGATGGACCGGCCCCGATGAAGTCGATGGGAAGAAGGTAGAAGACTTCTGGCGGGCTCACCAGGTACCCATGGGGGGCATGCACGACAATAGTGACCACCTGCGCAGACTAGGAGAATGGATGCGTGGCTACAAACCAGAGGAGCTGTTTGATGAAAATGGCACGCTGATCCCCGAGCTGAAGGCCCTTGCCCCCACTGGCAATCGACGGATGGGCACAAACCCTCACGCCAACGGTGGTCTGTTGCGTAAGGCCCTAAAAATGCCTAATTTTCGGGACTATGCCATTCAGATGGAGCACCACGGTACCGAGGAATTTGAAAACACCAAAGTGCTAGGTCTGCTGATGCGAGACATCATGCGGGATAACCCTAACAACTTCCGGCTGATGGGTCCCGATGAAACAGCGTCCAACCGGCTGCAGGATGTCTATCAGGTCACAAAGAAAGTCTGGATGGCGGACATTTATCCAGAAGATGAAGGAGGAACCGAATTATCGCGCGACGGTCGCGTGATGGAAATGCTCAGTGAGCACACCCTCCAGGGCTGGCTAGAAGCCTATTTGCTCACCGGACGCCATGGTCTTTTCCATACCTATGAGGCATTTGCCCATGTGGTGGACTCTATGTTTAACCAGCATGCAAAATGGTTAGATATCTGTCGTCACAATGTGCCCTGGCGGCGTTCGGTCTCTTCTTTAAACATCCTGCTTTCTTCATTGGTATGGCGGCAGGACCACAACGGCTTTAGTCACCAGGATCCAGGCTACATTGACCTGGTAACCAACAAAAATCCCGATGTGGTACGGCTCTATTTTCCACCGGATGCCAACTGTTTGCTATCGGTGGCGGACCACTGCTTCCGCAGCGTTGACTATATCAACGTCATTATTTCAGATAAGCAAAAGCACCTGCAGTATTTGCCGATGGATGAGGCCGTTGCTCACTGCACCAAGGGCATCGGCATTTGGGGCTGGGCTAGCAATGATGACTGTGGCGTTGAGCCCGATGAACCCGATGTGGTGATGGCGTCTTGTGGCGACATTCCGACGATGGAGTCCTTGGCCGCTACTGCCATTTTGCGAGAAGAGTTTCCTGAGCTCAAGGTTCGCTTTGTAAATGTGGTGGATCTGTTTAAGTTGGTGTCAGAAAGAGAGCATCCCCATGGGCTGTCCGATTGGGACTTTAACTCCTTGTTTACACCAGATAAGCCCATTATCTTTAACTTCCACGGCTATCCCTGGCTGATCCATAAGCTGGTATACCGTCGCTCTAATCAAGAACGCATCCACGTTCGGGGCTATAAGGAAGAAGGTAATATCAATACACCGCTGGAGCTAGCCATCAACAACGAAGTCGATCGGTTTAACCTGGTGATTGATGTGATCAATCGGGTTCCTAAACTAGGATCAGCTGCCGCCCATGCAAAAGAAAGAATGAGGAATAAGATTATCGAATGTCTGGCCTATGCCCATGAGCATGGTAAGGATCAAGATGAGATTGTTCATTGGAAGTGGCCTTACAAGACTGATAGTCAGTAAGGAAAAAAGCTAGGAGGTGATGATGTCCTGGTAGTTTTAGCGCTGGTGCTAGGTAACACCAGCGTTTGTCAGGGCTCTATCATCTCCTATTTGATGAGCATTGCGATCGCATTTGTCTCAGAGCCTTTATCTGGGTATCAATCCATCTATGAAAATTCTTGTCCTCAATGCCGGTTCTAGCAGTCATAAACTCTGCTTATACACATTGGATCGTGAGCTACCTGAAACAGTACCTACCCCTGTTTGGGAGGCTCAAATCGACTGGTATCCTCAAAACGCGGTTATTGAGGTCAAGACAGATGCAGACACCTGCCTAGAGCAGACATTAGCGCTGACGTCTCGACGGGAGATTCTCTCACAGGTACTGAGTACATTGTGGCAGGGAAACTCTCCTGTGCTAAAAAGCCCGGATGAAATCGATGCGGTCGGACATCGAGTTGTCCATGGGGGACAGACCTATCAGGCGAGCACCGTTGTGACCCCTGATGTCAAAGCAGAAATCGACCGACTGCGACAGCTGGCACCCAATCATAACCCGGCCAATCTAGAGGGGATTGAACTGATGGAAGAGCTGCTGGGGAATACACCCCAGATAGCGGTCTTTGATACGGCGTTTCATAGTCAAATGCCCGATGTAGCGGCTGTCTATCCGGGCCCCTATGACTGGGTCAGCCAGGGTATTCGTCGCTATGGGTTTCACGGCATCAGTCATCAGTACTGCTCTCAGCGAGCGGCTCAGATTTTGGGACGTGACAATCTTAGGCTGATCGTCTGTCATCTGGGTAATGGCGGTTCTCTCTGCGCGGTAGACTGTGGTCAGGGCGTTGATACCACCATGGGGTTTACGCCCTTAGACGGTCTCATGATGGGGACTCGGTCTGGAGCTGTGGACCCCGGCATTTTGATTTATCTCATGCGACAGGGATACAGTGCCGACCGCTTAGACCAAATGCTGAACAAAGAATCTGGTCTTAAAGGTATTTCTGGGATCTCTCACGATCTGCGTCAGATTGCTCAAGTAGCTGAAAATAAACGCGCCCAGCTGGCTCAGGACATGTATCTGCATCGTCTGAAGGCCTGTATGGGATCTATGCTGATGAGTCTTGGTGGTGCAGACGCCATTGTGTTCACAGCTGGGATCGGAGAGCATGCCGCTTCAATTCGAGCAGCCGTCTGTAAATCAATGGGCTTTCTCGGACTAAAGTTAGACCCCCAAAGAAACAGCAGCAGCCCCATTGACCAGGATATTGCTACTCCGGACTCTACTATCAGAGTGCTCGTTATCCACACTCAAGAAGACTGGGCCATCGCCCAAGACTGTTGGCATATGTTAAGAGCATCAAAACTAGTAGGTACCCAATAGCCTCTATGGGTATTGGATTTGACCCGGTTTCTCAGTATCGACGGGTACCTTAGACAGAGCTGATTGAATCGAAGCATATCTTTAAGGTTGCCAGTATTAACCCCATATCCGCAGGTTCCACCACAAAACCGGGGTCGCAAATCCATAATCCATCTTTAGATTACAGACGATTTAGATGGGGGTGACTACAATACAAACTGCTGGTCAGCAGACGATATGGAGTATACAATGGCGCAGACTCTTCTAGATCAATTGCGTGAAATGACAGTCGTAGTCGCCGATACTGGCGACATTCAAGCGATTGAAAAATTTAAGCCGCAGGATGCCACAACGAATCCATCGTTGATTACAGCGGCGGCGCAGATGCCACAGTATCAAGACATTGTGGATGAAACGCTCCAGACTGCCAAAGCCGATGCAGGAGCCGATGCCAGCACTCAAGAAATTGTCAATTTAGCCTTTAAGCGTCTTGCAGTTGCCTTTGGCCGCAAGATTCTAGCGATTATTCCCGGTCGCGTGTCTACTGAAGTAGACGCTCGGCTATCCTACGATACCGAAGGAACTTTGGCCACCGCGCGCGATCTAATCTCTCAGTATGAAGCGGTCGGGATTTCTAGAGAGAGAATTTTGATCAAGATTGCCTCTACGTGGGAAGGGATCAAAGCCGCTGAGATTCTAGAAAAAGAAGGTATTCACTGCAATCTGACGCTGCTGTTTGGATTGCATCAGGCCATTGCCTGTGCTGAATCCGGTATCACGCTGATCTCTCCCTTTGTGGGCCGTATTCTTGACTGGTATAAAAAAGATACTGGCAGAGATTCTTATCCACCGACAGAAGACCCTGGTGTTTTATCGGTTACCGAAATTTACAATTACTACAAAAAGTTTGGCTACACCACCGAAGTGATGGGGGCTAGCTTCCGCAATACGGACGAGCTCAAGGAGCTAGCAGGCTGCGATCTGTTAACGATCTCACCCAAGCTGCTGGCACAGCTCGATGATGTCACAGCTGAGCTACCTCGTAAGCTTTCGGCTGAAGCCGCTAAAGATATGGAGATTGAGAAAATCTCTGTAGACAAAGAGACTTTTGACAAGATGCATGCTGCTGACCGCATGGCTTCAGAAAAGCTGGCTGAAGGTATCCAAGGCTTTACCAAAGCTCTAGAATCGCTAGAGGCACTGCTAGCAGAGCGGCTGTCGCAGCTAGATGGGAACGACGTGGTTAGCCACGCGGCAGAAGACATCTTTCGCGCCTACGATCTTGACGGGGACGGCTTTATTACCCGTGAAGAATGGTTGGGGGCCGATGCGGTTTTTGATGCGATTGACATTGACCACGACGGTAAAATCACCCCTGAAGAAATGGGTGCAGGCTTAGGCGCTGCTTTTAGGCTGGCTAAGGTCTAGGCAAACCGTGGGTTGACCAATCATGTCGCGTGCCGTTACGCCAAATCTGGGGAAGGGTCTCTCCATCAGGCGTGCGGCGCGCGATCTCAACCCGTTTACCATCACTGCTGCGATACTCAACCCGCTCGGCTACGGTTAGTCTGGCACGGGAGCGTACTGCTTGCTTAAAATCAGCAAAGCTTCCATGGGTAGCCGGTTCGCCAATTTCCAGGGCAATCCCCTGCTCAAATGGATGAATGGCGATCCAAGTCTGATCGCAAATCGCAAATGTGATATTTTCGCCTGATGCCGCACAGGTATCAGGCAAACTAATTTCAGGAGAGCTGCTCCCCTGCCAAATTAGCAGGTTCTCGTACTGAGCAATGGTGTGGGGCCGGTCGGCGGTAACCGCTATCTCATCGGTGCTGCCATCATCGGTGGCCACCCACAGACTAAAGCCAGACCAGTCACCACCGGTTCCCTTGGCCAAACTGCCCAGCTGATAGCTATGGCCAATGTACAGCGTTTCATAGAAAGCAGGCCCGTAGAGTTCTGGTTTCCAGTTTTCATAGTGGGGATGGGTACGCTGCAGTTCGACCGGTTTGGGGAGTCGACGCTGTGCGATCGCAACTACATCATCCGAAGGCAGATACTGACTGGTGAGCCCATAGATCCAGTCGCGTTCAATCTCATCTGGTGCTGGAGCATCACCAAAATAGAGCCAAAAAAAGCGAGCCGCGCTATCGCCGTAGGTGCGTTTAGAAGGACCGGTCCAGTGACCGCGCCAGTACTTGAGCGCCGCTTTATGAAAAAGCCAGTCCAGCGCATCTTTGGCCAGCTGATTAACCTCAGGATCCTTAGCAAAGTCATACAGGTTTAGATAGGCCGCCGTAGTGTAGCCGTGGTAGACCGGGCTATCCCATTCCCCCATGCCAATATCTAGCAGTGTGGACACATAGCGCTCTAGATGTTGTTTATAAATCAGCCGGGTGGACTCGTTGCCGGTTTCCTCGGCCATGAGATACACCGAAGTCTCGCGCATTGCTCTGAGATTGTCGGTATTACGACAGTCTACGGGTGTCGTGCAGTCATCCGTAGAGCGCGACCAGAATTTTCGCGGTGGGTCAGCCGTGCGGGTCAGCGGGTCACTTAAGGTAAACTCATGCATGGCATCCCACATGCGCTGGCGGTAGGCAGGGTCTAGCTGATCGCCAAAGTAAAAGTATTTGCGGATCTGTCCTTTGAGGGTAAACCCCGACAGTAGATCGATACCCTGGGTTTCAATAGCCTGCTCGTCAATCTGTTGTAAAAATTCTAGACCCGATGATGGCTGGTTCCACAGCACATCTGCCATTGCCAATGGGTAAGAATTTTTCTCATACTCGTAAGCAATACTGCCATAAGGTTCAACTGCTGCCAGCTGCATCAACGTTAGCTGCGCCCGCAGACGAAACATTAAAATCCACCAGAGTTCTTGCATAAGGCAGCTGCATGTTTCCAGTATCAAAACTCGATCTACTTAATCTGTCTGCTCTTGGGCAATGTTATGAGTATGGCCACGGTGTTTATTCCTTTAACCAGTACAGTGGGGCATTTAAACGAATCGCTTGTTCACAGCAGTAAATAGCCGTATCCAGATCTGGTTGAAGCGCGGCGAGAGAATCTATTGACTGCACCTCAATTTGGCAGCCAAGCACTTCAAGAATTGGTTGTACAGGTATCCATTTGACAGGTACTTCTACTAGAGGATCAATCGCTGAACCTCCTTGGAAAGCCATGGGAAGAGTATCATCGGACGGTTCAATATCATTCTCCATGTGATATCTCTCCATCTTACGCTCTATCTCAAGCTGGAACTGAGTGAGTAGATCAGCATCGATATGTACGTCATACATACGAAGCTCCCAACGATGCTCGGGGTCGTGATGACCACCATCTAATTTGACGATAGGGTCGTGAGGTAGCTTTAGCTCGATTCCTTGGAAAGGTAAAGTAATTTTGGTCGAGCCGTTATAACGATTCCCTTGCTCGTCAAGGTACCAAAGAAAGTGATTGACTGGCATCTGTCCGTTTTCCTGTTCTAATTGCTCCTTTACTTTGCAAAAAATCTCCAGTAGCTGTTGTGGGTTACGAGGCTGCCAATGGTTTGGGTATTCAATATCATCCGCGTTGAGAGCCTCTGCTTCTTTTTCTTCAAAGAAACTCTGTAAAAGTTCGTTCCTCTTCGACAACGCATACGAAAATTGGCGCGATAGAGAATTGATACTTGTGTTAAACAGCTCGTAATCTTCATCTGCAGAATCAACAGTGCGCAACCGCTTGGCCTGTTCACGATCACTCTCAGTTGCAATGCAAAAATTCCATCCCATGGTTCTATAGCTTAGAGTACATAACAGTTGCGGTCAGCGGTTATCATACAAGGAACTGCATAAGGCCAACTACGCTGAGCCCAACGACTGGAGCCGTCTGTTGCCAACCGGGCAGCCGAATGAGGTGATGTCAATTTTAACTCGGAAGGTGAGGGTCGATTAGATCGGGGGAGCGATCGCATCTTGCTTTCTGGGGATGCGATCGCACAGCCAAAATGTTGCTCAGCATGTGCGTGATGGCAAGACTCGCTACTGGGCAGTTGTTGCTATGGGCTAGCGATCAAAGCAATTGACGCCTTGTTAAATTCTTCTTTCTAAGACAAAAACAATGCGGAAACAAGACCCTGAAACAACACCCCCAAAATGCCAGCAAAAACAACATAATACAGTGTGGGAGACAGCACCTTTCGAATAATCACGCCTTCTAGACCCACCAGACCGACAGTAGCTTCAGCTGCTACCACATTGGACACACAGATAATGTTGCCAGCCGATGCGCCCACACACTGCAAGGCCAAGACAATCGCTGTAGGTACGCCAATCTGTAGGGCTACCCCAAACTGAAACAGTGAAAACATCATATTGCTCACAGTCACGCTGCCAGCAACAAAAGATCCTACCGTCCCGACAATAGGCGCATACAGCGGCCAGGTTTGTCCGGCTAGACTAGCCATACCGTCCGCCAGGGTAAGGGGCATACTGTCCAGCCCGGATGTATTGACGCCAGAATTAATAAATACCCGAGCCATCAGCACCGCCGGGGCCAGAGCCAATGCTGTTTTTTGTAGAATGGAGACGGCATTGATCGCCGCTTTCTGCATCGCGGCAGGCTTCATGTGATGCAGAAAAAACGTGAGGGCAACAACGACTAGAAATAGAGTAGGCGGCAGGTACAGCGGCTGGGTAGATACCGCCACATCGCTGCCTAAAATGTTGTTCCAGGTCAATCGTACCGACTGCAGCCATCCGCGAAGGGGCAAAAAGTCTAAACGCGATGCCATGAGTAAGCCCCCCAACAGCACATAGGGTAGCCAGGCTCGGGCTGCTGACAGTTTGCTGGTTGACATCAGATTTATTTGCGGCGAGTCGCCAGTCGCAAACTGCCACGGCACCGAAGGAATTAAAAAGCCCTGACGCGCTGCAGGCACAACAATGGCTAAGCCAATCAGCCCACCGATTAGCGTTGGAAATTCTGGTCCAAAAAATAGAGCGGTTAGCGTGTAGGGCACGGTCAACGCCAGACCTGCAAATAGGGCAAACGGCCAGACGGCCAGACCGTCTCGAACCGACTTTCTCTCACCAAATCCTGCGGTTAATGCCATCACCAACACCAATGGCAAAAAAGTACCGATAATACCGTGAAAAATACCGGCCCAGCGACCCACGGCAGCTAGATATTCGCTCTGGCTCAGACCCAGTTCCATCAGATGCTGCTCCACGGTCGGTACCCCGTTGAGACCCGCGTCCATACCAATAATTAAGGGGGTGCCGACGGCCCCAAAGGTAGACGGTGTGCTTTGGATAATCAACGCGGCAACAACGGCTGCCATGGCTGGAAACCCAATTGCCACCATCAGCGGCACCGTAATCACAGCGGGAGTGCCAAAACCGGAGGCTCCTTCAATAAAGCTGCCAAACAGCCAGGCGATAATAATGACCTGGATGCGACGGTCCTGGGAAATACCAAGCAAGCTTTGACGGATAGCTGCGATCGCACCCGACTCCTGCAGCGTGTTGAGTAACAAGATTGCCCCGAAGACAATATAAAGAATTTCGGCCGCGGCTACTAATCCTTGCACACTCGATGCGGCTACATGGACCCAGGGAACCTGCCAGATCCAAAGCGCGATCGCAGCGGTAACCAGATAGGCGACAGGCATCGCCTGACTGGCCGGTCGTCTCGCTACCACTAGCAGACCAAAGACCGTCAAAATAGGGATTAACGCGATGAGTGAATACAGAGGCATAGATACGCTATAACCAGAGGGCTGCTTTCCGTTATAGCGAACGATATCCGTGCTATATGTCCCATAGAATGCTAATAGCGCTGATTTCTCTATATGGCTAGCATTGAGTACATCTCGGGCGCTGCTGTAACGGACTTTCTAAAAGCAGCGGTTACAGAGTGGTCTATCTTCTAAATTTGAGATCGCAGTCTGTTATTTTTACCCCTATCCCATGGCACCTTATTCAAAATTTGTTGAGCTGTCCCCCACCGTCTACGCCGATGCTCTTCTCGGGCGTGAGCAGTTCATGGATATGACCATCCGAGAAATGTGGTCTCCCATACCTCGCATTGCCGGTCCGGCCTATACCGTCAGCTGTGCCCCAGGAGATAACCTGATGCTGCACGCGGCCATCTATCGCGCAGAGCCCGGCTCAATTATCGTGGTTAAGGCGGGAGATATTGACTACGCCATGTCCGGCGGTAATGTCTGTGCTACGGCACAAAAACGAGGCATTGCTGGATTTGTGATCGATGGTGTAATTCGTGATGTCGCCGAAGTCCGGGAGCATCAGTTTCCAGTATTCGCCCGAGGGGTAATGCCCATTCCAGGTAAAAAGCAGGGGCCCGGCACGTTGCAAAACACCGTTATCTGCGGCGGTGTGCAGGTGGCCGCCGGTGATATTGTCGTTGCTGACGAGGAGGGAATTGCTGTTATCCCAGCGGTACAGCAGGACTCTATTTGGGATATCGCCCAGCGGCGAGCTGAAAAAGATGCGGCTCGCTCTCTAGAAGACTGGGAGAGCGAACATCGAGCCAAGGTGGAAAAAGGTTTAAAGCAAATGGGATTTACCGGATAGTTTGTCGAGCCCTGCCGCTTTACAAGGTGGCGTTAGTAGACCAAGACCGTCCTCTAGCTTAAACAACAACAAGCACGCAGATGACCCACCAATCAGCAGACAGTCCTGCAGAAAATCATTCAGCTCCTACTTTTGATACGGTTGTCTACGTACAACAGTCAACCCAGCTGCTACAGCTATCGATTCCACCAGAACAGATGGCGGGTGTCGTCGAAAACTTTGAACGGGTACAGACCATCGCTCAGCCGGTGCTGGACTTTCCGCTACCCGACACCTTAGAAGCTCTGCCTACATTTGAACCATGAGTGAAGCCTCCGTACTCACCGCCAGCCAAACAGCAACCGCTATCCGTCAAGGAGAGACCACGGCTCAAGCGGTGGTCAAAACTGCTTTAGACCAGATTCAGGCTAGCAACCTCAACTGCTTTACAACAGTTCTGGCATCATCAGCCCTGGCGGCCGCGGCCGAGACCGATCGCAAACGGCTGGCCGGAGAATCCTTGGGACCGCTCGCCGGAGTCCCCTTTGCGGTTAAAAATCTCTTTGATATTGCGGGTACGGTTACCCTGGCCGGATCTAAAATCAATCGCGCCAATCCGCCCGCTACTGAGGATGCAACGGCGGTAGCCAGACTCAAAGCAGCCGGGGCCATTTTGGTAGGCGCACTCAATATGGATGAGTATGCCTATGGGTTTGTCACCGTCAACGAGCACTATGGGGCTACCCCCAATCCCCACGATCCCACCCGTATTTCTGGTGGCTCTTCTGGCGGGTCGGCGGCAGCAGTAGCGGCCGGGCTGGTGCCGCTAACGTTGGGTTCCGATACCTACGGTTCGATTTGGGTACCGGCGGCGCTGTGCGGCGTGTATGGTCTTAAACCCACCTACGGTCGGCTCTCACGGGCGGGGGCTTTTTTGTTTTCTAGCAGTTTGGATCACATTGGTCCCTTTGGTCGGTCAGTTGAGGATATAGCTCAGGCGTTTCAGGTATTGCAAGGGGCAGACCACCGCGACCCGATCTGTAGCGATCGACCAGGGATAGCGCCCGTTCTTTCGGGTGAGATCGGTGGCATGAGGATTGCGATCGCAGCCGGTCACTTTGCCCAGACCACTACACCCACCGTTGCCCAAGCCCTAGAGAAGGTAGCCGATGCTCTCGGTGCTACTCGCAACGTTATTCTGCCCGAGTCAGCCCGAGCCAGGTCTGCCGCCTACTTAATTACCGCCAGCGAAGGCAGCCAGCTACACCTAGCTCGACTACAAACCCAGCTACAGGACTTTGACTCGGCTACGCGCGATCGCTTTTTAGCGGGCGCTTTTATTCCTAGCAGCTGGTATATTCAGGCCCAGCGCTTTCGACGCTGGTATCGAGACCAGGTGCGCGACCTGTTTCAAACAGTCGATGTGATTTTGGCACCGACTACGCCCTGCCCTGCCCCTTTAATTGAGCAAACCACTATGGAGCTAGACGGTCAAACCATGCTGGTGCGTCCCCATTTAGGGTTTTACACCCAGCCCCTTTCATTTATTGGTTTGCCGGTGCTCTCGGTGCCGGTTTGTTTTCCGGGAGAGCTACCGGTGGGTGTTCAGCTGATCGCCCGCCCCTATGACGAACAGTCTCTTTTTACGGCGGCGACGGCCCTTGAGCAGGCAGGAGTCACCCGGTCTCCTGTAGCGGCAATATGAGAGATCTAAAAAGGATCGAGTCGGCGTTGGATGCGATCGCCATAGCTTAGTAGCTTAGCCTGCCAGTGATAAACCCGATGTCGCCAGCGGGGAAAACGACACCAGCGCCCATAGGCCGGTATGGCAACATTGTTCAAAAAATTCTGCCAGCGCTGAGTAATCGCCTCGGGCGTGTAATGAATTGCCAGAAGCTGCCCTAATTTAACCAACCGCTGTCGAAAAACATTGTCTTGTTTGAGCCGCTCCAAACCACATAGGACATCTTCTATGGAATTGGCCTCTAGATAATGTATCCCAGGTCTCCCCGTAGCCTGATAGGCAAGCTCTCGCCCTAAAATAGCAGGAACGCCTGCCAGCCAAGCATTATAAAGCTTTGTTGCCGGTTTGCTTCGATAGCGAGGACGCCGTACCTCAAACCGACGAACGGCGACAATGGCATCAATTTGTCGATAGTCATTCCAGCGAGTATCAATGCTCTGTTGGCTATCCCACCGATTAGTATTAATAACCGGCTGCCAGCGCAGACCTCGCTGCTGCAGCTGCTCTTTCCACATCTGAGTCATCAGCTCAGGGGCCAAACTGTTACGATGTCCCAGAAATGCAACAGTCTCAAACTGTTCTCTTTTTTGGGCTCGTGGCTGTAGCCCAGGCTGAGGCCAGTGGGGTATAAAGTAACAGCCGGATGTCACCTCACAAGGATTTTGTACGATATGTAGCTGAGCCTGAGCACACAGCGACGATTCTGCCTTTAAACAAATTAGCAGACGCATTGGACCCGGCAAAATAGTACCGCTCCGCAGCGCATTGGCATGAAATAAAACAATGCCCTCAGCGGGCAGCTGGCTGGTTAACTCACAGGCAATACCCGTCTCACGCAGCTTTAGATAGGTTTGCACTGTCCAGGCATACATCCCTAACCCAAAGCCTGCCCAGTTCTCAGCGCTAGTCGCTGGTAGCTGAGCAGGCCAAAAGTCTGCTGGAATATAAAAGTAAATGTCTGGAGTCAACAGCGGGTCACATCGGGGCTAATTACACTCTAGATCTTCTTACTAGCCAAGACCTTAATCTTTGTAATTAATGAATTTTTGAGCTTGTCATAGTCCATAGCGGTTCCTGATGTGGGCTTAGGAAAAAAGTCTAGCGCCCCAGCCTGCATCAGATTAAAGATATTATCCACATCTGACGGATGTACCGTATTGCTAACAACCAAAATAGGGCGAGGAAATTCAGACATGACCTTTTCGGTAAACTCTAACCCGTCCATACGAGGCATCTGCAGATCGGTACAGATAACATCAGGCATCGTTTGAGCAATCACCTTGAGGCCATCGGTACCATCTTGGGCCGTGCCCACAACATCGACTTCCGGTGACGAATCGATTAGTCGGTGCAAAATTTGTAGCGCAATGGCCGAGTCTTCGACAAGAACAACTTTAATTGGGGTGGACATAGTTAAATAAGTCTCCTAAGGGTGTCAATAAGCAAACTTTGATCAAAATCACCTTTGGTGATGTAGGCACTCGCTCCGGCATCATGACCGCGCTGCTTGTCCTCATCTTGGGCCAAAGTTGTGACTAAAACGATGGGTAGATTTTCGTATTTTGTATTTTCTCGAATCTGGGTTGTTAGTCCCAAACCGTCCAGATTAGGCATTTCTACATCTGACACGACCGCATCAAAAGGACCTTCCTGCTGCAGCTTGTCCAGCCCGTCTAGGCCGTCTACGGCGGTGGTTACCTGATAGCCCACCCCTTCTAAGATTCGTCGTACCTGGGTGCGAATAGGGATAGAGTCTTCCACCAGCAGCACCTTAGATTGGACATGGCTCGGTTCCCAGTCAACCAACAGTGGCTCCATCTCTTGCCCCCCAGCAGACCGAATCAAATCCTGGGGACTGAGCACCATACACACCTCTCCTGAGCCTAAAATCGTCGCTCCTGAGATATTTCGCACTCGTTTGAGCAGCTGGCTGTGGGGCTTCAGCACAATGTCTTGCTGGTCAATTAGTTCATCGACAAATATGCCTAATCGTTCTAAACCAACTTTGAGAACAACACAGCGAATAGACTGCTGTATCCGAGGTATAGGCTGAGCTGCCACAGACACCGGCATGTCTAGTAAGTCGCTCAGCCAGACAATCGATAGAGGCTGTTCTTGAAAGGTAATTGTCGGCTGACCTTCTAGGGAAAAAATATCCTGGCGGTCTACCCGCATCATCACATCGACAAACTCGATCGGAATTGCATAGGATGTTTGATTGACTGCCACAATCACAGCAGACGCGGTCGCTAAACTTGTGCTGAGGGTGAATCGGAACGTACAGCCCTGGCCGGGACTAGAATCAACCTGAATGTCTCCTTTAAGCCGCTCTACATTAACCCGCACTACATCTAGACCAACCCCTCGGCCAGAAATTTCGGTAACGTTGGTCCGAGTGGAGAATCCAGGGGTAAAAATCAGCCGCTGGATTTGCTGGACGCTCATCTTTTCCAAGTCTGCCTCATTGTATAGTCCCCGGCGTAGAGCCGTTCGCTTGATGCTTTCTAGGCTCAACCCGCGCCCATCATCAACCACTTCAATATCGATACGGCTGCCCCGCTGGTGGGCTTTAAGACTAATGGTGGCTGTGGCAGGTTTTCCCATGGCAATCCGCTCACTAGGAGCTTCAATGCCATGGTCGATAGCATTTCGAATCAGGTGAGTGAGCGGTGCTTTCATCTCCTCTAAAATTCGTTTGTCTGCCTGGGTCTCCCCACCTTCTACTACCAGATTAATCGTCTTGCCCTGGTGCTTGGCCATATCGCGCACCATCCGTGGGAATAGACTAAATAAACTGGATAAGGGCAGCTGTCTTAGCTTGAGAATGTTAGATTCTAAGTCATCAGAGAGATTTTCTAACTGGTTAGAGTCTTCAGAAGCATTTGCTCGCAGCTGTTTTAATAGATTACCTAGCTGTTCTAGATGGTCTTCGGTACTTTGCTGTAGGCTTTGCAAAGCTGAGAGACTTTCCCCTTCCTGGGAAATCTGCTGGTCATCCAATGTGAGGCGATTGATCAGACAGTCTCGACCCCAGTCTTCCCAAAATAAGAGAATCTTGTCAAGGTCGTCTGTTCGACGGGTAATCCGCCGTTTAGTAACTGCTAGCTCCCCGGCTTGAGTCATCAGGGTATCTAGCTTGGTGGCCTCAACTCGGATTGTCTCAATTTCATAGGGGTCGGAGCTTGGGGCCGAGTCAGCATCCTCAGCAGGGGGGGCTGGGTCTAGACTAACCGGGGCACTGGCGGCTGTCTCTAACGTTTCGACGGCTGGCAGAGTGAGAATAGGATCAGTCTGGGTTTGCTCCTTGAGAGCGTCGTTGTTAGCTGGGGAATGGTGCGGCTCAGCCGATGAGCTATCTCCCGCACTCATCAGCTGAGCGAGTACATGAAACACACTAACGTCAGACGTTTGTCCTGTTACCGCTTCATGGGCTATTTGGCGAATCGCATCGACGCCCTGATAAAGACAGTCACAAAACGTGGAGGTAATTTCGCGCTGCCCTTGTTCAACACTGGTGAGCAGATCCTCTAGCTGATGGGTGAGGGTTTCGGCATCCTGTACCCCCAGCATACGAGAGTCTCCTTTAAGGGAGTGGGTGGCTCGCAACAGCTCTTTGAGCTTTTGCGTATCCTCTGGATGCTTCTCTAGATAGAGAAATCCTGCCTCTAGGGTGTCTAAATGGTCTTTACTGGCATCTCGATAGAGCGTACGCAGCTCTTCGTCTTCGATATACATGGCCTGGCGGAGGGATTGGGACAGATGCTAGCGACTGCTGATTGAGGGGATGAGCCCATCTGTAGTGGCTGCTAGCTGCCTACAGCTGCAGTCATCCCGAGAATCAGCAATACCCAAAATTAAACGGCGACCTGAAGTTCTTTAGCAATAGTTTTGAGTTCTTCAGTGGAGTTTTGTACCTGACTCACCTTAGAGACTGTTTCTTTTGCACCTAGGTTAATGGCATTCATAGCAGAGACGGCCTGCTGTACACCAACGGCCTGCTGCTTGGCGCTTTGGGCAATCTGTTGTGAGTTGGTGTAGACCTCATTAATCGCTGTGGCAATGCGGCTAAAGACGTCTGCGGTACCTTTGGCCACCTCAATACCAGCCTTGGCAGTTTTGTTGCCTTCATCGGTTACCATCACCGTGCTGTTAATTGAGGCTTGAATAGCGTCAACCAGGATATTAATCTTTCCAGCTGAGTCACGGCTTTGGTCCGCAAGTTTACGAATCTCACCGGCAACTACGGCAAATCCTTTGCCCTGTTCGCCCGCTCGGGCGGCTTCAACCGCTGCGTTTAGGGCCAGCATGTTGGTCTGATCGGCCACATCAGCCACCAGGGCGGAAATGGTCGAAATTTGTTCGGTTTGCTCGCTGAGCTGCATGATTTGGTCTGCGATCGCACCCACCTTATTTTTGAGTTCTTCAATCCCCTGTACGGTATTTTCCACCGCCTGACTGCCCGTCTCAGATAGGTTGAGCGCTTCTTGGGCCCCCGTCGCTGACGAATTTGCCTGCTGAGCTGCTCGTAATGATGCCGCCCCCAGTTCTTCAATTGTAGACGTAGTCACATTTACAGAAGCCGTCTGGTCGGCTACCAGCTGTTCCTGTACGCCCACAGTGGCTGCAATCTCTGAAGAGCTATCGGCCACCGTTGTTACTGACTGCTGGAGTACTTTGGTCGCTCGCTGAATAGTCCAAAAAATAAACCCAAGGACGCCGAGGTTTAAGAGCAAAATGACGACCTGAATGCCCTCAACTTGTCGAACGTGAAGGGTTGTCAGCCCCTCAGCCAGGAATACAGCCTCATTAGTTAGTTCAAAGTACGCTTCACTATCCTCAATTAGCTTGGCCTTTAGGCTGGGATCTTGACGATACTGGATAATAGTTGCCCGAAGCTGTTGCCAACCCGCGTCCACCTCTTGAATTTTAGAGAGATAGGCTGGATCGGTTGCCTTAGGCAAGTTCAAGGCTTTATCACCGTTAATCAAACCAGCAATCAGCTGGTCAATTCGCTGGGCCAGCTCATCATTAGGTCTGCCATTAGTCTCTAACTTAACCAGTCGCTGAGACGCTCCTCGAACAATACCTGACTTGTTTACAATACTTCCATCCAGCAGACCTTTTTGAGCGTTGTAGATGGCCAACCCTGTTGTTGCGGCACCAAAAACAGCAAGACCTGCAATGGTCAGTTTTAACTGTGTAGTAATTTTCATGGAATCACTCCTGGATTATCCTGATAACAATAGTCTTGAAAATGGCGATACGATCCACTGCAGCTAAATCTGCTGTGTCTTGGTATCCAACCGACTTAGACGCCTATAAAACATGGTCTACCACCAGATTTCCTTGAGCCAGAATTGCTGAAAGATCCAAAATACTCAGCGTTTTTTGATAGTAATGGGCGGCTCCTTGAAACAATGCCTGACATTGCTTAGACATGGCTACAGGCATTGAAAAGACTTCCTCAGGTGGCAAATAAACAACATCTATCACCTGATCAACCGTAATACCGGCAACAATATTATCTGCCTCAATGACAACGGCCTTAGTAACTTTTTTATCTGATATCGGAAGATTTAAAGCCTTGCGAATATCAATTAGAGTTGTCACCTCCCCTCTCAAATTCATATTGCCCAGAATATGCGTAGGACAACAGGGAATAGGTGTTACAGAACGAGTATTGATAAATTCTCGTATCTGCTGGAGTTCTATACCAAAATATTCTTCTCCTAGGCCAACCACAGCCAAGGCAGTTAAACGGCTGATGTCGCTTCTTTCTAAAGGATATTTGAGGCTGAGGGCTCGCTGCTGAAAAATCTGTCTTTCCGCCAGCGTAGCCTGGGGACAGTACAGAGAGAAAAAGTCAGTGGCAACGGGGATGGACTGAGCCTGAAATACTTGCTCACTGGGGTAGGCTGTAGATAGCTCACTGGGCTGCTCAAGATCGCCGCTCAGCTTGGCTTCCCAGACCATCAGAGCGACGTCATCAGTTTGCCGAATCAGGGTTTCTGGATTGAGCAAAACCATTAACGCATCATCTGCTTTCACGACACCACTGGCAAACGCAGTATGCCTATGGTCCCTAAGCCCATAGGTAGGTACGGGCTCAATGCTTGAGCTAGGAAAAGATTGAACATCGTACACTCGGTCAACCACGATACCCACCTGCAGGCCCTGCCACTCCATGACGATAATGTTGTCACTCAGCTGACAGACAGGACTGTCCTGACCCAGACGTTTGGCCAGATGCATCACGGGTAAAACAGTATCTCGGAAGTTAAGGATACCGATAATATCACCCGGTGCATCTGCGATGGGCGTTAGTTCCGGGAGCTTAAAAATTTCTCGAACTTGAGTTGTTTCAATGCCGTACTCCAGGTCATTTAGCGTAAATATTAGATAGGTTTGGGTATCCATAAAAAGTCGCCTATAACATCACGGTGCTAGGAATGTACTTATCCAGCACATTCATTAACTTCTGACGATCGATAGGTTTGGTCAGATAGTGGGTGGAGCCAGCCATTTGTCCTTTGATTTTGTTAAACATGCCATCTTTAGCTGTGAGCATAATGACTGGCAAATCACGAAATTTGTTGATATTGCGGATAGTACGACAAAGCTCTAGACCATCAATATCTGGCATAGTCACATCTAGCAGCAGGAGCTCAATATTTTCCCGATTTAATAGACTGAGTGCATCCATGGCATTGTTTGCCAGCAGCAGATTATAGCGATCGCCAATAGCTCGCTTAATCATGGTTTGCACAACCGGGCTATCATCAACGCTAAGAATGGTAGACAGTTCCGATGAATCTCGAATTGTTATGGGTGAAGTATGCCCAAAGGAACTGTATTTGTCCTGATCGTGCTTAAAGGTGAGCCAGCCCATTTGCACAAAATGCAGATAGCTACGGGCGAGTTCTAGCGGATCTCTACCTATTTGATTGGCAATTTCTCCGAGGGTACGCTGACCGTCTATCCACTGTTGGATATGCTGCTGTACCCAAGGATCGGTGATTGTATGCTGAGCCTCTTTAATATAGTGAGGGACCACATTAACTGACACAATCGCAGGCGATAGTGAAGCCCACACCCGCTGGCGCTGAACAATATCCTGATTTACCTGATGCCAGGTAAACCCGTGGCCATCGTCCCCATAGGACAGATCAATAGGCATCGATGTATTGAGCTTAATGGTGCCCGCGTAGGGTAGAAGCTGCTCTAAGGTTAAGACAATCTGGCTGCAAATGTATTTTTCAATGTCCTGCCAGCTAAAAAGATCGAGCCGCACATTCAGATCTAAATATTGTCGAATAGACGACTGATTTTTGACCTTTTTACTGGCTAGCTGTAGGGCCGCGTCCATGATTTGCAGCTTAAAATACTGTCCTAATTTCTGAGATAGTTCATGGGGATCTGGAAGATATAGTCCCCCATAGGTAAGTTCACCATTGAGAAACAGTAATACTCGAGGTCGCCGTAGTTCTGGTGCATTAGACAGCGGTTCTACATAAGCAACGCCGCAAAATTTACTATGCTGCAGATCTAAAATCGCATCGCCTAGCTGCTCGGCTTTAAACTGAAGCATCAACACTCTCCTGTGAAGGCCAAAAAAGATTTCAATCAGACTGACATTACATCGTCCGTGCGGGTAATCGGTTGCTGATAAGTTCTTAAGCTAGCCACATTGAAAACTGCGTCAGCATAAACACTACTCGACAACAAAATGGTTGTTGATTTGATATGGTTAAAGTGCCCACCAGGCTAGAAGACGAACATAGAAAGGGAGCACTTGCTTGAAAATGCGGAGCAATGACAAAGCAGGTTCGCAAGTATGAAAATCTTCTACTATCGACGTCAGGATGGTCAGCCTAACTTTGGTGACGAGCTAAATACGTGGCTGTGGCCCCAAATGCTGCCTGATTTTTTTGATGACGATGAGACAACTCAGTTTGTCGGCACCGGTACCCTACTCAACCATCGTTTGCCCCAGCGCACGGCTGATGCTCAGCGCTTGATTATTTTTAGCAGCGGTGCGGGCTACGAACACCCTCTCTCTGCTATTCCTCAAAACTGGCACATTGTTTGTGTTAGAGGACCGCTATCGGCTCAACGTCTCAGGCTACCTCCTAAACAAGCGATTACCGATGGAGGGATTCTGGTCCGTCGCTGTTTTTCTTTTACGGGCAGCAAACGCCACACCTATGCTTTTATGCCCCATATTCACCATGCTAATTTTGCCGGCACCGTATGGGAAACGCTGTGTGAGGACGTAGGCATTGGCTATATTGATCCTCGTTGGTCTATAGAACAGGTTTTACAGGCTATTGCGGCTACGGACGTTTTGTTAGCTGAAGCTATGCACGGTGCGATCGCAGCGGACGCCCTACGCACAGCCTGGATTCCTGTGGTCACCAGCCCCAGAATTCTTAGCTTTAAGTGGCAAGACTGGTGTGCATCGATCGGAGTATCCTACCAGCCCTGGAGACTTTTACCGCTGCCAGACTATCCCAAATATGCCAGAGGTATCCGCTCGTCTTTGCAGGCAGGATGGCTACGCGCCAAAACACAACAACAGAACTTGCTGTACCAGCCAGCCAGCCTATTTAGTCAATCTGCAGCAGAGGGCTTGAACAGGCTTATTAAATACGGACATCCTGTCTTAAGCACCGATAGTACCCTAGAACGTTTGACAATGCAGCTAGAAGAGGCGTTGAACTCTCTGCAAAACCTTAGCCAACCAGTCTAAAGGTTCGGATACCAAAACTGTTTTAGACACTAGCAACAACCGACACGCCCATGACCAAAATCAGAAATGTAACAAATTGAAATCTTATCGCTATGTCTGCTATACCTTACAGGATGGTCAGAATTAAGGCCGATCGAAAACGCTTAAAAGATTGTAAATTCAGTAAAAACACCATGATTTGATTTTGTTTGGCTAGACTGAGGAAAAGCAGGATTCTTTTCCTTTTTATGTCCCTGATTGTTTTCCCTCAGACCGTTTGCTGGCAGCGAAGGTTGCCCATTGTTTCATTGCTGGCACTGGGTCTGGCCGCTCCGGCTAGCGCGGCTACGCTGAGTTTAGAAAACTTTGTTTTTAGTGAAGCCGGTGGTGACTTTACAATCACAGGCGGTGAGGCAACTCCCGATGCCTTTCGAGTTTTTCAAGATGTGACTGGGCCTAACGTAGACCTGTTTATGTCAATTCAGGGATTGCGAAGCTCAGGATTTATTGGTTTTAGGTTTGAGTCGGTGCTGACCAATCGTACCAATACCCCTTGGATTTTCTTTGACCATGAGCTGCAAGAACAGTTTGGCGTCCCGAGTCCTGAGGAGGACGGTCTATCTTTTGCACAAAATCTAGCGCAGTTTAGACCCTTCACGTCTAATCAGTTCTCAGTTGTTGATGAAGTGACGGACGTCCGGGATTTTGTTAATTTCTCTGGCGGCGTCGTAAATCCGAATGAAACGGTTAGCTTTCGATATGTTGTTTTAGACAACGACCCCAATGATTTGTTTTTCCTGAGACAGCGACCTAATTTTGCTCCGGGTGGAGTGGGTGTGGTAACGCCTGCACCGGTTCCGCCGCCGCCTGCACCACCTGCAGCAGAACCGCCGCCTTTGCCTGTCGCGGAACCACCTGTCGCGGAACCACCTGCTCCTGTAGAAGAGCCCGATGTCAGTCCTGCCCCCGTTGCCCAACCGGCTGTCTCTGTTCCTGAACCGGGTATAACTGCTGGCCTATTTGGCCTAATGTGGTGGGGGATGCTAATTCGACGCAGACGTTGAACCTATCCCGGTATACCCGAGGTAAGGAATGCTGATATTTGGACGCGAGCTCTGTGGTGATTTGGCTGCGGCTGGAACTCGTGAGTGGTTAGTCACCAACGGTATTGGTGGCTATGCGGCAGGTACGGTGGCCGGGCTGCTTTCTCGGCGCTACCACGGTTTGTTGGTAGCCGCGCTAACGCCACCGTTGGGACGGACATTGTTGGTGGCCAAGCTAGACGAAACTATCTACGCAGGCAAACGCTACGATTTGGCGACTAACGGCTGGGCCGATGGCAGTATCGAGCCTCAGGGGTATCAGCTAATTGAGAGTTTTTGTTTGGATGGAACTACACCGGTCTGGACATTTGCTTTAGGGGACGCACTGTTAGAAAAGCGTGTCTGGATGCAGCCTGGAGAAAATACCACCTATGTACGCTATCGGCTGTTGCGCGCTCAAGGACCGATAGAGCTATCGCTACGGGCTTTGGTCAACTACCGGGACTATCACAGCAATACCCAGGGACAGGGTTGGCAGATGGACATCGATCAAGTGCGTAATGGAGTGAGGGTTCGTAGCTTTGCTGAGGCGACTCCTTACTATCTTTTGAGCGATCGAGGAGAGTTTCAGCTGCATCACGACTGGTATCAGGGATTCGACCTAGCGCAGGAGAGATACCGAGGATTGAGCGATCGCGACGATCATCTATGGGCGGCTAGCCTGCTAGTGGAACTCGCACCAGAGCAGTCGGTATTGGTGGCTGTCAGCACGGTGGCTGAACCCTGTCTGGATAGTAAGGTCGCACTGGCCGCCCGTGCTGACTATGAACAAGCGCTTTTGACTCAGGCCGACACTATCGGCATACCTGATCACCGGACTCGGCACGATCCGCGAACAGCGGAAGACCTACAGCAGCTACTGCTAGCGGCCGATCAGTTTGTTGTGGAGCGACCTTTGGCAGGTGAACCTGAGGGTAAAACGGTGATTGCTGGCTATCCCTGGTTTGGTGACTGGGGCCGAGATACGATGATTAGCCTGCCGGGGTTAACTCTAGCCACAGGACGTCCTCACATTGCCCGCACAATTATTTGTACCTTTGCTCGCTATTTAGATCAAGGAATGCTGCCAAATCTCTTTCCCGATGCGGGAGAGACCCCTGGCTACAATACGGTAGACGCCATTCTCTGGTACTTTGAGGCGATTCGTGCTTACTATGTGGCCACCGGAGACGACAGCTTACTCAAAGAGATCTGGTCTGAGCTGACCGCCGTGATCGACTGGCATCAGCGAGGCACCCGTTACAACATTCACTTAGACAGCGATGGTTTAATTTACGCGGGGAAGACCGGAGTACAGCTCACCTGGATGGATGCCAAAGTCGGTGACTGGGTCGTAACTCCACGGATTGGTAAACCGGTAGAAATCAGCGCCCTTTGGTACAAAGCGCTGCGCTGTATGGAGCAGTTTGCCAGGGTGTTGGGTAAACCCGCTCAGGATTATCGGACACTGGCTCAGCATACGCTGACAGGGGTTCAACGATTTTGGCAGTGAGCCTACTGCTACGACGTGCTGGATGGCCCCAAGGGTAATGATGGGTCACTGCGCCCCAACCAGATTTTTGCCGTGTCGCTGACGGGGGGAGACTCGGCTGCTCTACTGACGCCGGAGCAGCAGCGAGCTGTGGTAGATGTGTGCGATCGCGAGCTGCTGACGTCCCATGGGCTGCGATCGCTAGCGCCATCTCATCCTCAATACATTGGCAACTATGGCGGTGACCCCCTACAGCGAGACGGGGCCTACCATCAGGGCACCACCTGGGGCTGGCTGCTGGGGCCCTATGTGGAAGCCCACTATCGGGTCTACAAAAACGCGGCGCAGGCCAGGGCACTGCTCACTCCCCTGATCCAGCATCTGCGGGGTGGCTGTATCGGTACGCTCAGTGAGATTTTTGATGGCGATGCCCCGATGCATCCCCGAGGCTGTTTTGCCCAGGCGTGGACGGTGGCAGAAGTGCTCAGGGTGTGGCGACTGCTTGACTCTTAAAACTGCTTACCCTGTTTTAGCATCAGCCAGATCAGCACCGGGGCTCCCAGTAGGGCCATGACCGCATTTAATGGCAGCACGGTTTGGCTACCGGGCATCTGGGCAATACTGTTGGCAAACAGGGCCAGAATTGCGCCGAGCAAAGCAACAATGGGCACCAACAAGCGGTGGTCTTGGGTACGAAAGAGACTGCGACCCAGATGGGGAACGGCTACCCCCAAAAAGGCAATGGGGCCACAAAAAGCGGTAATGCTGCCTGCTAGTAGCGACGAGCTAAAGACCAGATAGCAGCGCACAGCGGTTACTGATAGCCCCAGGCTCATGGCCTGTTCTTCACCTAGCAATAAAAGATTTAAGGACTTATAGGACAGTAGCGCTGTTACTAGCCCAAACAGCACAAACGATAGTAAAACGGGCATTTGTTGCCAGGTAACACCGCTGAAGCTGCCAAAGGTCCAGCTTAAATAAGAAAGCGTTTGTTCTAGACGGCTAAAGTGAAGCAAGATAGTCACCAAAGCCGTGGTGACGTAGCCTAGCATCAGTCCAAAGATCAGCAGGGCCAGAGAACTACGTACCTGACGGGCCATCAAAAGGACTAAAAGCATTGCGATCGCAGCCCCCCCACTGGCCGCCCCCACAACGCTCAGCTGACCGAGCAGCCCCACTCCACCCCCAGTCAGAACCACCAACGCTGCCCCCCGGCTCGCGCCGGCATTAGTACCCAGGACAGACGGGCCGGCCAGAGGATGTCGAACCAGAGCCTGACGGTGCAGCCCGCGAAGGGCGAGGGCAGGCCCTGCCGCCCTGG
>JBHJIL010000037.1:0-73228 GCA_050043465.1 Leptolyngbyaceae cyanobacterium
TATGTCGACTCCTCGCCTGCAAGTCACCTTAAGTTCAGAAGAAGATCGAACGCTGTTTGAGCTGAGACGGGCTGAAACGGTTCCCCAACGAACGAAGGACCGTGCCACCGCACTGCGGTTAAATGATCGGGGCTGGACAACGGAGCAAATCGCCGAGTATTTAGGCTGGCAGGTAGCAACGGTACGGCAGACGATTCATCGTTGGCGAGACCAGGGCCTGGGTGGGTTATGGGATAGTCCTCGGGAGGGTCGTCCCCGTTGCTGGGAGGAGGACGATATAGCCTATGTGGAAACGACCATCAAAGAGTCACCAACGACCGTTAATAGCCGTCAACTCGTGAACCAACTCGAACGAGACCGTGAGGTGACCCTGAGTCGACGCCACCTGCGACGGGTGCTCAAAAAAAGGGCTATCGCTGGAAACGCACCCGGCACAGCCATAAGGGACGGCAAGACCCGGTCGCCCGAGTCACCAAGCAAGCAGACCTAGCGTTGCTCGAACAAGCCGCTCTAGATGGTCATATCCGCTTAAAGTATCTCGATGAAGTCGGGTTTAGTCATTGGAGCCCGGTGACCTATAGTTGGTCGTTGGTGAGAACCCAAAAGCGCCAAGAGCAGACCGTTCGGCGTGGCAAGCGAGTGAGTTTATTGGGCGTCTGGGAACCCGGTCAAGAGATGATGTATGGGTTGGTGGTCGGAGGGGTGAATTCAGCCACGTATATCCGTTTCATGGATTGGCAAGCGAAGCAGGCACAGCGGCTTTTGAAGCGGACCGGACGACTGACGGTGATTGCTCAGGACAATGCGCCGATTCATACCAGCAATGCGGTTCAGCAGCAGATTCCGATTTGGCAAGAGCAGGGCTTATATCTGTTTCAACTGCCGAAATATTGTTCAGAAATGAACCCGATTGAGACGGAATGGCATCAGCTCAAAGCTCATGAAATTCGAGGGGAAATGTTTGAGCATTCTTACGATATTGCTATCGGTGTGATTGGAGGACTCAGACGTCGAGCGCAATCAGCAGGTTACAAGATCAAGCGATTCAATTTTCAGACTCAGCGATTGATTCAATCGTCTCTCTTAACAACCTAGGAGAACTACGATTATTTATGGCTATCTACTTAACATTTGATACGACTGAGGCGATTGATATTCTTGATATTACGGCAGAGATTCAGCAGCAGGTGACTGCAGCTGAGGTGAGTCAGGGGTATGTAGTGGTGTTTTCCTGTCATACGACCACGGCGCTGACGGTGAATGAAGCTGAAGAACGTCTGTTGGCAGATATTAAGACCTATCTGCATAAATTAGCTCCACCTGAAAACCGCTATTTGCACAATGACCTGCATTTGCGAGATGTGCCCCCAGATGAGCCGATTAATGCCCATTCGCACCTGATGGCGATGACTCTGGGAAACAGTGAAACGGTGCCAATTATGGATGGGAGGCTGGCACTGGGTACCTATCAATCCGTAATGCTGGCGGATTTAGATGGTCCGAGGCAGGGGCGTCAGGTGTTGATTCAGATTTGTGGTGTGTAGGAACGAAAAATAGGGGTAGCAGAGTGACCTCTCTTAACAAATGCCCCTACACAGATTTGTCTTTGAGCAATCCCTGCAGTTGCATATGGCTTAGCAACCAGCTGGTCATGGTGGCCCGTCGGGTCAGCCGAGGCACTAGCTGATCGATGCTGTACCCTTTAAACCCGAGATAGGTTTTGAGCAACTGCTTATTGGGCTTCGGAATCGAGCGGGTAAGCTGTACTGTCGCGGGACGGCTTTCGATAAAGTTGGGCGGTTCGAGAAACTTTTCCCTTAGCGATTCAGTTACATTGCTAGCGTCCCAATGCTCTGTATCTGGGCTGTAGCGGTATCCCAGATGATGCCACACCAGGCGGTTGACGGTATCATCGTCCAGCTCTTCGTTGAGGATGGCCCAGAGGGTAGCTTCGGTAAGTTCAGGTAGGTCAGTCATGGCAGATGGCGACTCGCTAGAAACTTAGAATACCAAGCCATTGCTAAGATTGAATCCTTGAATGGGGTGTCAAAGCATTGGTAGAACGGTTGCGATCGCATAATTTTGACGCGTTGGATGTGGCTCAAGCAGTGGCTACGTTACCCATGCCGGAGACGCCGTCATTTCTAATTCGGATGCGTCCCCGGTTTGATATTCATATGTATGAGCAGGTGGCGTCTACCAATCAAACGCTGTGGGATATGACGGATGCTCAGGCGGGGACAGTTGCGATCGCCCATACCCAGACTGCCGGTAAAGGTCAGCGAGGCAAACAGTGGCTATCGACCCCAGGAGGTCTCTATCTCTCTGTGATGCTAGAGCCTGACTGGCCCGCAGACCGCTCGGCTCAGCTCACACTAACCACAGTCTGGGGCATCGTCAGTCAGTTTAGGCAGCTAGGTATCCCTGCTCAGATTAAGTGGCCCAACGATATTGTTGTGACCGATCAGAAACTAGGCGGCATTTTAAGCGAGACCAAACTAGAGCAAGGAGTGATTACTCAGGCCGTCATCGGCGTGGGCATCAATGTCTATAATCCGGTACCCGTGACAGGGATTGCCTGGCAACAGCTAACGACTACCCACCAAAACACTCTATGCGATGTAGCGGCGGCTGTATTACTCGGTATCTGGCGTGGCATTTTTTACAGAAACTCCATAGACAGTCCAACTTTTATAGATGCCTATCAAAGTCTGCTGACCCATCTAAATAAGCCTGTAGTTCTGGAAGGGAAGACTTGGAAAGTCGTCGGCGTTACCGAATCGGGATACTTAACCCTAGAGTCCACGTCAGAGGATTTAGCGTTGACTAACGGGCCAGTTGCTCAGTTAATCCATGTCAAGTCTGGAGAGTTATCGCTTGGGTATGCTCAGTCTGGGTAATCGGGTACGCTTGTATTTTATTGGGCCCATGGCCAATTTATAGTGTTTTCTTTATTTCCAAATTCCTTAATTACTAACTAAACCGTCACTCGAACTATTTATTAATTTTCCTATGGCTGATTTCCGCCCCGTATCTAAAGCATCATCTAAATCGACTGACCTTCGAAATATCTCCTCCAAGGTTTTCTTTCAAGCACCTACCCACAGCCAGCAAACGCAGTTTTGGAAAAAAATAGGTCTAGTCGGTTCAGTGGCCGTGATGGGTGGGCAGCCAGTATTGGCGCAGATAGAAATGCCTGCTGGTGATGTGGTATCACCCGCTGCGACTGATGCGGCCCCCGCCTTGACGGTTGCTCCAGTTGCTCCAGACGTAGTTGCGGCTCCTGTAGTACCGCCGCCTGCCGTAATTGCACCGGCCCCCCCGGCGCCATCATTTTCTGACGCTGTACCAGCACCTGCGGTGGCATCCCAAGTAGAGGAGATTACATCCCAGGTAGAGGTAGTAATTCCCAGTAGAGAAGCTGATGCAGCACCTGGGGCTGAGACGGCTATTCCTGAGACGGATATCGCGGAGGAAACAGTCGAGGAGATGACTGAGGAAACAACCTCTGAAGCTGCTGCGCCAGAGGCAGCGACGCCTGGGGCTGAAATTGCCACGCCGGGTGTTGATGTCGTGAGACCTAGCGATGTAGTCCCCGGTGCTGTACCGACAGTAGAAGATTTAGCCGCCGACTATGGGGGTGTCTTTGTTGATCCATCTGACTTTAGTGAGGGGGCAACCCTAGATCCATCAGCTCCAGACGTCGTAGTATCTGAGCGCTCCACCGGATGCGAGTACACAGTCGATGCTAAAAATGTCGGCGGCTGTGGCGTTAGCAACCCGAACCCTACAGCAAGTGCGCCTAGAACTATCATTCCTGGCGGCTCTGTCAATATCGGCCCTGTCAGCGTCAGCCGTTCAGGCGTTCGTTTTAATGGTAAAGCCGCCTCTGCTGTTGCCGCTGTGGGACGAGAGTACTACAACACTGTTGCCAGACCGTTAGTTGAGCTGCAGGCAGGAGAGTCGTTTATATTTCCCTTAGCGTCTCCGTCACCGATTACCTCACTGTTTGGCTGGCGCTGGCACCCCATTCACAATGACTATCGCTTCCACAATGGTACAGACCTGGGGGCTCCTCAGGGAACGCCAATTTTAGCAACCCAATCTGGGCAAGTATCGGTGGCTGACTATCTAGGCGGCTACGGACTGACGGTGATTTTACGGCACAACGACGATACCCTAGAGAGCCGCTATGCCCACATGTCTCACATTTTGGTTCAGCCTGGAGAGTGGGTCGAGCAGGGAGATGTGATTGGTCTGGTAGGGTCTACAGGAAACTCGACCGGTCCTCACCTGCACTTTGAGCTACACCAGCTGACTAGTCAGGGGTGGTCAGCCATTAGCCCCAACGATGTGCTGCGCTATGCGCTAGCAAATTTGAACGATGGTATCCGTACTGGCGGTCCGCTACAGGCGCTTAATATTATTCCTAAGACCCAGGCGGCACCGCTTAAGGCCGCGCTACCGGAGGCTATTGAGACCGAAACTTTGATAACGGATGCCCCCCATTTCCGCCCGGCCCAGCCCCATGCCCAGTAGCCTGCCCTACCGCCGTACGATTCGATTTCACGAAACCGATGCGGCTGGGGTGGTTTATTTTGCAAATGTGCTGACGTTGTGTCACGAAGCGTATGAGGCGGCTCTGGCAGCGGCGGGGTTAGATATACAGGCATTCTTTGGCGGTGGAACATTAGCGGTGCCAGTCGTTCATGCTTCCATTGACTTTCGACGACCGCTGCGCTGTGGTGAAGAGGTTGCGATCGCGCTTACACCCAAATCTCTAGACGACACCACCTTTGAAATCAGCTACTGTCTGAGCAACTCTGAGCAGAAAACGGTAGCAACGGGGCTAACCCGTCACATCTGTATTGATAGCGCTAGTCGCCAGCGGCATCCCCTGAGCCCTGAGCTGGCTCGGTGGATTGCAGCAGCTGTTTTACCCGAGAGCGATTGACCTTACCCTGGGCGTTGCGGGGAATTTTATGGGTGACCCGCCAGCGTTTGGGATGCTTGTAGGAACTCAGCAGCGGCTTTAGCGCATGTTTAATTTGCCGAGGGGATGGCATCCCTGAGGTGACCACATAAAACGCGGCTACGACCTGTCCCCACACCTGGTCCGGCAGCCCCACGACGCAGACATCTTTGACTAAACCCGTGGCTAATAGAGCCGCCTCTACTTCAGCCGGAAAAACATTCTCGCCACCGGTAATGATTTTCTGACTGCTGCGTCCAACCACATGTAGGTGACCACGCTCATCTAAATAGCCCAGATCGTCCGTGTAAAACCAGGTCTGGGTAAATCTGATATCTGGCCAGTAGCCCAGCCCTAAGGCAGGTGTCTGCAGCGCAATCTGGCCTACTGTGTCTGTAGACAGCGGCTGCGACGATCGCTCATGAATGACTAGGGTGACATGGGGCAGCGGCGCACCGCTGCTGCGGTCTCCACGTCTAAACTCTTGGGGACGTAGGGTGGCCACCTGGGCGGCGGTTTCACTCATGCCGTAGGTTAAGGCAATGGGCAGCTGCTGGGTCTGGGCCAATAAATCAGGCCAGGCCGGTGCCCCTCCCAGCAAAATAGCGTGAAACTGAGCCAGCCACTGCACCGTGGCTGGCGTCTGGATCAGCCGCTGCAGCTGGGTAGGAACCAGGGATATAAACCAGCTGTGGTCGGGGGCTACCAGCCGATATCCGGCCTCTAGCTGTTTGAATGACTGGGTGACTAGCTGTCCCTCTGACAGCCATACGCGTAGGGCCTGCATTAAACCGCTAACGTGGTAGAGCGGCAGCACACAGTAGCTGTTGACCGGCCACTGTTGAAAATGGGCTAAAAATCCCTGAGCAGACGCTGTGAGGGTGGTCCAAGTGTGGATAACAAATTTGATCTGTCCTGAGGTGCCCCCTGTGGCAATGAGAATCTGCCCTGGGTCGGGACGCTGATGTGATGGGTCAAACGATACCGGTGGAGAATTTCCTAGGATAATATCTGGGCTGAGCTGCTGTGCAACCTGCTGCCATTCCTGCTGCCGCCAGCTGGGATTTGCCAAAATGATTGCGGCATTTGCTAGCAGTCCGGCCCAAAAGTAGGCTAGCCAGCGTGACGGCTCTACTTCATTGATTAATATGACAGCATCGGTGGGAATGGCTTCAACCTGTGGGTAGTCGGTTTGGTTAAGCTGATGCCAGATATCCTGCGGTTGAGGGTCTGCTTTTAGACGGTTCTCGCTGTGCATCTGAGCCTACGCCAGCCGCTGCCAGAGCTGCTGCCAGTCAGTTTGACTCAGACCGTCGTTGGTAAACCACTGCTGGGTCCCTAGCCCCAAAGCCCGATGATGAATATCGGGGTAGGCCATGGCTAGGTCGATGGCTAGACGGATTAGCGCCTGTCGCCCAACAGCGGTTTCAAATACGGACGAAATTACAATATCGATTGGGTACTTGTTGTAAAAATGTCGCAGCCGCTGGGGAGAACCCATAATCGAAGCTTTGACGACGTAGATACCATCCCAGCCGCGATGAAAATGAGCTTTGAGCTGCTCTAGGCGAGCGATGGATTCATCTAGGGCGATGGGGGTGATAGCGGTAGCTCAGGCGCATCAGGGTGTCAAAGGCGTTGGGCGGCAGCGGCTGCTCTAGAAACTCAATGCGCTGGTCGTTGCGATCGCACCAGTCCAACCACTGACGGGCCGCTAGCTCAGTCAGCCCCCCGTTGGCATCTAGCCGTAACTTTGCCCCTAGAGGCAGCTGTCCTAGCAGCTGGTCAAGCCAGTCCATTTCTGTGGCAATGGGGCTTACCCCAATTTTGTACTTAAAGACCCGATACCCTTGTTTCCAGTACTGGGGCCATTGCTCTAACGATGCCTTTTCCCTGGAAAGCAGCACACCGCATTGGGCATTGGGCAAGTCAATCGGCCGCAGCTTGCGCTCTAGACTGCTAAAAACGGACTCTAACCCAAACTGACAGGCTGGTAATGTAGGCAACAGTGACGGCAGTGCCTGATCGGCCAGATACGCTGGCAGCTGCTCGCAAAAGTCTAGCGCTTGCTCAAATGTCTCAGAACCGAACCATGGCAGCGGGGCAACCTCACCAAAGCCGCTGCGTCCGTCCTCATCCGTTAGCTTTAAGATTAGCCCCTGACGAACGTGCCAGTCACCATGGTGGGTACGTACCGGCTGTCGAAACCGACGATGATAGGGACGAAACTCAAACCGATAGGACATGGTGTCAGACTCTACGTCAATCTAGGGCGATCCAAGGACAATCGATAGTAACAGCCCCAAGCATAGGAGTATTCCACAACAAAACTGAAAGCGGATGGCCACGAACTTAGCATTTTGTACCAACTCGGGGCGATTGTGGTAGAGCTTCACATGACGACAAAGTTGAATCGCTAGGGGTGCGCTGGCCAGAGCCAGGGTCAAACTAGCTGGAAAAATACTCAGCAGTAACCCTCCCCCTAAAATTACAAAGATGCTGCTACAGAGCCAGGGCAGCAGATTGGCCCCACCCAGGGTACCCAGCCGCACAATAGGGGAGCGTTTGCCTGCAGCAACGTCATCGCTGACCTGATGAAAATGCGAGCAAAACAATACCAGAGTGGTAACCATGCCAATCACCGCGCCTAAGCCCCAGCAGCTCAGGGAAAATGCTTGAGCCTGAGAGTAGTAGGCGGCCCCCACGCCGAGGCCAAAGCTAATAAAACATAGGGGCTCTCCTAAACCCTGGTAGCCCAGACGAAACGGGGGCCCCTGATAGAGATAGCCTAGGGCGCAGCAAATCAGAATCAGTCCTAGTACCGTAAAATCCTGCTGGATCAGCGTGATGGTTAGGACTCCAACTATCCCCAGCACCAGACTGAGATTACCCAGCCAGAAAATGAGGGACTGATTTTGGGTGAGATTTACCAGGGAATGATGTTTATTTTTATCAATGCCGGTATCAGCGTCATAAACGTCGTTACTCAGGTTTTCCCACACCAGCAGCAACACTGCCGATAGCAGAAAAAGGGTGAGAATACGACCATTTAAGTGACCGGTTTCCACATAAGCCAGCAGACTCCCGACCAAAATAGGAATTACGGCAACGCTATACATCGGGGGCTTAATGGCCGCCAACCAAAGGGACTTACGATCGGCTGGGCCAGTGAGTTCTCGATCAACCGTGGGCGTGGTCATTTAGACAATTCTTCTGCAACGATAAATTCCACAGCTAGCATAGCCGTTGAGGTACAGGTGTTGGGGGCTGGGTAATAAATCGCAGGGAATGGGAACTCAATTCACCCGTGGGGACGTTCCATGGAACGTCCCCACGGGTGAATCAATCAATTTGGTTTAAACCTGGGCGACCGTGACCCCGGTACCGCCGTCCGCCTGTTCGGCATGCTCAAAACTCAGCACCTGGGGGTGGCGTTTAAGAAACTCTCGGACACCGCGTTTGAGTTTACCGGTACCGTGACCGTGGATGATCCAGATGGGTCCAGAGGATTTGGCAATAAAGTTTTCTAGCTCAGCCTCGGCTTCGGCAACGCGCATTCCTCGCAGGTCAAGGGTGTTTTTGGAGGTGCGGACGGCGGGGGCTTTGGGTTCCTTGATAGCAACTACGACTTTGCGCTTTTCAGGTGGTTTTTCAACTGTTTTTGTAATGGCAGGAGCTTTTTGGCCGCTGAGGGATTCGATGTCGCCTAGGTCCACAACGGTTTTCATCAGACCAAAACGGACGGCAACTTTTCCATCGGTGTCGGGTTCTTCAACCACTTCGGCAGTTTGGCCACCTAGACCGATGAGTCGTACTTTTTCCCCAAGCTTGGGTTTGTAGTCGGTAACGGCTTTTTTGGCAGGATGGCTGCCTTTAGGAATTTGCTGCTGCTGGGCAATAGTTTCCACCAGCTCTGTCGCTTTTTGGGCGGCGCGGGCGGTGGGGTTTCCCTTTTGAAGCTGACGAATCACGGTAGCAATCTCGGCCTTGGCCTCGGCGACCGCTGTCTGGACCGCTTTTTCTTGCTCTAGTTTTTGGGTCAGTTCCCAGTCTTTGATGGCCGCCGCTTTACGCTCGATATCGGCCTTGAGCGCTTCGGCTTGGGCCACAATGCCGGCCGCCTGTTCCGCCTGGTCTTCTTGGCGTTTGCGCTGGGCTTCAAGACCGGCGATTACCTGGTTGACGTCGTCCTGTTTGCTCACGCCCACATAGGTTTGGGCATTGTCTACAACCGTTGGCGCTAATCCCAACCGTCGAGCAATGGACAGGGCATTGGAGCGGCCTGGAATCCCCCACAGGAGTCGGTAGGTGGGAGATAGGCTGACGTCGTCAAACTCTACCGAGGCGTTTTCAAATCGCTCGTCTTCGTATTTAAGCGCCTTAAGTTCGCCAAAGTGGGTAGTAGCAACGGTTAGACGGGTATGTTTGGCCAGGTGTTGGAGCAGCGCGATCGCAAGCGCACTCCCTTCAGTTGGGTCGGTTCCGGCTCCCACCTCATCCAAAAGCACTAAGGAATTATTGCTAGGACCGTCCTTTGTCTCTGAACTATCAATATCTCCCGCACCAATGGCATCCAAGATGCGGCCAATGCGACGAATATGGCCAGAGAATGTGGACAGACTTTGCTCAATGGACTGCTCATCGCCAATATCTGCGAGCACCTGGTCAAACCACGGCAGTTCCACCGGTTCACGGGCGGGGACAAACAGCCCTACTTTGGCCATGAGTGAGGCCAGTCCTAAGGTTTTTAGCGTCACCGTTTTACCCCCCGTATTGGGTCCCGTAATGGCCACCACCCGAATATCAGGCCGCATAGTGACATCAATGGGAACCACTGTGGGCCCTTCTTCGTGGCGCTGCTGCCAGACCAAAATCGGGTGCCGTAGCTGTCGGAGCACCGTGCGCTCGTCAGGGCGGCTAAATCGGGGTGGATTGGCCTCTAGCCATAGCGAATAGCGGGCTCGGGCGGTGGCTAGATCCAGCGTTGTGACGGTGGCCATTAGCTGCTCTAGGTCTGCACTCACCTCAGCCACCTGAGCGCTCAGACGCTGACGAACCAGCTCCTCCTCGCGAGTTTCCTGACGTTCTAACTGTCTTAGCCGGTTGCCAAACTCCACTACGCTCTGCGGTTCGATATACAGGGTGGCACCGCTGGTGGATACATCGTGGACAATGCCTGGAATGGAGTCTTTCTGCGGCGCTTTGACCGGGATGACAAACCGTCCGGCGCGCTGGGTAATCAAAGTTTCTTGCAGAGCGCCAGCGCTGCGCTGCATAATCCGCTGCAGTTTGGCATGGAGCTGGTTGTGGGTGCTTTTGAGGCTATTGCGAATACCGGCTAGCTTAGGATTGGCCCGGTCGGTGACCTTACCCCGGTCGTCGATGCAGTGGTGAATCTCTTTTTCTAACTCTGGGTAGGTGCGCAGCTGAGCTACCAGCGTCTGTAGCACTGGAAACTCCTCTTCCTCTTGGGCATCAATCCCCCGTCTGAGCTGCCGCGTAGCAGCTAGCGTCGTCGCAATATCTAAAAGCTCTTCTCCGGCCAGGATGCCCTGCCGCTTAGCCCGTTCTAGAGCCTCGCCTATATCTTGAATGCCACGAAAGTTTAGGGGAGCCGTGTCTTCTAAGGCGTAGGCTTCACGGGTCTGGGCCAGCAGCTGTTCACTCTCGCTCTGGAGCTGGGGTATGCGACCGTGGCGGGCGGCGAGGGTTCCTAGCTTGGTGGCGGCAAAGGTGGCCCACTGCTGACATAGCCGAGGCCATTCTAATAAATCTAAGGTTTCAGACTGGATCAAGGTCGGCGGAGAAATGGGATAAGGGGAGCATGCAACTGCTGAGCCTGGAGGACAGACCGCCCTTAGCGATGGCTGTTAGATGGACGCTGTTAGATGAACTCTTACAGCTGGGGCATCTTCGAGGATCAGCAATGCCGATGACTTAATTCAAAACTCAAAATTAAATCAGGTATACCTAACTATATAGCGTCTATCTTAGGAAGATGCTTCCTTCTGATCTTCTCATTCATCGGCCTCGGGGTGACTCACTTGAGGCGAAACAGCTGCCGTTAGAGGAATCTTGGGTTGCGATCGCAGCCAATCTAATCGCCCTATTCCAAGTAACGGTCGGTGATACCCAGGGCAGCCTCAACCAAAAACTCCAGGACCTAGAGGGCGAAGACACTGACTATCGCATCAAGCGCGGTCTGGCCCATATTCTACGCAGCAGCTTTAGCACCTTCGAAATTGTCAGTCCGTTGGACCCTCAGACCCTGCGTCAGCGCGTCTTTGCCACCGCTGCTACCGGTACCCCCTCCCCAGCGGCTGCCAAGCGACACCTAGAAAGCTTAGCCAATCAGCTCACCCAAGAACTCGATAAAGATGTGGAGCCTACCCACATCCAGCAGGGTCTCTATGCCGACCTCAAAGAAAACCGTATCCTCACTCAGTTTGCTGCGCCCACACCCGAGGCTCTGATCCATCGATACAACCTGTCCCAGGTTCAGGGAATTTTCTACCGGGCTAGCCACGTGGTACTTAACCTGCATCGCAACGATCCGGGCGAATACAAGCTAATGTTTCGCTACCTCAAGCTGTTTCGGCTCATGACCTACATTGAGGGAGAAGCCGACCAAGGGTTTACCATTACCATCGATGGTCCGGCCAGTTTGTTTAAGGCCAGTACCCGCTACGGTCTCGATATTGCCAAACTGGTCCCGGCTATTTTGCACGTTACCCGCTGGCACCTGAGGGCTACGCTGCAGTGGAAAGATAGCTATACCAAATCCCAGTCTGAAAAAGCCTATACCCTCGATTCAACCTGCGACTTAGTCAGTCACTATCCACCCGGCAAAGCCTATGACAGCATGGTCGAGGCCGCCTTTGCCGAACGCTGGTCTGCCCTGGTGGACAAGGGTAAAACCCAATGGCAACTGGAGCGAGAAGTGGATTTGATTCCTATTCCTGGCAGCGTTATGATTCCCGACTTTCGGCTGGTCCATCCCGACGGTCGGGTGTTCCTACTGGAAATAGTCGGCTATTGGCGGCCCGACTACCTGCGTAAAAAGTTTGCTCAGGTGCAAAAGTCCGACTGCCAGAATCTGATCTTGGCGGTTTCAGAACGGTTGAATCTGGCCAAAGCGGGTGTCAATATCAAAAACGTACCGGCCAAAATTGTGTGGTTTAAAGATAAGCTCCAACCTAAACCGGTACTAACTCTACTCGACGGTTTAGAAGAGACCGCCCCACCTTTGTAGCAAGCCCGAGTTTATTCGTATACTGAATACGATATGGGCATCCGGCCTGCTGGCTGCCTGTCTAATTGAGATCTGAGTGAGCTGACGGATTGAACGTCGTCAAAGTCATTGCCTGAAATCAACTGAATTCGTATTATTAGCTGGTTGCTTTTAACATAGCCTTCCGATGTGGGCTAACTAACACTTGAGGAACCTTACCTACTCCCTACATTATGACCACGGTTTTGATTGTGGATGACAGTTCAACCCTACGGGAGATGATCTCTGGTCTCCTGATCAAGGCAGGCATGACTGTTTTAGAAGCTGAAGATGGTGAAAAGGCCAAAGAGATGATCGCTTTGCACCCCCCTGACCTGGTGGTGCTTGATATTGTCATGCCTAATATGATTTGCTTTGAGCTGTTTAGCTGGGTAATAAGCCATTGCCCCACTAATGATGTACCTTTGGTTATCTGTTCATCCAAGAATGAAGAGTTTGACCGCTATTGGGGAATGAAGCAGGGGGCCGACGCCTATATTGCCAAGCCGTTTCGTCCTGCAGAAATGGTTGAAACAGTCAAACATTTGCTCCGTAGCCGATAGCTGCTTTCCCCTAGACCGTCTAGCGGCTAAAGACGTATGATTGGGCAAATTTCTGCCGACTACCCAGAGTTCCCATGGCAATTCAGCTACGGATTCATGTTCCTCCTCACCCATTAATCAAGCATTGGCTTGGTGTACTACGGGACGTTAATACGCCGTCCGCTGTATTTCGCAGTGCCATGACTGAAATCGGTCGCTGGTTGACCTATGAAGCGATTCGCAACGACTGGCTGCCCACCATAGATACAACGGTTGAAACCCCGCTAGCGCCCTGCCCAGCCACGTTTGTCAATCCTGAAAAACCGGTGATGGTTATTCCTATTCTGCGGGCTGGTTTGGCCCTGATGGAGGGAGTTCAAGCAGCGCTACCGACGGCGTCGGTCTACCATGTGGGCTTTGTTCGTAATGAAGAAACCTTAGCCGTCAGCTGCTATCTAAATAAGCTGCCCGACCAGATCGATCCCGAAACCCGTGTGTTGATTAGTGAACCAATGCTGGCTACGGGCGGTACAATGATGGCCACTATGGCAGAATTGGTGAAACGCGGTGCGAACCCGGCGTTGGTCAGGGTTGTTTCAGTGGTGACGGCTCCCCCAGCCTTGCAAAAGTTGGCTGAAGCCTATCCGCAGCTTGTGATCTATGCAGGCATCATTGACGAGGGTCTGGATCAAAACGGCTTTATTGTGCCAGGTCTAGGGGATGCTGGCGATCGCACCTTTGGAACCGACTAACACTTTATTATCTATCTCACGCTATGAGTCAGCCAAGTAACTTCACCAGTGGATTTTTCTTAGGAGCCTTGTTGGGGGGACTTGTAGGCGGTGTCACGGGAGTATTGGCCGCCAGTCGTATCAATCGCAGAGAACCCAGCAGCGGCGACAGCCTCAGTCAGCTATCTGAAGATATCAGACAGAATTTAGCCGATATGAGTAACGATGAGCGGATGGAAGTGGCTCGTCGCGGTCTAGAAGATAAAATTTCTGAGCTTAATGCGGCCATCGAAGAGGTGCGGCAGCAGCTGGGCAGCACTAACGGTCATGCAGCTGACTATGAAGCCTCTGTGATTGACTAGTAAAAAAGATTGATGAAATATAAGGTTTGAGCTCGTAGTTGAATCTCAAACTTATCTTAGTGATTGCCTGGCTTTAGCGTTCTGATTTGTTTTTTGTAAAGCTGCCCCAGCAGGAACGTTCTGGGTTCGGTTTATCCCTTAGATCGGCACCGATCCATCAGCTACACTAAAAGGTACAAATTTCAAAGCACACTCTAGTTCACCACAACGTATCCGTCTATGATTTCAATAGTTTTTGAAGCGCTCGCCAGCTTTATCAGTATTTATTTGGTGTTACTGATTATCCGTGTCTTGCTTAGCTGGTTCCCTAATGTTGACTGGACTAATCCAGCTTTTGCCGCGCTGAGTCAAATTACAGACCCGTACTTAAATCTTTTTAGGTCCATCATTCCACCGCTGGGCGGGATTGATTTTTCAGCAATCCTAGCGTTTATCCTGCTTCAGGTCGTACAGTCCGCGCTAAATAGTGCTGTAGCAACTCTGGCCAGCAGCAGCTATGCCTATTCAGCATTTTGATCTTGCAGGTATTGTCTTTGTGTTGACGAGTTGCTGATAGGAATTTTAAAGCGACAGAGGGTGTTGCCTGATTGTGGGCAACACCCTCTGTTTTGTATTGCTTGAGATGACGCTGGCCTAGTTGATCCCCCCGTTTATGCGTCCCTGCCGTCGTACCTTGCCCACAAAGCCGGATGCCTTAAAATTCTTGAGCTTGAGCGGTGGCGGCTGATTTGAGGCTACTGACACCCGGATTTGAAAATCGCTTTCACCAGGTGGAACATAGTCTACCCCCCCTAAGCGACCTCGATTTTGCATGACTGGATTGTTGTTCTTGTCATAGATGCGACCAAAGATATCGGCGTTGAGGATATCTTTGCCAGATTTGTTGGTTAGGGTGCCAGTAATTAAATAGCAGGTAGCTCTACCCAGACTGCCGGAAACAACCATGCCTTCTGAATATTCTTCAGGACAGGTGTCGTAGGCAAGGTTGGAGACATCTAGAGGCGTCATTGCCTGGGCTGGAGAGGCTATCAGCCCAAAACACATAATCAATAATGCGACAAGGGTTGTACGAAAAGCCATGGAAAAATCTGGGGTAGGTTTGCGATCGCATTAGTTTACAGCAAACTCCCCATAAGAAGTGAGTGCAACTAACCTATGGCTATGGTACCGGGTCTGTGGTGTCAACAAAAGATATCGCTAAACGATTGAGTGTGGGTATGGGTCTGACGTCTTGGACCGATACCCACCAGCGGGCTGATCTAAGCGGTTTTCTGCTGACGGTTGGGCAGTACCCACACCAGGATAGGGGTGAGTATAACCATGGCAGCAGAAAAGCTAAGGCAGATCAACAGTCCATCGATTTGAGCAGGAGTCATAATGGTTCCTCAGAAGAAATAGCAAGTACTCAAACTTACAGATGTTTCTTAGAACATTCCTGACAAGTGGGGGTATCCGTTAGAAAGCGTAAACTGGACCTGCGAGGTCTCAGTACCTGTGACAGTCGCTAGCGTGTCCCTGATTATTTTGCTTGAATAAACCGTTTAGCCGCCAGCGCTCGCAGCCGCTGGACATCTTCTCGTCGAGACACCGACAGCGGTACCGATGCTTTAATCGCTTTAACCAAAAGCTCTGTATCTAAAGCGCATTGTTCATGAAGAGATTGATACAGACTAGAGACGATGACCTGCTGAATTTCTGCGCCGCTAAAGCCCTGAGTTGTCTCAACTAGGGTACTGATATCAAAGTTTTCAGGCGCTTGCTGATGCCGTTTTAGATGGATAGCCAAAATAGCGGCCCGGTCTTCAGCATCGGGTAAATCTACAAAGAAAATCTCATCGAAGCGTCCCTTGCGTAGCAGTTCTGGCGGCAGCTGAGAAATATCATTGGCGGTGGCGACTACAAACACTTCTTGGGACTTTTCCTGAAGCCAGGTCAAAAATGAGCCAAACAGACGTCGGCTTAGCCCCCCGTCGGCATCTGAGCTTTGAGTACCGCCCATGGTTTTCTCAATTTCATCGATCCACAGAACTGCCGGAGCCATTTTTTCGGCCAACGATACAGCCTGACGAAAATTCTTTTCGGAACCGCCGACATATTTGTCGTACAGTCTGCCTGCATCTAGCTTTAGCAATGGCATCTGCCACTCGCGAGCAATGGTTTTGGCGGCTAGAGATTTTCCACACCCCTGAATACCCACAATTAAAATCCCTTTGGGAGGCGTCAGGTTAAACGCCTGAGCCTGGGGGCTAAACCCCATACGAGCCCTGGTCAGCCAGTGCTTTAAACCATCAAATCCGCCCAATTCAGCCGTATTCTTTTCCACCGGCACATAGTCCAACAGCCCGGTTTCACGGATGATTTGCATCTTTCGCTCGAGCACTCGTCCGATATCTTTTGCGATGAGATGGCCATCTTCAAGGGCGGCGTAGGCGATCACTTTTTTGGTTTGATTTAAGGTCATTCCTTGGGTCGTGCTCACCAATCTGCGCATTTCTTCTGGACTGAGTTTGACCTTAATGCGTCCACGCAGCGCCTGCACGGCCTCGACAATAGCTTTATGGAGTTCATCCCGGTCGGGGAGGGGCATGTCAAAAAAAACTGCCTCGTGGGAAATCTCTCGAGATAGAGACACCTGCTCACCAGAGATCAGCAGCGTAGACTGATTGTGGGCAAACTGTTGAGCCACCTCACGAAAGAGACGGGTGACAACAACATCGTCAAAGTGGGTGGCAAAGTCCTTAAACCAGTAGATAGCGCGATGGTTGACTGCCTGCACATGGCGTAGAGCAGCAATCGGTTCTGCTGTGGCCGTATCGACAGCGATGCGGCTGGCCCCTGGTGGTGCGTATTCATTTTTCCAGCGGTTGTATTGGTTGCCCTCTAGACGGACCAAACCCTGAGCAATGCTCCATTCATAGACAGGCAGCTGTAAATCGAGGGTGGCCTTATTGATCAGCTGCTGCACACGCTCCTCTTCAACGGTTTCTACCACGATGATGGGGTGAAACGACATTATTAGGGTTTGTAAATGTCGAACGCTAGCAGCAAATGGCATGGGTGACGGTGACAAAGGAACTGGGCTCAGGATTCCCGAATATGTGAGAAAAGGTAAAGCACCGAGTGTACCGGTCAAGCACAGAGAGATAACACAAAGAGACGTTAGAGCGATTAAACACTCTCGCTATCGCTTATGGAGCCGAGCTGAGCTGGGCCCTCAGCCGTTGGCACCGATTTTTCAGGCAGAGGCTCAGGAATACCGGCTAGAGACTTTGTCCAGGAGGTAAAACCAGGAATCTCCCATTGGTCAAGAATATCTTTGACTAACAACTCCTGCAGCCATATTTTTGCAACAACTGCCAAGGGAAGTGCCAGCACCAGACCGAGAAAACCAAATATGGCTGCAAAACAGATCTGAGCAATTAGGGTAAATGCAGGAGGCAGCGAGATCTGACGAGCCATTACCGTGGGGGTGAGCCAGTAGCTTTCTATCTGTTGAATGATGGCATACCACACAATAACAGGGATAATTTTCCAGTAGTCTTCGGATATGAGGGCGACAATGGCTGGAAAAATAACGCTCAGACTAGGACCAACGTTGGGAATAAAGTTGAGGACTCCAGCAATCAGCGCATGGGCTAAAACGAGCTTAATGCCGAGCAGCCAAACACCAATAAAGCTCAGGGAAAAAATGAAGACTGAGTTGAGAATGATGCCCCCCATCCAGTTACATAGGGCCACCTCACAGTCTTGGAGAATATCATCCGCTCGCCGTCGATAAAATGAGGGAATTAACCGTAAAAGAGAATTGCGATAAACGGCTGGATTCCCCAAAAACATTAGGGATAAAATTAATACCAGCAGTACCTGTAGCAGTACGCGCAGTGAAGAATTAAAAAATGAAAAGAAGTTATTAAAGACATCAAGTATCGCTGACTCAGGAGAGGTAAGCCAGTCGAGAAACTCATTCAGCTCAGGAAAGCGGAGCTGTTCGGGTAAAAATCGTGCTTCAATTTGGGCCAGGTTTTCGGGGAGGTCGCGCACACCGCTGATGATGAGATCGATGAGCAGACTAAACTGCTCCACAAACGGTGGGACCACACCCAGAAAAAACAGGGTAATGACTAGTGAACTAATGGTTAAAACCACCGGGATGGCGAACCGTCGGGGAATACCGGTGGTCTGAAGACGACGGACTAAGCTGTTAAGCGCGATCGCAACCACAATGGCGGTAAACACCAGCAGCAAAATCGCTCGAATACTCCAAAGAATATAGAACGTGGCTAAGATACTGATCAGGCCAATCCATTCACCAAGCTTCACAGAACACTCCCGACAGTTGCTACGGCACTATACTTAGACATAGGGTAAACCAGCGTTTTTGGCTTAAGGCTGGGCCTAGAATTGTATCAAGATACTCTAATCATCAAGATAATCAGGTAAGATTCGGTCCATTCTAGCCAAGCCTAGACAATTTATCTGCTAACAGAGAATATTCGTCAAGATGGCTTTAGTTAAGGGGAGAAGTTTCCCACAGCCGCGTCTACAGATTGACCCATTCCCTAAATTAGCAATCGCCCATAGTCTAATCATGTCTCCCCTGCTGTCTAGTTTTAGCTGTTATTTTGACCGCACCCATTTCCCAGTGGCAGCTCCCCAGTGATGACACAGTGTCTGCTGATTGGGTTGACACTGTCCAAACAATGGCCAGTTTGCCCAATCCGCCCAAGCGCGCGGCTGAACTCCTATGGCAGCGCGGCATTCGTACGGCTGAGCAGCTCCATGCCTTTATTGACCCCGACGCCTATGAGCCCACATCATCCGACGCCTTTGGGCTGGAAATGAGCCAGGCAGTGGAGCGCATTTTCCAGGCAGTGGCGCACCAGGAAACTGTGACGATCTGGGGTGACTTTGACGCCGATGGCATTACTTCTACTGCTGTGCTGTGGGACGGGTTACGGCAGTTTTTTCCCGATGGACATCTCAATTATGTTATTCCCAATCGACTGATCGAGTCCCACGGTCTTTCTAAACAGGGGCTTGATGCGATCGCAGCTAGCGGCACTACGCTGGTCGTCACCTGTGACAATGGCAGCACCAACCTGGCAGAAATCGACCATGCCCGCACGTTGGGAATAGACGTGATCATTACCGATCACCACACCCTGCCCGACAGCCGACCGGATGTGGTCGCCATTATCAACTCACGCTACCTTGACGCTGCCCATCCCCTGGCTCATTTATCTGGGGTGGCGGTGGCCTATAAGCTAATTGAAGCGGTGTATCAAAGACTGACCCCAGAGCGCTCGCTAGTAGAGCTGACCGATCTGGTCGCCATTGGGCTGATTGCAGACCTAGTCCAGCTGCGGGGCGACTGCCGGTATCTAGCACAAATAGGGATTCGTCAGCTCCAGACCCATCTCCAAACCGATCGCCCCAGCCGTCCCGGTGTAGCGGAGCTGCTCAAGCTGTGCCGCCGTACCGGAGACCGTCCCACCGATATCTCCTTTGGCATCGGTCCTCGTATTAACGCCGTCAGCCGCATCCACGGTGATGCCAAGTTTTGTGTTGATCTGCTGACCAGTCAGGACGCGGATCGCTGCAAAGACCTGGCCCAGCAAACCGAGTGGGCCAATACTCGCCGTAAGGCTCTACAAAAAGATGTCCATACCCAGGTGGTTCAACGGCTGAACGAATTGGACCTGGCGACTGTTCAGATTGTTGTTTTAGCAGACGCCCAGTGGCCAGCAGGGGTACTGGGCATTGTGGCAGGGCAGGTGGCACAAACCTATGGCAAACCCACCATTTTGCTCACTATTGACGGTGACATAGCGCGGGGGTCGGCCCGGTCAGTCAACCAGATTGACCTGTATCAGCTGGTGATCGACCAGTCTCATTTGCTTACCAGCTTTGGCGGTCATCCCTTTGCAGCGGGGATGACGCTACCTGTAGAAAACGTTGGTCTGTTTGCCGATGCTCTTAATCGACAGCTGCGGCAGCGTGCGATCGCATCCGGCCCCACACTAAACGTAGATCTGACCGTAAGCGTCTGTGAACTGGGTAAGGATCTGTTTCAACAGCTTAATTTGCTAGAACCTTACGGCATGGGTAATCCAGTCCCTCGATTGTTGATTCGTAATGCCTGGTTCGATCAGACCTGGCATCAAAAGATCAAAGACCCCGTATCTAAGCGTAAGCTCCGGTTTATCAAAACTCACTTTTTACTCAAAGACGATACCTCGGTCACTGGGTTTCCCGGTCTGTGGTGGGATCACTACAAAGACGATCTGCCGGTGGGCCGCTGTGATGTCGTAGTCGAGCTAGATTTTAATACCTACTCTCGCCAGAAAAAGCCCCAGTACGGCGGCTATGAGGTGCGACTCATAGATGTGAGACCAGTCAAATCTGCGATCGCCGCTGCACCCAAGCAGCAGGTGATTGACCAGCGGGCTCAGCCTACTCAAACAGAACCATCAGATGCATTAGTTATCAGGCAATGTCCCACAGCCTGGCAGGAACTACGCCCTTGGTTTCATCAGGCAACTCAGCAACAAACGCCGCTAGTACTCGCCTATGACCAGCCCGAACCGACAGCCCCCGTAGATGTGTGGAAGCAGCTGGTCGGCATAGCCAAGTATCTGGCTCGAACCCAAACCTCTGTCACAGCCACAGATCTAATGGTAAAGCTAAAGCTGGGCGAGACTTCGCTACGGTCCGGGTTAGCCGCACTCCATAGTTTAGGATTTCGACAGCAGCAGGAAGGCACTGCTGAAGATGCTCTTCCAGTTTGCTTAAAGCTTACTTATGCTGCTGAGCTAGCGGAGCCAATCCAGCAGCAGCACTCCAGTCTGCGTCTATTTTTAGCTAGCTTGCGAGAAGAACAGTTTCAGCGACAATATTTTTCCAAGGTGCCTGTTAGCATTGCTCAGACGGTCATGGACTCTTGAACTTACCGAGGGTTGGTGACTAACAGGTCTTGCTGACTGTCTGAGACTAAAAACCAGCTAACGGTATCTTCGGTTTCTTCTTTTGCAATATGTAGATCAAACGGTCCGGCTTCTCTTTGTTCTCGGGTGCTGAGCTGAATTGTCGCTTGATAGGTTCCCTGTACATGATAAATATCGTTTTCCTCGGCCTCGCGCAATGTAACATCTACCTGGCGAAGCTTAAAGTTAGGTAGCTGGGGGACATTGGGGGCAAGATGAGCCATCAGCGTCTGCTGGGTTTGGGCCATTTTGAGCGCTAGACCCCGCTCAACTACAGATTGGGGCGGTACTGTGCCCAGGCTGCTACAAGCCTGTAAGAGCAGCACCAGGCCGAACATGCACAACCAACGCCAATAGTTCATAGCTGAGGATTCATAGTAGTGAACAGAATACCCTAATGCGGATTTTTGGGCTTTGAGGATGTACTAACTGACCAAAACACTCGCTGGGCTTTATTGTATTGATCAGCTCAAGAGAGAAGCCACCTAAAAGTCTTGGCTATAGCGATCGCAACCACTCCCGCAACTCTCGATCGGCCCTCATCTCACTTACCCGAGCTGTTGCCAAAAACTCATATAGTCTTACCTTTGGTACCTGCGAAAATGTTGGGCTTCGTTCCAGTTCTCCATAGACAGAGCCTTGCAACTGATAAATCCGCCAAATCTCTCCGTCATAGCGCCAAAACTCCGGTACACCCATCGCTGCATACAGTCGCAACTTATCAATATCCGTATGAGTAATATCCACTTCTACAATCAAATCTGGTGGCGGATCTTGATCCAAGTCAACACTTCGTCCTGCCACTAACGGTTGATTTTGAATGTAATAGGCGGCATCCGGCTCACTCGAACGGTTAAGCACTTCTCGATCCAATGTGGTAGAGCCCATCGTTTTCGTGTCCATTCCTAGCTCTGATGCCAAGATGTAAATAAATCGGCCAATCAACCAGGCCGAAAACTCATGGATCTCAAGCGGCCTCGTAATTTCTAAGGTTCCTTCAGAGTAAGTCAGACGCGTATTGCGATCCGGGCTTAGCGACTGACGCACCGCTAAGTATCCCTGCCAGGTTAGCGATCTCAACACGACACGCTGCTCACCCACGGGGGGCGGCACGGGTTGTTTTACTAAAGGAGCTGCACTGACCATAGACCCACGACGGATACAACTACAGAACTTCTACCATTCTAAGCGGTGAACCCTAAGCCAAATCCTAACTGGCTGAGCGTAGTCGAAATCAGCATCGCCTATTATAGAAGTTAAGTTTGCCAAGATCCCCATGGTTCAATCTGACCTGAGAACCTATTTTTCCCCCAGTACTGAGCTACCCGACTCAGACGATATCCCAGTGGATCATGAGGACCAAAATCTAATCCCCAACGTTCTGCTGTTTTTACTCAACTTTATCTGGACCCAACGCCAAGACGGGTACTTCGGCGTCGATAATCTGCCCCAATGAGTATCAAGCCTGGTAGCAAATACTATCCGCTGTTTGAGCATTTGCAAAAATGCAATGGAGAAGACACTACGCTTACATTTAAGACAATTGAAGCAGTGCTCAAAGACTCCCTGCCTGCGTCCGCATTTAACAAAAAAAACTGGTGGAGCAATCGCGATAGCAATAACGCTCTCCAGGCCAAAGCCTGGATCAGCGCTGGCTACCATATTGAAACTATAGACCTGGCGCAACAAACGGTCGTTTTTCGTAAATTCAAAGCGGTTTACAACATTCAGCAAAAAGAGGGTGCTGTTGTGTGGCAACAGGATGCCATCAAAGCTTTGCGCAAACACATGAGCCTAACCCAGGCCCAGTTTGCTCAAGAGCTGGGCGTCCGACGGCAAACCGTCAGCGAATGGGAAAATGGCGTCTACGATCCCGATCGTTCTACTGCAAAATTTCTTGAACTAATCGCTCAACAGGCCGAGTTTCACCCATCGCCAACAGAACAATAATTATTTAATTGACTAATGTCCGGCAAGCGGTCAAAATAAACTTACGCGATCAGACATACTGCTGAGATGTCCTTGGCGTGCTCTGGCGCAAAAGCTCAACCACTTTATTTCGGAGAACAAACTATGCTGACCGATCCCAAACAGGGTGCTTCCGCACCCACAGCTTCCCCTGCTCCAAAGTTGTCGTCCGACCCGTTGCCTGAGCAACAGTTTGAAGTTGTTCGTCACATGCTATTTGGCACGCTGACGGGGGTGCGGCTGACAATCAAAGATTTGCATAATAAACAGTATGCTGAACCCAATGACTGGAGTAAGCCTATTTCTACCGGACGCCCCAATGAGGTGATGGCCATTTTGACGAAGAAGGTGAGGGTGGTTTAGGTAAACAAGATAGTTAAAAGAGTGGGTCAGGGAGATGCGATCGCACCTCCCCTGGCCTAAAATCCCAACCAAACCCCTACGAGATGCCATTCCACGTACCAATGGCCATAATAGGGCCGTGGGTAGCAAGCGATATCAATGTCTAAGCCTGAAACCTCTGAAAAGCATAACTTTATCGATCGGCAGCTGGATCGACTGCTCAAGCTGCTCAATGAGCGTCTGTTTAAGCCGCTAGATCAGCTAACGATTTTGCTACGGCTGTTTCTAGTAATGGCCCTGTCGGTATGGTTTGGGTTTACCGCCGTCAATCTGTGGCACTCCATTAGCTTTAATCTTATTCATCGTCCGGTTTACCACGTCAGCTTTGCGGTGGGAGATTCAAGGGGGGAAAGCTACATTCTCGGTAAAGCCATTAAACAGGTTGTAGAGACCTATTACCCCAATATTCGTCTGGACCTGCTAGAAACTGTGGGCTCGGTGGATAATATTAACCGGTTGGAGGCTGGGGAAGCGGACCTAATCACGGTACAGTCTGACATTAATCCGGGGGCCAATGCCCAGGCCGTGGCCAGCCTGTATCGCGATCTGTTTCAGCTGATAGTGCAGGACCAAACCGATATTGAACAGTTTACCGACCTGGCCGGACAACGGATCGGCGTTCAGCGGGAGAGCGGTCAATTTCTGTCGTTTCTAGAGGTGGCCAACCATTTTGATCTAACGGTTGAAGACTTTGACTTTGTAGGGGTGGATGATGACGAAGCGGCGGTTGCCTTTGAAGCACAGCAGGTAGACGCCATCTTTCGGGTACGGGCTCCGGGCAATTGGATTGTGCAAGATTTGGTGCAGTATCATCGGGGCCGCCTGCTGCCCATTGAACAGGTTTCGGCCATGCGGATCAAACATCCGGCCTTTAAGGCGGCTACCATTCCCCAGGGAACGTATCACGGCAGCGTTCCCATTGTGCCCCCCAGGGATATTCCCACCGTGGGGGTATACAAAATGCTGTATGCCAGCAAGCACGCCAATAGGCGGGTGGTGCAGGCGATTGCCACTATTCTTAAGGAGCATCACCAGGAGATTTCCAATGCTATTTCACGGGATACGGTGGAGGTCAAACAGCTGGTGGCCAACATCGGTCGGCCCAGTAGCAGCTTTGGGATTCCCATCCATCCAGGGGCGATTGCGGCCTATAAGCAACAGCCAAAATCCTCGTTTGTGACGAAGAACTTTGATTTTCTGGCGTTGTTGTTATCTATTGTTGTGCCCATTGCCTCCTGGATTTGGGAGCTGCGATCGCGCGCCGAAAAGCGGGGCAAAAGCCTGTGTGAAGGCTACATCAGCGATGTGATCAAAGTGATGGATGACGAGTCGCCGGAGCATACCCTAGAAGAACGACAGAAAAAGCTATACCTGATTTTTGACCGAGCCGCTAAACGATTGGTGGACGAAGACATTTCCCAAGAAGCGTTTCGCACCTTTAATGAAGCCTATAAAACAGCCTGTGAGAAAATTGAGCGGGACATCAAGGCCCAGGCTGACCATCAGCAGTCTATCCAGCAGCATACGACGGCGCAGTATATCCAGGATGTGGTGGTGATTCATCAGGCGAATAGCCTGCCTCACCAGGAAAGTCTGCAGCAGATGGAGGAGGTGCTGCAGCGGGTGCTGGATGATTTGGCCTGCGATCGCATCTCCCAGGAATCATTTCGCACCTTTATGGATGTGTATAACACCACCAAAAAGTCTCTTCAGGAAAACAACCATCGGGGAGAGGCGGGTATTGATTTCCCTGCGACTACAGGGGAGAGTACGGCTAGTTCCCCCCTATCAACAGAATCCAGTTTGTGAACGATTGTGGAACCACCGTCACCGCTTTCGCCGGGCAGGCTGCGGCTGCGCTCAGCCTTCGCAAGAGATCGCTATTGGATAAATCCTTTGCGCAGGTAGCTGCTGAGACCGTCCACCAGAGTGACTAGTCCTAGCACCACAATCAGCAATGCTGAGACCTGCTGATATTTCAAAATACGCAGAGCACTGATAATCTCTAAGCCAATCCCCCCTGCGCCCACAGCTCCTAGCACCATGGAGGCGCGAAAGTTATATTCCCAGCGATAAAAGGTAACATCGGCCATCTGAGGGAAAACCTGAGGCAAAATGCTATGGGCAACTACCTGAGGTTCTGTGGCTCCAACAGAACGGGCCGCTTCTACTGGGGCCTGGTCGCTAAGTTCGATGGCTTCAGCAAAGAATTTGCCCACCATGCCCACAGAATGTAGCCCCAGGGCCAATGTGCCCGGCAGTTTACCAAACCCCACTGCCGCCACCAGAATCATGCCTAAAATTAGTTCAGGAATGGCACGGGTAATATTCAGCACCGCACGGGCAATGTGAAACGCCATGGGATGTGGGGCGGTGTTTCTTGCTGCTAGTAAGCACAGCGGCAGTGAGAGAGCAACGGCCATCGCTGTGCCAGCAACGCTCATGGCCAGGGTATCCAGGATTGGCTCAATCCACTGGGGGACTCTACTATCGTCGGGCTGCAGCATCTCCCCTAGCAGATTAACAATGGCGGGAACTCCCTCCACCATTCGGTCTACATCAAATAGACCCACTGTTATGCAGCTGACCAGGATAAAGGCCAACAGCAGCAGCGTTCGGCTAATCTGTTGTCTCCACTGACGCCAGTACTGTTTGAGAATACTGTCAAATAAAGCGGATGGCGGGAAGAGGGCATACCGGTCTTCCCTTGAGTGACTGCCCATAAAAATATTCTACGATAGATTTCACCAGCGTCTCTACTGAACAAATTCTCCCAGGTCTAGCTCTAAAATCTCGCCTGCTTTACGAATACCGTTGTAGTCGCTGTCTTCCATGGCAGCAAAACCGTCTGCTTTGAAGGGGCCTAGCACCGTCTCATCTTCTAAACTTAGAAATGCTGTACGGATCTCTTCTTTTAGCTCTGGATCTAAGTCAGATCGCATCGTCCAGGGATACTGTGGGATGGGTTCTGACTCGGCAACGATCTCAACTTTGTCGGGCTCGATGGTTCCTTTTTCGATTAAAGATTCAAAAATGGGACGGCTGAGTCCGCCAGCTTCGGCATTACCATTTTGAACAGCCAGAGCAACCGCATCATGGGCACCCAGAAAAACGGCCTCGTAATGGTCTCCTGATTTTAGGTCTTGATTGGCTAGGGTGAGTTCAGGAAACAGCCGACTGGATGTGGATGCCGGATCGCCAAAGGCCACGGTTTTTCCTTCAATGTCGGCAACCTCGTTGATACCCGCTGCGACATTGCCGATAATAATTGAGGTGTAGCTGGTGGAGCCGCCTTTGAGCCGGGCCGCAAACGGTTCTAGATCGCTTTTTGTTCTGGCGAGCACATAGGACAGGGGGCCAAAATAGGCGAGATCTAGGCGTCCATTGCTGGCCGCCTCAATCATAGAAGAGTAGTCGGTACTGACCACCAGCTCAATTTCTTTATCTAAGCTTTCTTCTAAATGTTGGGCCAATCCCTGGTTGTCTTGGATAATGGTGGCGGCATCTTCGTCGGGGAGAAGAGCAACGACAAGTTTAGACGGGCTGGCTGTAGTATCTACCGATGAGCCACTGCAGCTGCCGAGGACCACTGCCAAACAAACGCCGATAATTCGTTGATATTTCTGAACGCTCACCATGATGCTTTACTCCTGAATTAACTGCACCTATACGGCTCTTACTGACCGATTAGTGTAGATCTTTTCTAGGGTGTGGGCGTCTAATTCTGACGGCGGACCGTCAAATATAATGTGTCCTTGGGCCAAACCGATGATGCGATCGCAATATTCCCTGGCAAAGTCCACCTGATGCAGACTGAGCAGCGCGGCAATACCGTCAGCTCTACAAATGGCGCGCAGTAAGGCCATCACCCTGTGAGCACTGGCGGGATCTAAGCTGGCAATGGGTTCATCCGCTAGCAGTAGCCGAGGCTGCTGGGCCAGGGCCCGGGCAATGCCCACCCGCTGCTTTTGCCCACCGCTCAGTGCTTTAACCGGTGTGAGCGCCTTATCGATTAAGCCCACCCGTGCTAAACAGTCCAATGCCCGCCGCTGGTCGGTTTGAGGTAAAGGCCGCAGGCTACGCCAAAACGAATGGTAGGCCAAGCGTCCCATTAAGACATTTTGCAACGCAGACTGGCGTTCGATCAGCTGGTGCTGCTGAAAGATCATGCCGGTACGCTGGCGGTGAGTCCTCAATATCTTGGGAATAGCCAAGTCTCCCAACCCGTCAACGGTGACCGTTCCCTGGGTGGGCCGCTGCAGGTGATTAATGGTGCGCAGCAGGGTGGATTTGCCAGCACCCGAAACCCCCAGTACCACGGCAAATTCTCCCCGATGGAGCTGTAGGGATACAGAACGCAGCGCGGTGACTCCATTGGGATAGATCACCCCAACGTTCTCTAGAGCGACAATGACCGCTCTCTGGGATGTTTGCATCTAGATTTAAATCTCCATAAACCCTAGCGCGACCTCGGGTTAGTTACAGTGAAACAGGCCCCTAACTAACCCCTGCATGAGTGCATCTGTGATCAGCCCACAAGCTAACGATCTTGACGCCCTATTTCAAACCATCATTGCACCCCAGGCGGCGGCGCTAGATCGAGATCCTAAAGCATTGCACCAGGCATTTCAGCAATTGGGACAGCATAATTTGCTGGGATTAAAAGCGGCACCGGAGTGGGGTGGGCAGAACTGGGACTCTCAGGCAATTTATCGCTACATCGAGCAGCTAGCGCGGTATTCTGGGGCGCTGGTGTTTTTGCAAAGCCAGCATCAGCGCTGTGTGCAGGAGTTATCAAATTCTGACAATGTGGAGCTGAAGGAGAGGTATTTGAGGGATGCGATCGCAGGCAAAATTGGTCTGGGTGTGGGCTTCTCCCATCTACGGCGGGCACAGCAGCCAATCACGGCCCAGAAGGTGGCAGGCGGCTATAGGTTTAATGGCACAGTGCCCTGGATTACGGGGTTTGGCATTTTTGAGCATTGGATGCTGGCGGCGCAGCTGCCAGATGGGCAAGCGGTGTTTGTGCTAGCTCCGTTTCAGGCGGTGGAGGAATCGCTTGGGTTTAGTGAACCGATGGCTCTATCGGCCTTGGGGTCAACACAAACGGTGACGGCAACGTTACAGCATTGGCTAGCACCGGAGTCGTTGATTTTAGATATTAAACCTGCGGGGTGGATTCAGCAGGCCGATCGGGGGTACCCGCTGACACATAATTTCTTTGCTTTGGGCTGTGCGCGGGGCGGGTTGGATATTTTAGAAAAGGCGTTCGGATTTTCTGAGATTAGCGAAGCCTATGAGAAATTAAATGACGAGGTGACTCACTGTCGAGAAGAGACCTATGGAACGCTGGGGACTCCGTCGGTGGAGCGGTTGCGGTTACGGGCCTGGGCAATTGAGCTGGCGGTACGCTGCGGCCATGGAGCAGTGATTGTGTCGCGAGGGGCCGCCAATTTTGTGGGACATCCGGCCCAGCGGGTGTACGGAGAGGCGTTGGTGTTTTCAGTGTCGGGGCAGAGTAACGGGGTGATGCGGGCGAGTTTGGATCGGTTGGCCAGCAAGAACGGTCAGTTTGAATAGGCTGCTCACGGCTTGTTAACTGATACATTCACCTACGACCCGGTGAATGAGTTCGGAGATACAATATTCAATTTTGAAATTGTTCGCGATCGCATCGATCTCAGCACCATCTTCAACGGCAACGCGTCCTTAGGCAGTAATGTTGTTGTTCAACAGGTCGGCAATAATGCTGCTATTCTGGCCAACGCAGGCTCAGGGATGGAGCAAGTTGCCATGCTAATGGATGTAAATGCCGAGACTCTTGATGACAGCAACTTCACGTTTTAGTGAGGGATAGCTAAAGAGTTCTTGAAACAAGGTGCCATAGGCTCAAAAGTCTCCATATAAGAGTTTAAGGCACCTATTTTGAACCCAGATCCCGATTAAAATTGGAATCTGGGTTCAAGCTGTAACAAGGGTTGAATATTTGAAGCTATGGATTAAAACCCTTATGGCACTCTGTCACGGTGTTTAGTAGAGATAGGTTTTAGATAGCAGAAATGCGACATTGCACAATGCTGTGAATTTTTCAGTTGCGTTATTCAGTCAGCCGGTAGACGAAATACATCGGCAAAAATAGATGACTCATCGGGTCTGCGGGCCGGATCGGGGGAATCATATACCACCATCAGCCCGTTCTCGTATCCCAGGCAAGGAAATAGCGTAAGTCCTTCAGCGCGGTCGGCCCCAGGGACAGTCGGCAGATCAAAAACAACCTTTAAACAGCCTGATTCTTGGTTCCAGAGAGTATCGTTGCTATGGTCTAGCACATTCTCAAATCGAAACAGCTGCATGGCCCCATCTAGTTGCATCGTAGGGCCTGCTAGAACCAATAAATCACCCTGGTGGAGACATAGCTCTCGAATACCTAAACCGTTGAGGTCAAGGAAATGTTTGCGATACAAACATCCGTCGCCTAAATCTTTGAGCGACAGTTTGCCAGGAGCCGTATTTTCTACCTCAATTTCTATAATAATTGCCCATCCCCGTAGCACGGGTCCCCGTAGCCCCAGAAAAATCTGGTTGCCTTGGACGGCTAATCCTTCAATGTCAAAGCCATTGTCTTTAGAGGGTATCCCCGCCGATAAAATTGGGCCTAGGTGCTTGTCTTCCGCCAGAGCGTCCATCAGCAGATTATGCCCTTCTACTTTCTCAAGACAGGCGGCTGTCAGAACGCTATCGTTATGGGTGCAGGTCGGGACTAGTTCGCCATGGAGTACAGGCAGACGGGCCAGCAGATATCGATTGCGATCGCGCTCAATTTTAGATAGACGTTTAATATCTTTCTCAGTCTTTTTACCTTTGGCATTGTTACGTTTGAGGCTATGGGAGCCCACTACCCAGAGGTAGCCATCAGAATAGTCTAGTCCTTCAATATCAACTTCAGAGTCCTGGTCGAACAGCTCGACAAAATCCTTTAGATGAAACGTTTTGTGGGCACCGTATATGCCATTCCCCACTGGAGTAAGGCGCTCTAGCGTCAAATATTCATCCGAACCTACCCAGAGATTACCGTCAGGGGTGCGAGCAATGGCAGAAAGTTCTTGTAGGAGATCGTCTTCGCTATGCTGAAACTTTAGCAATACTCGACTGAGCAGGAATCCGTCGGCCATATTGATTCATAAAGATAGCAGTGGCGGCTAGAGTAAGCCGTACATCAAGAATACGTCATCGTTCTAACAGTAGAGTTAGATATGGCTACATTGACAAAGCATCGGTAATTTCCTTTTTCTCAAGGATGCGGATACGACGGCGCGATCGCACGCCATGACGTTTGTCATTGGTAGCGATGACTTTCTGGCATAGAACTAAGGTTTACCGTGGGACACACTGGGGGTTTCTAGTCCCATCGTTAGAGCCATGGTTCAACACGCTACTCTTCACATCGAACACTACGGTAGTTCATCGGGGCCTACCATTATTTTCTTACATGCATTAGGCACCAGCGGCTGGATGTGGCACCAGCCCGTTGCAGCACTGAGCGATTTTAACTGTGTAGTACCCGACTTGCCCGGTCACGGGAAAAGCAGTCATATTCCGTGGCAGTCTTTTTCAGAAACAGCTCGGTTGATCCGCGAGGTTATTCAAACCCAGACACCTTTAGGAAAAGCTCATATCGTGGGTCTTTCTTTAGGAGCCTATGTTGGGCTGCAGCTGCTGTCTGAATCTCAATCAGTGGCAGAACGGGCCATCTTGAGTGGGTTACACGTCCTACCTATGCCTAATCAACGGCTTATGCTGCTGCTGCCCTACCTGCTAGCGCCGTTTGTTAAGTCAGACGTTATGGTGCGCTTTAATGCCAAAGCGCTCAATATTCCTAAAACCCAGTTGGAAGGCTATCGCCATAGTTTTCAGCAGATGTCTATTCCTGCATTTATCAAAGCGAATAAAGATGCCAGCAGCTTTGAGATGCCTGAGAATATTGGCTCAGTAGCTACGCCTACATTAGTGGTTGCTGGAGAAAAGGAACATTCCTTAATCCATCAATCTCAGGATAGGTTGAGCCAGGTGATGCAAAATGCTCAGTCATATATTGCTCCAAATGTCGGCCATGGATGGAGTTTAGAAAAGCCTATCCTGTTTGCAAACACAGTCCGTGATTGGATTCAAGAGCAGCCGCTGCCAGCAAACTTACAGGTGATTAGCTAATAAAAATGCTGAACTCCTTCCTGCCAGACGGTGCTGACGACACGCAGGGGTTAGCGATCCCATGCTCGATCTAATCGACCCTCACCGTTTGGGGCAAAGACAGTTGCAATCTGCTCGTTTCCTATCAGGAAGCCTAGAGTCATAGCGGGTTACCCCAGCTCTCGTTAATAACCCCAAGTATCTTTTAATACCTAGAGTAGGCTTGAGGTACGGAGGATCAAACTTTAAGGGCTAAAGTACTATCGCGAGTTAGGGTGTTAGCCTTAAACAGGCTTTGCTGTCACTAAAATCTTCTTCTGCTCCCAGTGCTTTCTAAACACCTGGGCTGAAGAAATTTGGGTAAGTACTGTAGCGCGATTGCTTATGCAGGTATTCAAACCCCGTTCAAGCGATACTCAACTACTGAATCGATCGGTTCAGACCCGTTCTCGCACTTTGGACAATCGCCTGTTTCTTGTCTTGATCGGTTTTTTTTTGGTGCCAATCTGGCTATTTGAATACCTGCCGCTACAGGACGGTCCGATCCATATCCATACTGCTGACGTATTGCACAGCTTTCTAACAGATAGTCCGTCGATTTTTCAAGACTATTATGTTACTAACCTACAGCTAGCGCCCAACTGGACCACCCAGGTCATTTTGACCGGGCTTATGTTTATTACCTCCCCTGCGATCGCACAAAAGCTGCTCCTGTCGCTGTATGTCATTCTGCTACCGCTGGCGGTCCGCTATGCCCTCAACGGAGTTCGCCCGGAGGCCCCATCCTTTCTAGCGTTTCTGGCTTTTCCTCTCTGTTACAACCTGACGGTTAATATGGGCTTCTTTAACTTTGCCTGTAGTCTGGTTGTCTTTCTGTTTACCCTTGGCTACTGGCTCAGACACCGTAACCGTCCGTCCCAAGCGGGGCTGTTGCTATTGCTGGTTTTGGGGCTTTATTTCACCCACTTGTTTTCATTTATTATCTTTTGCCTGGTTGTGGGAGTGCTCATTCTCTGGCAGGGCATAAGTCTCTTGCTCTCTTCTACTCGTCAAGAGTATCCCGCTGTCCTTAGGCAGTTGTTAATGAAAACAATTTTACCCACCGGAATAGCGCTATTGCCCGTCTGGCTGATGTGTCTGCAGTTTTTGAGCCAAAACTCAACAGGGTCTACCGGGCCCAGGTGGTCGGCTTCGATGGCTGATAACCTGCGGCTGGGAAGTTTGATCACCTTAAGTTCTTTGGTATCCCATAGCTGGCTGGAGCTGGTTTGTGCGATCGCAATTGGGCTAGTCCTCATTAGTCTCACTGTCTACAGCCTGCAAAAGCGGGATAGTCCAAAGCTCGCGGCCAAAGATGGACTGCTGGTGGTTACCCTGGTGCTATTAGGTGTTTATCTGCTTGCTCCCAAAAGTCTGTCGGGCAGCGTCACCATTAAAGACAGACTCCTGCTTTATCCTGTTCTCACCCTGATGCTGTGGTTGGCGGCTGGCCAGTATCCATCCGCTATCCGTCGCAGCCTGACAGGATTGCTGGTGTCGATATCTGTTGCCATGTTGGTTATTCAAACCACAACCTACGGCTATCTAAACGATTATTGGCGTGAATATACCTCAGTAGCTCCTCTGATTGAGGAGCAGGCTACTCTGTTGGCTATTAATTTACCCGCGCCCCAAGATTCTCCATCAGCGCCCGATCTGTGGCGACCGCCTAAGTTTGTTCGTCCCTGGCAGATCAACCCTTTTATCAATGTCTCTGGCCACATAGCCGTCGCTAGAAAAGCGGTCCTACTCAACAACTATCAGGCTAATGAAGATTATTTTCCAGTCAACTTTCGGCCTGAACTCAATCCTTTTGAGATTATGTCCGCAGACGATTGGCGATTGTTGGGCAAAAAGCTCCACGTTGATATCCTGGACTATGCCGCTAAAACGGGACGCCCCGTTGACTATGTCGCCGTTTGGCAAACTGCCGATCGCCCGCGCGAAGAACAGGAGGCCGTTTTTCAACAGCTAGGGGCGGCCTATGAACTAATCTACACCTCGCCCCAACGGGGATATGCCCGACTCTATCGCTATAAAGCGCCAGCTTAAGAGCTGTGCGATCGCATCCCCGATTAGCCCCTCACGTAGTATCGCAAACACAGGGGATATGGTTTAAGACCTATCATAGAGTTGGATTTTGTCTATTAGTACAAAATATTTGTAGGTTAAAAAACTCAGTCCCTATGTTCACGATTAGGCAAGCCCATCCTGACGACTCGGAGATCTTAGCCCATATAGCCAGGCACACCTTTCAAGAGACTTTCGCCACGGAAAATAATCTCACTGATATGGATCTCTATTGTTCAAAGAGCTTCGGTACGGAGATTCAACGGCAGGAAATTCTAGATCCTAACTGTGCGACTATCCTGGCGGAGACAGAAGACCAGTTAATAGCCTTTGCCCAAGTTCGGTTACACTCACCCAAAGAATGTGTTGCTGCCGATCGTCCCGCAGAACTCCAGCGATTGTATGTTGGAAAAGAGTGGCATGGCCGAGGTGTGGCACACAAACTCATGTCTAAAATTCTATCCACAGCATCAGATGCTGGAGCGAACCATATATGGCTTGGAGTTTGGGAACATAATCCCAGGGCAATAGCCTTCTATGGCAAGTATGGGTTCAAAGCTGTGGGTGAGCATATATTTCAATTCGGTAGCGATCCGCAACGGGATTTGGTGATGATGGCAGAGATTCACAAATCGTTTATTGCTTAACATTGCGGAGACATAGCCATGTTCCGGCCCGGCGTGCCTATGAAAAATCTGGTTTCAATGTTCGAATTCCAAGTGCTTGGATGTGTAGAGCACTATAAAATTTTGTTTCATTTCCAAGTCGTTCCAAAAATAGTTTGAGAAGCGATAAACAGATTATATAGAAATAAAATATTCTTGAAACAAATGTGAAAAGATAATAACTGACCGATAGACTCAAAAAGATGACTGATCCATCAAAACAAAATAATAACCAGAAAGAGAAAAATAGCATTGCAGTACAGCTTGCTAAGATAACTGCTGTTCAGGCTGTTTTGGTTGCATTGATCGCCATGATCTCTTCTGTCATCACAGGAGTACTCAGTTACGAGGCAGGTATAAAAAATGTGATTGATTCGCCCAAAGTAGCCGACGCCGCTAACGGGAATGATTCTCCTGATCTATTGGAGACACCGCCGAGCCCTAAAAATAGAGGGAATGCAACTGACAAAGAGCCGATCATCATAGTTATGGACTCTCATAATACTGAGGCTGTTTATGGTCAGACGATGAAAAGGCTGTTTGGGAGTAACACCGATGATATAAGCGAGATAATTGATGATATATATGGCTCTGGAAATATAAGAAGAGAAGCTACAAATCCTGCATGGAAGAGAGAAGAGTCTATTATAGCTCAGGAGCCAGACCTGATCATAATTCATAAATCAGCTTTCTACGATTATAAATTAGTCAATGACAGATCTGATTTAGACAAGCTTGTAGATGTTCTAGATTCGATAGTTAGAGGCACCGAAAATACTCACTTCCTTGTGTATAGTAGCGGATTTTGCAATACAGCAGGAGAACAAGATCTATACACAGCAGGTACACAAGAGCTTGTGCGGAGAATAGACAATTTTTCAGACCTGAAGGATAAAGTGCATTACTTTGGAGTATGCTATGCAGCGCATGAGGATAAAGAGATTTGGAAGAATGATACTCTCAGGCGCATGTTTAAACAAAGGGTGAAAGATATTCTGCAACCATCTTCGTAAGATGATTTGCATTCATAGCTAACACAAAGATTTACGATATTTTTATCCAGGTAGCTCACAGATTTATATTATCAGATATTTTGTTTTCTCTCCACACCGTTAGAAAAGCGCTAGCTCCGGTTAGTCAAGTAATCAGCCAATCTTTAATCAAAGCATTTACCTGTTCTGGGGCCTCCTGCTGTACCCAGTGGGAAACACCGGGCAGATAGTGAAGGGTAAAATCCGTTACTAAAGATGCTGTACCGTAGGTTAAAAACTTGCTAAGGGCGATATCTTCTTCTCCCCAAATCATTAGTGTAGGAATCTCTAGAGGCGTTGCTAAGACCGTCTGCTGTTCTGGGGATATTGGCTTAATAAACCGATGAAAGTTAGCACGGTAGTAGTTGAGCATGGCAGTCAGCGCACCAGGCTGCTGGGCATTGAGCCGATACACAGCTAGCACATCGTCTGAAAAGCGGCTTTTATCCACCGCACTGGCCTGTAAAACTCTCCCCAACAGCTGGGCATTGTTGAACCCAAGTAGCCATTCTGGCAGCCAGGGAATCTGGAAATAAAGAATATACCAAGATTTTAAGTACTGGGGAAACTTACGCATACCGCGAGAGAACAACAGCGGATGGGGTAAATTCATTACGATCAGACGCTCTAGCGATCGCACCTTCTGCAGGGCAAACATCCAGGCAATCGCCCCACCCCAATCATGGGCCACCAGCATCGTTGAAGCAGCACCGCTAGCATCTATTAGCCCAGCAACATCCGCCACCAGACAGTCCAAATCGTAGGCGGCTACATCTTCAGGACGACTGGAGCGACCATATCCGCGCAGGTTAGGAGCCCATACCCGATAGCCAAGCTCTGCCAGCAGCGGCAGCTGATATCGCCAGGAATAGGAGCTTTCCGGAAATCCATGGAGGCAAAGAGCCAGCTTTGGGCCGGTGCCACAGGTACTCACTTCAAAGGTAAGACCGTTGGCTGCAATAAACTCAGTTGCAATGGTCGGAGCAGCAGACATGATCAGAGATTTAAACCAGCGGCCCCTTCAATGATATTAATGGGCTGTACACACTTGTCAGACTGAACCCAGTCTATTCTGCTCTGTAACATTTACCCAGGCTCCTTTCATGCTCGCGTCTACCAAAGAACTGCTAGAGAAAGCCCAAGAACAGTCCTACGCCATTGGTGCTTTCAATTTATATAATCTCGAAGGCGTCAAAGCCGTGGTCAATGCGGCTGAGGCCGACAACAGCCCGGCAATTATCCAAATTTTGCCCAATATCTTGGAGTATGGCGGGACGCCTTTGGTTAAACTTTTTATCGAAGCAGCAGACTCGGCCAAGGTCCCCATGTCGGTTCATTTGGATCACTGTGACGAGCGGACCCACATCGAGACAGCCTTAGACGCTGGGGTGCAATCAGTCTTAGCAGACGGGTCCAAATTTTCCTTTCAAGAAAATCTTGCATTTACCCGTGAAATGACGGCTCTAGCCCATGCCCAGGGAGCCACCGTAGAAGCAGAAATTGGCCGAATCAGCGGTACCGAAGATGGCATGACGGTGGCCGCTAAAGAAGCCAAGATGACCGATCCTTATCAGGCAAAGCAGTTTGTTGCAGAATCTGGTGTAGATTTTCTTGCAGTTACCATTGGTAATGTTCATGGCCAGTATCACAGTGAACCTCGGTTGGATTTTAGACGTCTGGCCAAGGTACGTCAGCATCTAGACATTCCGCTAGTGCTGCACGGTGCGTCTGGCTTGCCGGCTCTGATGATTCAGCGATCAATTGAGCTGGGAGTCTGCAAGTTTAACGTTAATACTGAGGTTCGACAAAAATATCTTCAGTTTTGGCGAGAATATGGAAAAACTGATTCTAAACGCGATCTTTTAGACTGTCAGAAAGCATCAACGGGGGCCATGCAGGAAATTATTGCTCAAAAGATCAGGTTATTTGGCAGCGCTGGCAAAGCTTAGGGATTGAGGATTTTACACGATCTAAAAATGAATGCTGCAGAGACGTTCGATGGAACGTCTGTACGTCCCATAGTAGAGCCTAATCAACTGTATTCTTTAGAGAATAGTTTGTCGGCTACGTTGTTCTAGCTGAGATTACTCCTTTTGTGTGATGGTTGCGCTTAGCCAGCACCGCTAATCGACAATATGCTGCCACAAAAGAAATAGTAGCGATAGATACAAGCTAGTGTAGAAAATACCAAGCCGTAAGGTTCCTAACCCCAAATACCGGAGCGTTGTTATCACCGGTTTCCTCATGATATGCCACTGGTTTTGGGACCAAATGAGGAGGGTCACATTCGTAGCTAACGCGACAGATAGTACCCCAGTAGCGTTGGTCCAATATTTTTCACGGGCTAACCAGCTGACCGTCGTCGCGCATTGTACGGGGTCTGAACAAAGCTAGGATCTCGCAGGGGAGAAACCAGATAGGCCACCAAGACGATACCTACTATTAGAAATAGCACTATACCTAGGCTCGTTAGGACTATAGAATCTGTAGATTTATTAGTCACCTTAAAGATTTGATTATTATGAAACTGCTGTGTAATACCTGGCTAGGCCACTGGGGGAAAGGATTCTAAAAACCGCATGAGGCTATTCAAAAACTGTTTCCCTAGGAGAGCCCCGAGAAGACCACAAAACAAAATGATTATCCCCGTCGCTGTCAGATTCCAGGTCGTTAAGGTTGGCGCAATCAGGACCCATGGAATCAGAGAGACGATTAACCCCAGCACAGCGCCGAGCAAAAATTGATAGGCAATATCTTTAGCAGAACGAGGGTCTGAGCTGTTTTTCTGATGTGTCATATTCTTCCTTTTTGGATGTTTTGTTAGATGAAGCTTTGAGACAAACTGAGGGAGGTCTTTTCAGTCCATGCTAGCAAATTTTGTTTGCCCGCTAAATGATTGACCAACTACCTCGTTAAGTGGACCTACGAGTGCTACGCAAGCACCTGCCTGACTAATGGCAACTTTCGTAGGAGACTACTAATACCAAAGCAGAGGGGAACGCCAATGACCGTTACCAGACTAAATTTGGTAAGCGGATCGATAGAAGCGTGAGTAAATGTGAGCTGTAAATAGAGAATAACTAAAAGATGGATGAGATAGACCGTATAAGCATTGTTTGAGAGAATTCGTAAAATTTTGTTCTGAAAATTGAGCTTTTCTCGAAACAGAACGAGTAACCCTGCGCACAGCCCCACGCAAATCGTGGATTCCCAACCGCTCCACACAGCGGAACGCCAGTCCCAGCCACCCCCGGCAGTCATGTCGGGTAGATGGGCAACACTATAGGCGTAGCGCAACAGGGCAGCACTGAGACCAATCCCCAGCCAGAGAAATCCTTGGGTTTTACCGATCTGTCTAAGCCAGCTGCGGCGAGCGGCCATTATGCCGACGATAAAAAGGCTGACATACTGGGGCAGGTGAGCAATCTCGGTGGGTACAAATCCAAACAGCTGTACCCATCGATCAATGGGATACTCAATGCGAACAATAAAGGTGATAATCGTTAGGCTCAGAAGATAGGCCACCATCAGGCAAGAGCCTGGACACTTTGCGAGAAAATCTATACTCCATTGGTGGCTAATCTGTCGCCAAAGGCTATAGCAAACCGCATAAAACAGTAGATGAACTAAAAACCAAAGATGGGCAACTTCGATTTTTAGGGGATGTAGATAGGCTTGCATGATAAATGCAAAGAAAGAAACTGATGGGGCATCTAAGCGATACAGCACAATGGGAAAGACCAGTAGGCTAAAAAAGACTAAGGGAATACCCAAACGCTGAAATCGAGTGAGCAAAAACTGTTGGATTCCATTGCTGTCGTAGGACGCTGGTAAACTCTATCCTGAGATCAAAAAGAAGAGTCCCATAAAGAAAGCGGCGTTAACCGCAAAAAATGGACCCAAAATAGCGGCCCGTTCGGGGTTGGCAATGGGCCATGCTCCCCCGGTTGGCCCATAGGGCTGAGCCGCGTGGTGGGCGACCACAAGGATGGTCAGACAGGCTCGAAGATTGTCGATAAAAAGCAGTCGAGTGCCCATGGATTCTGTGGATGCACTACTGTTTGGCAGATGGATTGTTTAGTCGATCCAGGGCCGTTGCGATCGCACGTTCTTTTTGAGGATCGGCTCCTTGGGCATACTCCACCGGAAATGGCACCGTCACATCCGGGGTAACGCCCACCCCTTCTAAACGTATCGTCTCATCAACATATACGTCCGCAACAGCCACATACAGCAAACTATCGTCGGGCATAATAAACGCTCGTCCGGCAGTGACCGCTCCGGCGGTGGTGGTTCCCACAACGGGGCCAATGTCGTACTGCTGAAAGCCGTAGGCCAAAATCTCTTTGGCGCTGCGACTGCCGCCATTGACCAGCATCACCACCGGTTTATTCCACTGGCTACGGTAGGTAACCGGGGTGCGATCGCGACCAATATTAGTCAGGCTCGGTCCTCTAGCTGTATATACATTTAGCGCCGTTAGCGGGGCTCCACCCCAGCCGTCTCGTAAGTCCAGCACGAGGGCATCCGCATCCTTTAGACGACCATAGAACAGCTCGTTTTCTAATTTCTCCTGATATTGGTCTCCGGCATAGGACCAAATATGAACATAGCCAATCTGTTTACCCGCCTTTTGAATCACCTCTATACTGTTGTCCATCGCCTCCAAAAACATGGTGATACCGTCATAGAGCCGGGGTGTGACCGTCACCGCCTTCTGACTATTGCCATTGGGTCGTACCTGCATCTGCACAGGCCGACCGGCCTGACCCAAAAACGAACGAATTGGATGAAACGGTTCTCCGGCGACGCTCAAAATTTGGTCGCCCACCTTTAGACCCGCCTTGTCCGCCGAGCCGCCGTCAAAGATAGCCTTGATAAATGTGTTACCTGCTTTCTCATGGGTGACAATGCCAAGGCCGGTATACTCCAGCTTGCCCTCTGGAAACCGATCGGCCAGTCGGGTCTTAAATTCAGAAATACGCGGATAGAAAATCCCTAGCAGCTGATAGTAGGCGGGTTCATCCGGTGTATAAAGATGGGTGTGGGACGTGTTTAGCTGGCTTAGCATCTGATTGATCAAAGTTGCTTTCTCTTCAGAAGCTGCAACCTGGGGTCGATACTGTTCTCCTAACGCGCTCCAGTCAACACCGTTAAAATCCGGATCGTAAAAATTGTCATTGACCGTTTCCCACACCGCGTCAAACAGCGGCTGCGGCTGTGATGCCACGGGACTTGTCAGCCGCTGTAATAGGCCAAAGGACAGGCTAACTACAAGCATAATCAGCAGTCCCTGGAGCCAGATTTTCTCTCGTCTAAAAACCATGGCTAAGACAGGGCTAATGAATCAGGAGAAGAGAGGGGAATATGGGTCTGGATAACGCGATCGATGGCGTCTCGACGCTGCTCTGGCACCCTGATATTTGTACTAGCAGGCAAAAATGCAAACCGTGGGCGCATTTGAATAACGAGGATATTGGGATAGTTCGTATCCCAGGCGTAGGACTTCATTCGCTGCCATGGAATAAAGTTATATAAAAAGCACAGGCCGTTTTCTCTAAGTTCAAGTTGGTTTAACCCAAGGGAGAAAATAAACGCAGCCAGCACCCACCAAAAGGCAACTTTTAGAGCAAGCTGTGCAACTTCGGTTGAACTCTGGGCCACCTCAGTTAACGTCAGCCATGCAATCCCGGTAATCACGGCTGCGATCGCAAACTCTGCTAGACCCAGCCAGAACAGCATGCGATTGTGCCAGGTGCGACCGACATTAAGCTGTAGGCTACCCGCCCTGCGTTTGCGCACGGGCCAGCTCACCAGCCATAGACTCGCACTAATGATGTAGGCCAGATGGATAAAGCTCCAGCCCGACTGTTTCCAGGCAGCAACAAACGCAGAGGTAAATGCGATCGCAAACCCCAATACAATCCAGGGCAGCGCCTGGTTCGTCTGCCGCCGGGCAGCGGGCTGCCCCATGGCCTTAACCAACAGCCCATAGCCAGCCAATAAACCCAGACCGACCGATAGTACATAGCTCAAAAACCAAGCCATAGGTATTCGCTACAAGTGATGTCTGCTTCAACTTTAAAAGCCTCGTTCTGAAATTCCCATGACAAAAGTCATTCTTGACAATGACATTCCGACCTGGAACGGAGCGTACTTCAAACTTAAACTGTCGAGTAGTTGGGCACAGAAAAACAGATTACGATGAGCATACGGCCCTTAAAAACTCAAAAAACAACATTTTTACTAGCCTGGACAACGGCTCACCTGATGGGTGGGTTTCTCATTGGCTTTTTAGAAAACAACGGGGCCCAGTTTATGGCCACCCTAATATTGTCTGGAGCCATCATTGGTTCATGTCAATGGGTCACCCTAAGATGGGCCGGTATGGGGCGCTGGCTGTTTTGGCCTTTGGCCAGCGGCCTTGGCTGGATTGCTAGCACTATTTTAGTCAGCACGCTGCCGTTGGATACGACGGCTCTGGTAGCTCGCTTTGGGCTAAGGGAGGTGTTCTGGCTCAATCTAATCAATCAGCCCCTATGGATTTTGGGCATGGCAGCCATCCAAGGCGTGATGCTGCCCTACTCACGCCAGCGACCTACACGCACCCTCGTACTGTGGCTGCTAGCCAGCTGTTTGGGAGCCGCCACCCATGGAGCCGTGAGTGCTATCTTTTGTCGCCTCTATTGCCAGATACTGCCTCAGGCCCTAGTTGGTATCGTTGAGGGACTGGGCTGGGGAGCCTATGGCAAGATTACAGGCATGGCGATGATATGGATTGTTAGCCATACCGATCAATCGGAGACTTAAGACCGTCTAGATTGGTTCACCCATTCATGCAGGGTGAGCTGTGGACGATGAGAATAGCTACTTTTTAGCAGCGTCTTTGCCACGGGTCGCGATACTTTTGCAATAGTTGGTAATAACTTGGGTCCTAATATGACAGCGCCCAGACCCACTAAGGCCAGATAGTTACCATTATGGCCATCTTCTAAAAGTTCTCGAAAATGAAATCGGAGAACTGATTTCTCTAAATGAACCAGAGACATAAAACCAACCTTGTGTCGCTAAACCGGTTAATGATGGCCATTCCTATTTAGCTTATTCTATCTAGTTTTATGCGATTTGAATTAAAGACGGCGATCAAACCTCGATAAATTTTTGCTAACTGGCCATGCGCTTGGGGTTTAGCTGATGCTGCAGTAGGGGTTTAAGGCTGTTTGCCCCGGCTATGATGGCCGATCCGTTATGAATAGCGGTGGCCATTAACGGATTAAGCCCCCGAGTGGTGGCAACACCTAAGGCCGCCAGGTTGGGAAGCACCACCAGACCAATATTTTGGTCGATTAGGGCACGGGTTTGACGTGCGATCGCAAGCACCTCTAAAAAATCGAGCAGGTCATTTTTCATCAGGACTACATCAGCCGTCTCGCGTGCCACCTCGGCCCCTCGGGCAAAAGAAACCGAAACATCGGCATAGGCCAGTGCAATAGAATCATTCAAACCATCCCCCACAAACGCCACCGTATGACCCGCTTTATGTAAATCTCGGATCGTCTGCGCCTTTTGCTCAGGAAATGCCTCGGCACACACATGCTGACTGTCCAGCCCCAACTCTTGGGCTACTTGAGCTGCCCGATGCGGATTATCTCCCGTTAACAAGTAGAGAGCGATTCCATACTCTTTTTGTAGGCGTTTCACCAAATCGGCACTTTCTGCACGTAGCGGATCGGTGTAGCGAATTGTCCCCTGAAACTGACCGTCGCAGGCCACATAGATAAGTGAGGCTGTAACAGTCTCCGAGTCCAAGGGCATAGAACAATCTGCCCAACGGATATCCGACGCTCGCAAGAAGCGCTCACTACCGACTAAAACCTCACGCCCTTCAATATGAGCCCTCACGCCTAGACCCACCTCATAGGTCCAGCACTCTCTCGTTAATAACGGAATTTTCTGAGTGTCGGCATATCGAGTAATCGCCTCGGCCACCGGATGATTGAGCCGTTGTTCTGCAGAAGCGGCCAGCTGCAAAATGTCAGATTTTGTCAAACTAGCGGTCGCCGGTTGAACATCTACCACCGTAATCTGTCCTTCGGTCAGAGTGCCTGTCTTATCAAACACAATCGTGTCGACATGGGCCAGCTGCTCCAGGGTGCGTCCACTGCGAATTAAAACACCGTGACGGGTGGTGTGGTTGAGGGCGCTTAAAAAGGCCATGGGAATAGAAACACGAATGCCTGTGACAAAATCCAGAGTCAAAATTGACGCCGTTCGCGCCGGATCATGGGTTGTGAGTAACACAATACCGGCCAACAACAGCGACGGCAAAATTAGCCGATCGGCCACCTGTTCGGCATAGTTTGCCATCCGCGTATCGTACACAGGGGCCTGCCTTAGCAGCTCTAACCCCGCTGCTGCCCGAGTATTACGCCCCACACGCTCGGCTTGCACATACAATTGTCCTGAGCGCAGCAGCGTTGATGCATACACCTGGGTACCGCTCTGACCGACCACCGGCATAGCCTCACCAGTCAAACTCTGCTGGTCGATAATGGCATCTCCTTTGAGCACAGTGCCATCCACCGGAATCTGCTCACCGGGATACACCACAACCGTTTGGCCCACCTCCACCCGATCGCTTGCAATCTGATGCGGCGGCGAGTCGGACGTCTCTATCACCCAGGCAAAGTGGCCAATGGCATCTTCTAAATTGGCGGCCTGCGCCGCTGTGGTACGGGCGGTCTGCTCTCGAATAGCATCGCCTAACTCATGCAGGGTCAACACCAGCGCCGGGGTGAGTAATTTGCCCTGATAGGCTCCCAGACTAAGGGCCAACAGATCTAGACAGTCAATATTAAACTTACGGTAGGCAACCAAACTATTCACGGCCCGTTTACCCACAGGAAAGACAGCTGCGCACAGAGTGACAACAGCGGCTGCACGCATACCCGGCAACCACGACAGCCGACTGGCCAGGGCAAAACCAGCAGCCAACACCGGTAACTTTAACCCCGACGATGGGCTTGCCTGCTTTGGAGATAGCTGGCCCGAGCGGTTATTAGAATCCAACGATGGCTGTTGACAGCGTGTTTCTAGGTCTATTAGCAGCTCCTGCAGAGTGGGCTCAATTTCTGGAACATAGCAAATCACTAGTGAGCTAGCCGCCCGATTAATCCGCACCGACCGGACCCCAACGATCTGTTCTAGGGAGCTATGTAAGTCCCACTCACCGACCAGTCTCAGGGCTGGGATCTGCAATCGTAGCCGTCCTGGTAGATGATGCATCACCTGCCAAGTGTCCATAGATTGCGTCCGTAGCTGGGTCGTAAACCCAGACGAATATGCTGAAAAATGCCGTTCAGTCATAATCTTGTTCAACAGCTCAGGAGTAAGAATTTAATAGTTTCCCACTGTTAGCTTCTAGAATTTGGGATAACTTTTTCCCTCCTGGTAGGGGCGGGCTGGTCACTGACGCTAGTATCCGATCTTTATCCCTTGGCCTGATCTAGAATTTTTAACAACCGTAACCCTAAATCTAGTTCTGAGAGACCGCTATCGATATATTGAATCACCACTGAAGCCGCTGCTCGATTAATCCGCACCTTAGAAACAATCGAGTCGTTTAACAGTGACGTTTCTAATCGTTTAGCAAAGTTCTGATCTTCTTGTAGCTGAAGGATCTGCAACCGAATGCGCCCCGGTACAGAGTGGAGGACTTTATAGTCGTCTTTGGTGGTTGCACCTGCACGAGCCCCGTTAACTTCTGCTGGCCGAACAGTCGCTTCATGCTTGAGTTGGTGCATGATCTGACGAGAGATGGCCGCAATTGTTAAATTGACAATCAGAGCATTGGCACCGCGCAAACGCAATCGGCTGGTGACTAACAAACCGGCTAGAACTGGCAAGATTACCGCCACCTCGCTGTATTCATCCAAGAGTTTTCCTGCTTGAGCAGGGACAGTCGGCGATTCGCTAATGGCAACCATAGTTAAAACTCTCTCTAAACGTTGTAGATCACATCATTTTTGCTAGCCAAGGCAACAAAATTAGCCGTTGCTGATTTCAAGGATGCGTCGGTCTATAGGAATTTTCACACACCAGCGTCTGGCAAATAAAATCATCCCGAGGATCAGCAACGCCCAAAATTAACTAGCCTCCACCATGAGACGTACAGACGTTGCATGCGACGTCTCTCCGGTATTATTTTCTAGAGCTTATGCAACCCTTACCCCTAATCCATCAATTCTGCATCGAAGATGATTGAGATTGTCCTGAAGCAGATGATGTTGAAGCAATGGCTCCTAGGGATTCTCCTCTGGCTTCTGCTTTAGCTTCTGCCGCAATATCGGCCAAAATCTCACCGGTTTCGGCGATTGCCTGTTTTGTTTTTTCGAAGGCGGTCACACCTGTCTTAATGGTGGCTTTTAGCACAGGTCGTACAATTGGCAGGACCACTGGGGTAAGCGCAACTGTGACCACTCCAACGGCCACAACCTGACCGGCATTCAGACCCGTAAGTTCTGTCACTCTTGTTCTTAATCCGATGTTTTGAGGCAGTGGATTTGTCATAAGCTTGCTCCCTGGATTAAATCAAAAACTTCAAAGCCTTTAATGGCAATACAAGCACTCCGCAAAAGTTTGTTGAGTAGTTCGGCACTAATTTCTATACAGACATTGTATCAATCATCTTCTCAAAAACATCTGTTTTTGCTGAGTTTTTAACGGCTTCGTTGATGCTATCAAACAATCGTCAACCCATTGAATTAAACAGTCGCTCCGTATCTAGTGAAAGAAAAATGCAATAGCTCATGACGAGCATTTGAGAAGATCTTAGAAGCTGTCAACCGATGCGAAAAGAATCTTCTGGACAGCCTCTAAAGCCTGTTGAGAAAAAGTTTCACCTCAGGCTATTGATGTGCCGCTATGGGATCTCTCCTTTAGGCTGTATAAAATCTATGAACCCATCATAAATATGACCAATCTTTAATTCTTGCCCTGGTCATTGCACTATCAGATTAATAGATTTAGCTCAATGACTTTAGAAAGCCAATGTCATCAGAACTCTATTTCCAAACAAAGTTGAAAACATGTGCAGACGCTACAAAAATTTTCTTAATAGAAGACCAAACCTTCTTTATTAAGAGAAACTTAAGCACTTTGATCGTTCTGGGTATTTCTACTATCTTTTTAAAGATAAGAACAAGTAGCAACAAGATAAAACTTTAAAAGCGGCCTATTACAAGAATAGGTGGCTAAGATATTCTCTTTTATTTCAGCTAATTTTCTCTAGTTTCTTGATTTATTCGCCATTTGGCTACTGTGATGGCGCTTAACTCTCGTTGTGAAAAGCACCGTAAGAAATACTAAGAGCAGCGTCTGAAGCTTATGTTTACTTGATACAGATTCTCAATAGAAGTTGGAGCACAGCCATGGATGACTATCGGCGTCGCGGTTGGCAGAAGTTTACTTTCTTCGGAGGGCAGTTAGAACGGCCAGATGTAGAAGCGCATCAGCTGTCACCGCCAGGGAATGCTGTCAAATCATTTCCTTTATCCCAGACCCATACGGGCGACCGTGTCTGGATAGTGGGGTTTACTACCGGGACAGAAGGAATAGAGCGTTTAGCCAGCATGGGACTGACTCGCGGCACTGAATTGGAAATTGTTAATCGAACAGCGGGCGGTTCGATTATGGTGGCCGTGGCCAATACCCGTCTGGGCTTAGGAGTGGGCGTCGCCGACAAAATCTATGTTCGGCGATCGGGCATTCAGGAGACTCCTAACGGCTTACTTCAGCAAGACAATGCTAACCAATACCTTACCCAGGAGAAGTCAATGCAAACTCATCTTCGCGATCTGGCCGTGGGTGGCCAGGGTCGTGTGACTGGATACAGCCAAGGGACCACCGGCTATCGCCAGCAGCTGCTGGCGATGGGATTAACCCCCGGCACTGAATTTACGATTACCCGCCAAGCTCCGTTGGGAGATCCGGTGGAATTAAAGGTACGAGGATTTCAACTCAGTCTGCGTAAAGCCGAAGCCGATGCTCTGATTGTGGAGGCCATCGATCATGCCTAACCGAACGATTTGCCTGTCAGGCAACCCGAACTCTGGGAAAACAACGCTTTTCAATGAATTAACAGGGGCCAATCAGCGGGTGGGGAACTGGCCCGGTGTCACGGTCGAACGGAAGGAAGGAACACTTCAGTTTGAGAACTGGCAAATTAATTTGGTGGACCTGCCGGGAATCTATTCCCTGGATGCCTTAGATGGACAAACGGGGCTAGATGAAACGGTAGCCCGCGACTATTTGCTCTCAAACGAGGTGGATCTGGTTATTAATAATGTCGATGCGTCTAATTTAGAGCGCAATCTTTATTTGACAACCCAGATTATGGAAATGCGTCTACCCATGGTGGTAGTGCTCAATATGACCGATGTCGCTCGCGATCGCGGACTAAAGATCGATCCGACTATCCTGTCTAATCGGCTGGGCTGTCCGGTGGTTCCCATGGTGGCGGCGCGATCTCAAGGAGTATCTGACCTAAAGCAGACGCTGGATCGAGCCCTACAGACCCCGGCTAAGCCTCGGCCCTATGTGGCCTATCCGCCAGTGGTAGAAGATGCGATCGCAGCGCTGATGCCAACCATTTTAGAGCGGGAAACCCAGTCTCCTGCCGACGCTCGCTGGCTGGCACTTAAGCTATTAGAACAAAACAACCAGGTGGCCCCCAGCCTGGGCGACCCGGCCCTGGTAAAACTGGCAACAGAAAACCGACGTCGCATTCACCAGGTACAGCAAGAAGACATTGACATTATCCTGGCCGACAGCCGCTATGGCTGGATTCGACAGCTGGTACTAGGCGCGGCAGAACGCACTCACGAGGGCAGCAGTACCACCTCCGATCGGTTAGAGCGTCTGGCTCTCAACCGCTGGCTGGGGATTCCCATTTTCTTAGGAATGATGTACGCGCTATTTCTGCTCACCATCAACGTGGGAGGTGCCTTTATCGATTTCTTTGACATTGCCGCAGGCACCATTTTCGTGGACGGGTTTGGTCAGCTGCTGGGGCAAATCGGTCTACCGCAGTGGCTGATCGTACTGTTAGCCAACGGCATGGGTGGAGGTATCCAAACCGTGGCCACCTTTATCCCCATTATTGGCATTCTCTTTTTGTTTTTAGCCCTGCTAGAAGACTCTGGGTACATGGCCCGAGCCGCGTTTGTGATGGATCGCTTTATGCGATTTATTGGGCTACCCGGCAAATCATTTGTGCCCATGTTGATTGGCTTTGGCTGCAATGTGCCTGCGATTATGGCCACCCGCACCCTAGAAAACAAACGGGATCGTCTGCTGACAATCATGATGAATCCGTTTATGTCCTGCGGTGCCCGTCTGCCGGTCTATGCCCTGTTTGCCGCCGCATTCTTTCCCATTGCTGGTCAAAATGTTGTCTTTGGCCTGTACCTGATTGGGATTGCCATGGCGAGCTTTACCGGGCTAATGCTCAAAAATACTCTCTTAAAGGGTGAGGTCTCCCACTTTATTATGGAGCTGCCCCCCTATCATTTACCTACGTTCAAGGGAGTATTGTTGCGAGCCTGGGAACGACTCAAAAGCTTTATGTTCCGGGCCGGTAAGGTAATTGTCCTGATGGTGATGGTGTTAAGCCTTTTAAATTCTATCGGTATCGACGGGTCCTTTGGCAATGAGGATAGCGATCGCTCAGTGCTCAGCAGCGTCAGTCGCACGGTGACTCCAGTATTTTCACCTCTAGGCTTGCAACAAGAGAATTGGCCTGCCACGGTGGGCATCTTTACAGGAGTCTTTGCCAAAGAAGCCGTTGTGGGCACCCTGGATTCTATCTATGGAGCCTTAGGAGAAGAGGCTGGCTCAGCCGATGAACCCTTCAATTTTTGGGGCAATATCGGTGCAGCCTTTGCCTCAATTCCAGCCAACTTATCTGAGGTCCCTGGCATGTTACTCGATCCGCTAGGGCTGAGCGTAGGCGATGTCAGTGCAGTTGAAGCCGCTGCCGCCGAGCAAGAAGTCGGGGTCGGTACCTTTGGGGCCATGGTTGCTCGCTTTGACGGCAAGGTGGGAGCCTTTGCCTATCTGTTATTTGTGTTGTTGTACTTCCCCTGCGCGGCTGCCATGGGGGCAGTTTATCGGGAAACTAACTGGGGTTGGACCACCTTCATCGGCTGTTGGACCACTGGGCTGGCCTATGCTACAGCCACGTTGTTCTATCAGCTAGGCACGTTTGCTCAGCACCCAGTTCAGTCAATAGGATGGACCGTAGCGGTTGCGATCGCACTTGGTCTAACCTACGTTGGCATGAAATTGGCTCACCCCAGACGACAACGACACCAGCAGATCGCCCATGAAGCCCATTGATTAATATCCCAACCGTTTGCAGCTTCTTATTTGCAAGGGGCTGCAAACAGCTGTTTTTAGGCTGTCGCTCTATGATTTTAAAGGACCTTCAGGACTATATCTCTGAGCAGCATAAAGTCTCTCTAGCACAGATCGAAGTCAAGTTTGGAATTGAAGCAGCGGCACTGCGAGGGATGCTGAGTCAGTTAATTTACAAAAAACGAGTACAAAAATCCCCACTACCCCATCGCTGCCACGGCTGTCTCATCTGTTCCCAGGAATCCCTAGAATTTTATGAATGGCTCTCACCAAGGGGGGCCCATACAGCAAACCAGGACAATGTTTCAGAGTCAGTAGCCTGTGGCGGCGCTTGCCATAGAATCCGCAATGTCAACTCCATTTAAGGGGGGTGAGCTGCTGACCTCAGGCATCTCCAAACTTCGCAAAGACCTCAGCTTCAGTCATATCCTGAGTTTCGTTAGCAAAACAATAAAAGGCTGGTTTGTGGTCTATAAACACCTGATGGTCAAAGACAAACGTTGTATCATCATCAAATGAACCCGCTATCATAAAATACTGACGATTCTGCTTTAACCGGTAAAAAAGACTGCTGCCACACAGCTTGCAAAAGCCTCGTTCTGCCCATTCAGATGAGCTAAACGTCGCGATATTATCTTCGCCCTCAAAGATAACCTCTGTGCCACAGTCAATGGCCATTAAAGGACCGCCACTCCACTTACGACACATACGACAGTGACAGGCACCTACGCTTGTGTTCATAGTCTTTACAGTAAAGTGTACGGCACCGCAAAGGCAGCTGCCTTTACCCATCAGATCTGTCATGGCTATGTTCCAGGAGTTTATACGATTTATATTTCAAAAAGTCACTAAAACCTACTGACAAGAGTACTCTGTATAGGCCGCTATGCGAGCAAAACACTACAGGTAGGTTCTCTATAGTTTCTTAAAAGTAAAATTGCATTGAGCTCTATCCAGTAGACGTTAGCACTTTAACAATCTCTGGTGCTTCACTTAATCGCAATCTAATAGCTAGAGTTTCTTACTCCTCACTACCCCATAGAAATCCGTTCAACTGTCCTTTTTGCGTGCCATTGCTCATCTCTAAAACTGAGCCAGCATTCATAGCAGAGGGCAGCCACAAATAAGTATGGACCTGTCCCCGTCCTTTGATTTCAATACAGCCTCGATCTTCAAATGAAAACTTATCTTTGAGCAGCCCATAGGTATCTGCACTCACCTGAATCCGGTCTATCACTCCATGGGACTCCATCCGGCTAGCAATATTGACCGCATCGCCCCACAGGTCGTAGCTAAATTTCTTTTTGCCAATTACTCCGGCAACAACAGGGCCTGTATTAATGCCAATGCGTAACTTAAAGGGATGCTGTTTGACCGCTACCTGCATATCAATGGCCATGGCCATCACCGCCTCTGCATGGTTGTCCATTGGCGCAGGTACCCCACCCACCACCATGTAGGCATCACCAATGGTTTTAATCTTTTCCAAACCGTGGCGCTCTGCTAAGGTATCAAAAATTGAAAAGATATCGTTGAGCTGGCACACAAGCTGAGTCGGGGCCGTATTGGCCGCTAGCTGGGTAAAGCCGACAATGTCGGCAAACAGGATAGTGACATTTTCAAAGCGGGAGGCGATGGCGGTACGGTTAGAGAGATCGTTTTTGAGTTGGTTTGCGATCGCAACCGGCAACACATTTCTCAACAGCGCTTCAGTTTTCTCTTGTTCGTTTCTCAAAGCGATCTCTGCTGCTCGTCGCTCCTGCACTTCCTGAGAGATTTGAGCAAACATCGAAGCAAACGCTCGAATCACATCGCCTAGCTCATCCTGGCGAGACTGTTGGAGACTCTTAAACACAGCTTTCTGGGGTTGATAAACTAGGCTAGCAGCATCACACAAATCATCGCGTAGCAGCAGCAGCGGATTGATCAGCATTCGCTCTAGCATAAAGATTGTTACCAGCGTCACAAAGGCCGCAATCACAACAACAATGCAAAAAATCAGAGCAGAATACTGCACCATATAGCGCTGAACACCGCTAGCATCGTGACGAATTACCAACACATAGCGATCCTGAAACTGTCGGCTGGGCCAGGCTACATCGTATCGGCTGCCTGTTAGCTGGGTTTCCACATCGCTTAGTCCAGCAGTGGGAATGGCCAGCGAGGGTACTTCACCAAATGTATCAATGAGCTGTCCTGTTTCGGTGTAAAGGGCGGCACCCACAATGATCGAATCAGGTTTTAGAGCAGCCTGAGCCTCTGTTAGCAGCGATCTGGGCTGCATGTCCAACATCGCGTTGGCTTTGATGGTCGCTAGCACTTCTTGCGAGAGGGTCTCTAATTCTCTTAACTTATCGGCCCGTCGCTGCCGATAGGACGGAACAAACACCACCAGTTCAATCGCTACCAGGCTTAAAAAAATCGACGTAACAATCTTTCGAGACAGTCGAGATTTTAAGAGTCCCAACGATGTCTGTAAAACACTAACCATGGCTACGGTCAACCACCATAACTTTGACTTACTATCCAGCTATATACCGGATATCGGATACCACCGAATATCTGTCGGATACTTATGTAGTTCCCATTGAGCTATCCAATTAAGCTATCCATAAGTGGTACAAGATGCGCCCGGCTGCCGTACACAGGCCAGCCCCCAGTTTTAGATTTTATAAAAGCTTTCTGGGAGCATCCTGAGAACTCAGCGTGTACTCCATGAGGGATAGCAGCCAGATTTGGGACTCAAGTCAGCACAACCGCCATAATCCCATGCGTTAGACTGATGAAGATTCACCCAAGCTTAAAACTTTAGACCTATGACCCTTGCTGTTCCGACCCTTACATCCCTACGGCTGCAAGAACTTCCCAGCCAGTACCAGGCGGCTAGTGATCGCTTTGATGCCAGCTGGGCGGCGCCGCTATCGACGCTTCTGGGTCTGGGTCGGGCGGCTGGCGCTGATTTTATTGAATTCTTTCTAGAGCGGCGTAACTACATTAGCTGCCTAGCAGAAGACGACGCCATTACCAGCATTTCGCCCAGTCTGACTACGGGCGCTGGCGTGCGGGTATTTAAAGGAAATTCTGACTGCTACGTCAGCACCAACGACGTCAGCTTTGAGGGTCTCAAAGCAGCCCTGGAGAAAGGGCTATCGATTATGGGGCTGCTGCTGCCGGCCACCTCAGCCTATGTGCCGGAGGTGACGCTAGAGATGTTTCGCGACTATGCCAGCACCAAAGAGAACTGGTTGACCAACTGCAGCTCGATGCAGGTGATGGGAGATGTACTGCTAGGGGCCAACGCTTCGGTAGAAAAAGCAGCCAAGCACCTCCAGGCTCGCCGCACTGCCTACTTTAGAGACTGGCAGGAAGTGCTGGTAGCCAGCAGCGACGGCACCTTTGCCCGCGATATTCGCCTGACTCAGTCGGTGGGGGCCAATGTGCTCTGCGCCGACGGTGAGCATCGTTCGTCCATCGGGCAGCGGCTGGGCAACACCAGCGACCCCAGCTTTCTAACGGCCTGGGACTATGGCACCACTGCCGCAGAACTGGCCGAGTCTGCCGGTAAAATGCTCTACGCCGACTACGTAGAGTCGGGCACCTATCCGGTGATTATGGCCAACCACTTTGGCGGCGTCATCTTCCATGAAGCCTGTGGACACCTGCTAGAGACCACCCAAATTGAGCGGGGCACGACGCCGTTTATTGATAAGAAGGGTGAGAAAATCGCCCATGAGAGTCTAACGGCCTGGGATGAGGGTCGCTCTAACGAATCCATTGGCACCATTGACAAGGACGATGAGGGTATGCCCGCCAAGCGTACGCAGCTGATTGAAAACGGCATTCTCAAAAACTTTCTGTCTGACCGAGCGGGCTCCATGCGTACCGGCCATCCTCGCACCGGCAGCGGTCGCCGTCAAAACTATACGTTCTCTGCCGCGTCTCGGATGCGGAATACCTTTATCGATACCGGCGACCATAGCCTAGACGATCTGTTTGGCTCGATTGAAAAAGGTATTTACTGTAAGAAAATGGGTGGCGGCAGCGTCGGGGCCACCGGTCAGTTTAACTTTGCGGTGGATGAAGCCTATCTAATTGAGAACGGCAAAGTTACTCGTCCTTTAAAAGGCGCCACGCTGATTGGTGAAGCGGTGGACATTATGCAAAAAATCTCCATGTGCTCTCAGGATCTGAGTCTGGCCCCTGGTTTTTGCGGCTCCATTAGCGGCAACGTCTATGTCACTGTTGGACAGCCTCACCTCAAGGTGGACAGCATTACCGTCGGCGGTCGTTAAACATCACAATCCCCTCCTGGGAGGGGTAGGGGTGGGTTAGCCGCTGAAGCGATCAGAGGACCCACCCCGGAGCCCCTCCCAGGAGGGGAGAAGTGTCGGTTTTATAGTGAAGAGTCTCGCACCACAACGCATAACCTCTATTACGACACGATCTTTTCATGTTTTTACGGTGGGCATTGCCCGCCCTTACCATCTCTCTTCAATAGGAAAATGTCTTCTAAAGTTACTGAAATCTCTTCTAACGCCCAAACAATTGCCCAGCGTTTGGGTATTGCAAAATATGATATTTACGGGGCCACCACCGACAGCACCAGCGTTCAGGTAGACAAAGGTGAACCTAAGCAGGTAAAGGCGTCTAACCGGGCTAGCATCACGGTGCGGGTATGGAATGACCAGGGCCGTCTAGGGGTGACCTCCACTACCGACGTGGATGAGCGCGGTCTAGAGCTGGCGCTAAAGACCGCAGCTGAGGCCAGCGCCTTTGGGGCCACTGAGAATATTCCTGACTTTAGCCCAGAGGCAACCGCGCCACTGCCCGAGGTGGATGTAGCGCTGGCAGAACCGGCTCCGGTAGGGACGCTGATTGAGCAGCTGGTGACGGCTGAGCAGGCGTTACTCAAGGCCCACGATGCGATCGCAAGTGTCCCCTACAATGGTCTAGCCCAAAGCGCGGTCGAGCATTTCTATGTCAACAGCGACGGGGCCCAGCGGAGCGAAGAGCGCACCTCCGCCTCGGTTTATCTGTATACCAAAACCGAGCAGGACGGACGCAAACCTCGCTCTGGTCACGCCGTGCGGATTGGTGTTGGCACCGACGACCTGGATGTAGACGGCTGTCTTAAGGAAGCTACCGAAAAGACCCTGAGCCATCTCGACTATGAAAAGATTGAATCGGGCAAGTATCGCGTGGTCTTTTCCCCCAACGCGTTTTTGAGTCTGATGCGGGCATTTGGCAACATGTACAACGCCCAGAGCATTTTAGATAAGCGCAGTTTGTCTACAGCGGAGAGTTTGAATAGCGCGATCGCATCGCCGCTGCTGTCGGTCTACGACGACGCGCGCATTCCGCTTACGTGAGTCCAGATACCTTTGATGGGGAAGGCACCCCTACCCGCCGTCTACCCATTATCGAAAAGGGCGTTCTAGCCAACTTTTTACACAGCGCCGGTACCGCCAAACGTATGGGAGCTACTCCTACCGGGCATGCCAGCATTGGCGCTAAGGTCAGCGTCGGCAGTAACTTCCTACACATTACCCAGGGAGAGCCAGCAGAGACTAGCTACAGTCTAGACACGGCGGACAAGGTCATTTTGATCGACGAGCTGCAGGCGCTCCACGCTGGGGTAAACGCTCTTCAAGGCTCATTTTCTCTGCCCTTTGACGGCTGGCTGGTACAAAACGGGCAGCGCACCAGCATCGAGTCGGCTACCGTTGCCGGAGATTTTCGCCAGGTGCTGCAGTCGATTCTTTATGTCTCTCCCGATGAGGAAATTACTCCCAGCGGTGTGGCTCCCCACGTATGGGTAGATGAGCTGTCGATTACTGGTGAATAGTTTAGAGGGGTACATCAATTTCGATACATCATCTTGCTAATTAGATGTTTTCCTCTTAAAGATGTTCTATTTTGAACCGAATTTGGGGGTATACCGCGCTATGAGGTTATAAATACTCTCCCCACTATCGGTGCAAGAATGACAACCCCGACAGATTCATCTCTGAACCTTGGTCTACCTGACTTTTCTAAGCATGGTTTTCGTATCAAGTCTGAACTAGGGGTCAATCGAGCAGGCGGTCGAGTCACCTACTTGGCCAGACATCTCAAAACTCGACGACTGGTCGTCATTAAGCAGTTTCAGTTTGCTCGCTCATCTAACTGGGGAGGATATGAGGCCCTGCGCCAGGAAGGACAGGTGCTCAAGAGCTTAAAGCATCCAGGCATTCCCAGATATTTGGGTGTTTTTAAGTCCGACGACGGGTTTTGCATGGTCCAGGAATATAAGCGCGCCCAAAGTTTGGCCGAGCCTCGCAGCTTTGACCCTGAGGCTATCCGCCAGATAGCGATTGCTTGCCTAGAAATTCTGGTGTACCTGCAAAACCGGATTCCTCCGGTCATTCACCGCGACTTTAAGCCCGCCAACATTTTGGTCAGCAAAACGCTCAAGGTCTATCTGGTGGACTTCGGCTTTGCTCGCATCGGAGATGGCGAAGTCGGCGTTAGCAGCGTGGTTAAAGGCACCCTGGGATTTATGCCACCGGAGCAGATTTTTAATCGCCAGCTGAGTGAGGCATCAGATCTCTACGGCTTGGGGATGACCCTAATCTGTTTATTAACGAATACCCCCGCCGATCGGGTTGGAGACCTGGTCGACGTTACCTATCAGGTTGACTTCACCAGGCTTAAAGCCGATTTAAGCCCCCAATGGCTCAGGTGGCTCGAAAAAATGGTGCAGCCGCGCCTGGGCGAACGATTTGAGAATGCCGCTACTGCGTTAGAAAGCATTCCAGACCACGGACTGCGCCAGCCTCAGGCCCGGTTTAGTCAAAGCAACCTGGCTCTAAACGCTCGCACTCGCGGTGAAACATTGACAGCAGCCATTACCCTGACTAACGCTGTACCCCAAACTACCTTGACCGGTTCCTGGCAGGTGGCTCCCCACCAGAGCGACCCTGCTGACGCGGACAATGGCCATAGCTGGATTCAGTTTTTACCCACTCACTTTTCGGGTAATAACGTCACAACTCATATTCAAATCGATACCAGTAAATTGATGACTGGGGAAACCTATGAGCGCACGCTCTTGCTTAAAAGCAACGCTCACCAGACAGTCTCTTCCTTTAACCTGGCGGTTCAGACAGCTCCTCTGCCTTTTTTACGTAACCATGGCAGCCCCTATCGGCTGATTGCCGGTCTGTTGCTTGCCTGTTGGATAGCGGTATGGGTGCTCACGTCGCTCATACCAGACTACGATCCATCACTGTCCAGGATAGGCAACGCCCTAATCGTTTTGGCAACGTTTGGCAACGGGTTGGGATGGCAAATTGCAGGCTGGCTGCTCCATGAAGCTAAGCTTGATTCCCCCGCTGCTCGCATCACCATGATGGGGGGAGCCGTCGCCGTTGGTCTGGTTGCACCGCTGTGTTTGATCCTCAATCTGGCCGCTCCAGATGCTCTAACCTCAGCGATGACCATCGGTCTCGGTCTCGTGGGCGGTAGTCTATTGGGGGTCATCAACGGATTGACCATCAACCGCTTTTGGCAACGGGGCTTTAAACCTAAGTTTGCCGTTGGGCTTTCATTGTTAACTGGCTGTTTGGGAATGCTGCTAGGGCTCGTTCATGGATTAGCCATTAGCAATCCTTGGATAATTTTTGGTCTGATTGCTAATGCCGTTGGCGTCGGTGTGATGCTGGTCTATCTACCGATCGAACGCGCCCAGAGCGTTGCCCTATATCGCCGTAATGTTGAACAGCGTCTAATTCGTCCCTAGGCTAGTCAAACTTGCTAAGATGGGCTGGCCGCAGATTTTTGTATATCTTGAATAAGGGATTTGTACAATGACTCTTCGACGACTCACACCGTTTGTAGTACTTGGGACACTGCTAGCAGTCACAGGTCAGGCTTCGGCCCACATGGTTGAAACTAACTATGTCCTCGACCAGTTTGCTGAGTCTCAGCAGCAGACGCTGAAACTGGAGAGTACCTACAGCAATGGCGCTCCGCTAAAAGGAGCCAAGGTCAACGTATATTCTCCCAACAACCCGGTCACTCCCTGGACTCAGGGGGTAACTGATAGTCAGGGGCGCTTTAGCTTTAGTCCGGATCAGACCCTTGCTGGTGATTGGGAAGTTGTCATTGAGCAGCAGGGGCACGGTGATATCCTCACAGTTCCTGTGGATGAGTCGGGAGTGACACCTGAGCTGATTAGCGACAGCGGTGACACCGATATTCACTATGGCAGCAGCGCTCACCTGAGCTGGATATTGTCTTTAGGAACGTTGCTTGCTTTTGGGCTATGGCGTCGTCTCAAGTAGACAGTGCAAACGGCCTATCGCTGCTTGCAAATCAGCTGCCGTAGCTCCGATAGATCCGTATAGCCATCGGCCAAATTGATCAGTGAGTCGCTAGTCATGGACTGTAGGCTGACCAGTTCTATTCTCACCCCCAGACAGCTTAAGGCGTCTACAGCATAGGTTAAATGACCGTCGCCGCTGAGCAAGATAATGGTGTCGCAGTGGTCGGCTAGCCGAATCATATCTACGGCCATTTCAACGTGTAAATTGGCCCGACGTACCCCATCGGTATCTGGGGCTAGCTCTTTACTGACAACGCGGTAGCCGTGGCGACTTAGCCACAGCAAAAAGCCCCGCTGTTTTTCATTTTTGGGATCTACCCCTGTATAGAAATAAGACCGCAGCAGTCGTCGATCGCCAATCAACGTCTCTAGGAGTCGGGTGTAGTCAACCTCGATGCCAAGATAGGACGCAGAATAGAATAAGTTTGCTCCATCGATCAAAACTGCCATGCGATCGCGACTGTTTGAAGCATGACTATCCGTATGGGGAGCAAATAACGCGCCGTCCATCGGCGATAGCTTTAGATCGCCACCTGTAGGACCACTGGCTCTATTAGCTGCCCTGCCCAGAGCAGCGCCATTATGTTCAATGTTATTTACCATAAAGATGATTGCGATTGTGTGTCCACAAGATGCAAGCTGGTATACCGAGAATAGTATGAAATATTAATTATTTCTTAAATTTTATCGATAACGTCAAAAGTTTATTGGCTAGAGCTGGTGGCTAAGACGTCATTTTGAACGGCACTGCCGCAGTAAAAAACGGCAGCTCCCCATACTACCTTTCCCATGAAACGATTTACGCAGCTTTTCCAAGAAGTCGACGGGACTACCTCCACCAACGAAAAAGTCGCTGCGCTTCAACGTTACTTTCACGACGAGTCAGCCGCGAATGCGGTGTGGGCGCTTTACCTGTTTTTAGGTAAGACTCGCAAACGGTTAATTACCTCTCGGATACTGCGCAATATTTTCTTACAGGTCTCTGATATTCCTGAGTGGCTGTTTGAAGCCAGTTACGCCCATGTAGGGGACTCAGCAGAAACCATTGCCCTGCTGCTCCATGACACTCCGTTACCCAAAGCCCAGTCAGCTTTTCAGAATCAGCCCCTACATGTCTGGCTAGAGACGCTGATTCCTCAGGTAAAAACCTGTAGTGAGACCGAACAGCAGCAGCTAATCCTAGACTGGTGGGCCAGTCTAGAAGGGGTCGAAGTCTTTGTGCTCAACAAAGTTTTGACGGGTGCATTTCGAGTCGGGGCCTCTACCAAACTGGTGGTCAAGGCTCTAGCAGCAGAGTACGACCTGCCAGCCGATGTGGTTACCCACCGGCTGATGGGGGACTTTACGCCATCAGCCGAGTTTTATCAGCAGCTGATTCAAAGCGATATCCTGCAGTCCGCCCCCAGCCGACCCTATCCATTTTTCTTAGCGTCTCCTATCGCCATCGATAAATTTAGCGATGAGCCTCTGACAGACTGGCAGGCTGAGTGGAAGTGGGACGGCATTCGAGCCCAAATGATCCATCGAGCGTCAGAGCATTTTATCTGGTCTAGAGGGGAAGACCTGATCACCCATCAGTTACCTGAATTTGCTGAACCACTCCGCAGTTTGCCCGACGGCACCGTGCTAGATGGAGAGATTGTCTGCTGGGATGGTCAGCAGCCCTTGAACTTTAACCATTTGCAAAAGCGATTGGGACGTAAACGGGTGGGCCCCAAACTCATGGCGGAGAATCCAGTCCATTTCCTGGCCTATGATCTACTTGAGCATCAAGGACACGACATTCGCGAGCTGCCGCTAAACGAGCGGCGACGGCGGCTAACGGAGCTGCTAGACACCCACAAAACGCCCTATACCAGCTACTCTCAACCGCTTCCCTTTGATACCTTTGACCAGCTACAGACCCTGCGCGCTCAGTCGCGTCAGCATCAGGCGGAAGGTCTGATGCTCAAAGCGTTGGAGAGTCCTTATCTGGTAGGACGCAAGCGCGGCTACTGGTGGACATATAAGGTGGACCCCATGACCCTGGATGCTGTGCTGATCTATGCCCAAGCCGGTAGCGGTAAACGGGCCAATCTATTTACGGACTACACCTTTGCCCTTTGGCATGGGGAGGATCTGGTTCCCTTTGCTAAAGCCTACTCAGGGCTGGATAACCAGGAGATTAATACCCTAGATAAATGGATTCGTCGTCACACCCGAGAGCGCTTTGGTCCGGTCCGTTCGGTTGAACCCATCCATGTCTTTGAAATCGGCTTTGAAGGAATTGCCCAGTCCAAACGACACAAGTCAGGAATTTCTGTCAGATTTCCACGCATTTTACGTTGGCGACATGATAAACCCATTAGCGAAGCCGATTCCCTAGATGCGGCTGTAGCGCTCCTCAATTTGGACCGCGATCCGGCGCTTGACGGCCAACTAACCTCCTAAGCGTCCGGTAACATTACCCATAGTTAAGAGGATAGGTGTATCAGCCGCAGCTTTTCGGTAGGATGCCCATACTCAAAACAGCAAGAGACAGCCACAGCCATGAGCGATGCTTCTGACCATGCCACCCGGTCGCAACCCGATAAGGAAACAACGGAAACCCCTGGACCTAATGAGGTAACTCAGCTGGTAGAGCAGCTGATTAAGACCAAGCGGATTACCTACGCCCAGTATCAAACCCTATCCACCCTAGTGCTAGCGGACGGCACCATTGACGAACAGGAACGCCGTCAAATTAATCGTCTTTTTGATGCGATTCAAGTGGGGGCTGTTCGGATTGTAGAACAGGAGGACTAGCCAAAAATAGCGCTATCCGAATCCTGTTGAAAAATGTGGGCGTAGTCAAACTGAAGGGCGTTATGATGACGCATCACCATCGCCCCGAGATGGTTGATCTGATCGGGTAAAAAGCTGGCCATAATCAGAGCCACTGTCTGTCCTGGCTTCAGTGTAGGGATACGCACAAAGTAGTCGCGGCGAGCAAAAAAGCGATGTTCATCTTTGGGAACGATGATGCCATTGAGCCGATGGGCCCGCTGCACAGGGCGAATATAGAGGTTGAAAAAATCTTCTTGATTGGGCTGCAAACGATAGAAGCGCTCATGCTGCTCCCAGCTCATCTCAAATAGCAGTACCAGCAGCTCAAACCCGAGAATGTAGCCGATCATACGGGTATGCTCCTGACCGTTAGCCATCAGTCGCACCGCAGTCTCTAGATAGGCAGTATCGTGATGCTGCCGAATTTGAGCAGAGTGGATATAAAACTGTCGAATATAGCGACGCAGCACGGTATCAGTAAGCTTTGTCTTGATTCGAAATCGGCGTAGATGCCGGGCAATGCGATGCTGTGTATCTCGATCGTGGATGATGCGCGACACTACACCATCGGCCGTGTAGTCATCTAGAAATTTGGCCTGCTCCTCGGGCGAGGTGGCGCAGATCATATGGCACAGCGACAGCACATAGCGACGCTGTACCCAGGGTAGGCTCGCCAGCCACTGCTGAGCTTCTGGGGGCAGCCCGTCCAGTATTGGGGTGTTTTGGAAACCATTAATCGCGGACATGCGACCCGTCATTTATCAGTTGGCGTTGGCGATGCTCAGAACTACGGATAGCTAGAGAGACGATGCGGACAGCTGTGGGTTCCTAGCGATCGCTATAGCGTTCTTCAGCCCAGGGTTCACCCCGCATGTGGTAGCCATTACGCTCCCAAAAACCGGGGGCAGGCTCGGCTAAAAACTCGATGCCGCTGCGCCACTTAGCGCTTTTCCAGGCATACAGATGGGGGACAACCAGTCGCACAGGCCCGCCGTGCTCTGCCGGTAGGGGCTGCCCCTCTAGGGTATGGGCAAAGAAATTTTCAGGCCGATTGAAATCAGCCATATCCAGATTGGTCGTATAGCCACCATAGCAGTGGAGCATTACATGGGTGGCTTTGGGGTCTACATCCACAGTAGCCAGTAGATCGGGGACGGTGACTCCCGTCCAGGTCACATCGAGCTTACTCCAGGTGGTCACACAGTGAAAATCGGCGGTGAACTGCTGCTGGGGCAGTGCCATTAGCGTTTCCCAGTTCAGCGTTTTGGATACGGCTAGACCGGATAGGGACAGCTGCCATTCAGCCTGAGCTATCTGGGGAGTATCACCGTAGGTTAAGACGGGAAATCCTTTAGCTAAATGCTGTCCCGGCGGCACTCGGTCGGCAAGGTCAGGACTCGGTTTTTCAAAAAATTTCATGGGCGGGTATCAGCGCTGGCTATCTGTATTGTAGGACGCTGGGTCAACGCTTTTTTAAGGGTGGCCAGTCAATCATCCGGCTGTGTCCTAAAGCCCGCTTGGAGGATAGAGCTAGAATAAAGTCAGCGAAATCCCTGACGTTGATCTGCAATCTGCAGCGAGGCCATGATGACTCAACTAAAATGGCGGCTCCTGGGTCTGCTTTGTGCGATCGCAACCCCCCTCACCATAGCGACCGCAGTCCAGGCCGATCGCCGAATTATTATTCGAACGCCCTCCCACGAAGAGCATCACCGCTATCGCTATCCGATCTATGAGCGCCGACCGGCCCGCCGCGAGGTGACGGTCGAATTTATTGCCCAGGGTGACGAGTGGGCCAATGTCTATGTGGACGGCCGCCGCGTCTTTTCTCCTAGCAACTATGCCAATCGACGCAAGCGTTTTACCTTTCGAGAAGGCGCTTATGATGTCAAAATTACCGGAGTTGACTTCTTCGATGTCTGGGCGGAGGGCTATCTAGATATCGGTCGTGATGACACCAACGTCATTGTTGTCCGGTTCTCAGAAAGAGGCGTCCGAGTTTCTGGCGATCCGTATGCCTGGATATCCACACGGCAGTAGTGACCAACGTTTCAACCAATCCCTACGGCTGGATTCAACAGTCGCTTGATACCCTACACCGGGCCCGCTGGTATCGTCAGGTACAACCCATTGACGGCAAGGGCGGTGCCGCTGTTTGCATTGACGCTCGGCCCTATATCAATTTTGCTAGCAATGACTACCTGGGGCTTGCAGGCGACCCCAGACTGGCCCAGGCCGCTACGGCTGCGATCGCAGCCTACGGTACCGGCAGCACCGGCTCTCGATTGCTCAGCGGTCAGCGTCCTATCCATCGTGAACTAGAGCAGGCCATTGCTCAGCTAAAAGGTACCGACGACGCCCTGGTTTTTAGTTCGGGATATCTGGCCAACCTGGGGACTCTAGCCGCCCTGGTCGATCATCGCGACCTGATTGTTGCCGACCGCTACAACCATTCCAGTCTGCAAATGGGGGCGCGTCTGAGTGGAGCCACAGTAGCCGTATATGACCACAGCGACCTGGAGCAGCTAGAGCAGCAGCTGAGTCAGAAACGCTCTCAGTATCGTCGCTGCTTGGTGGTGACCGACAGCGTTTTTAGTATGGATGGCGACCTGTGTCCGCTACCCGCAATCTTGGATCTGGCTGACCGGTGGAACGCTATGGTACTGGTGGATGAAGCCCACGGAACCGGTGTCCTCGGAGAGACTGGCGGCGGCGCTGTTGAATATCTAGGCTGTCGCCAGCGGCCCATGGTACAGGTGGGCACCCTCAGCAAGGCGCTAGGTAGTCTGGGGGGCTATGTTACCGGCTCGGCTGAACTGATTGACTTTTTGCGCAACCGCAGCGCCACCTGGATTTATACCACCGGGCTGTCTCCGGCGGACACAGCGGCAGCGAGAGCTGCGATCACAATCCTTACCCAGGAGCCTCAGCGTCTAGCCCGACTAGCTGATAACAGCGCCTATCTCAGACTGCGTCTAGACCAGTGTCAGATTAATCGTCTCGCTTCTGAATCTCCCATTGTCTGTATCCAGGTTAAAGACGCCGCCACCGTTTTAGCCCTGGGGCAGTACCTCAAACAGCAGGGAATTTTTGCGGCTGCCGTACGTCCTCCTACCGTTCCCACCAGCCGGCTGCGGATGACGGTCATGGCCACCCACACCCGAGAGAATATCGATGACCTAATAGAGGCAATCTGCTCTTTTTAGCTAACGCTACAGCTCATCTGGTATGACCCACTTTCTCGGCTCTGTTGCCCGAGCCATCATTTTTTTACGAACAGCCTCATCGGCCATCTCAATCATTTTATCGAGGGAGGTATTCTCAATAAAGCTGGACGCCTGCTGGGTATACGCTTCATTGGGACACTCATCCCCTTTAATACAGCCGTTAACGCATTCAACAGCACAGTCGACAGTACTGTTGGCACTAGTATTTTCAGTAGTCATGGAGTTATCTTAAAGCTCTTCTCTCTATGCAGAATTTTAGACAACTTTGTCCATGATTTCATCTAACGATTCGGTGGGGAATTCACTACTGCCCCCCAATAAAATCTGCAGTATGGACCCTAGTGCCCTCATGCATCGCTGTCTAGAACTGGCTGCCCAAGGAGCCGGATTGACCACCCCAAATCCCATGGTCGGGTCGGTCGTCGTCAAAGATGGACAAATTATGGGCGAAGGATTTCATCCCGGAGTTGGTCAGCCCCATGCAGAAGTCTTTGCCCTAAACGCCGCAGGCGATGCCGCCCAGGGGGCAACACTCTACGTCAACTTAGAACCGTGCAATCACACCGGGCGCACGCCTCCCTGCACAGAGGCTATATTGCGCGCAGGTGTGGCTACGGTCGTTGTCGGCATGAAAGACCCCAATCCTCAGGCCAGCGGAGGTATTGAACGATTGCGGACCGCCGGCGTTGAAGTCATCACCGATGTGGAAACAGCGGACTGTGAGCGGTTGAATGAAGCCTTTATCCATCGCATTCGCCACCAGCAGCCGTTTAGCATTTTGAAATACGCTATGACCCTAGATGGCAAAATAGCAACGAACACAGGACATAGCGCCTGGATTACGAGCCCAGAAGCCCGACGACGTGTGCACCAGCTGCGGGGCAGATGCGACGCCGTTATTGTGGGGGGAAATACCGTCCGGCGCGACAACCCCCAGCTAACTAGCCACGGTGTCTGCAGCCATAATCCTCTACGGGTCGTTATGAGCCGTCACCTCAATCTGCCAGCCGCCGCAAACCTGTGGCAAACCGACATTGCGCCCACCCTGGTTTTTACAGAAGCATCTACAGACATTCCCTCTGTCCAACTGCCTCAGCAGGTAGAAGTAATCTCTCTTGCATCGCTTACACCCAAGGCTGTGCTTGATACCCTGTATCAGCGAGGATTGTCTACCGTTCTATGGGAATGTGGCGGCACCTTGAGTGCCGCCGCTCTCAGTCAGGGCGTTATTCAAAAGCTATGGGCGTTTGTCGCCCCCAAACTGATTGGCGGCAGCCAGGCCGCCACCCCAATTGGCGACATGGGGTTAAATCATATGTCCCAAGCTTTGGAGCTGCACGATCTAGCCCTGGAAAAAGTCGGTCCAGACTGGCTGCTCCAGGGATATCTAAAAAAATCGGCCTAGAAGAAGGCCGCTGTCTATCGCTCTATACCAGCACCTTTGGCTAAGCCGACGGCAAGGCCCTGACGACGCATCAGCAAATCGAGGGCTAACATACATTCGTCACGACTGCGCAATACATCAAATCGCTGGACGACTTTTCCTTGCTCTAGAAACAACAGCGTGGGCAGCGTCTGCAGACGGTAAAGATTGGCCAGGCGGAGATTTTCATCAGCGTTAATATCCAAGACACGAACCTGGCTAGACCACTCCTGCTGAAACCTCTCCAGAAGAGGCGTTACTCGACGGCACAGCCCGCACCAGGGCGCCCAAAAATGCACCAGAACCGGTACAGGAGACGTCAGCACAATGCGCTCAAAGTTATCTTCAGTAATTGTCATTGACATTTAATTATTGTCAGTTTTGAAAAAATCTTTGTAGTACTTCAATCTTATTAAGGAAGACCCAAGATTGAAAGGGAATTGCCTTACTATTGTGAACCTTTCCTAACAAAAAAGACAGCCCACCAGCAGACAGAAACACAATAAACCCTAGCCATTACCAACTTACGGACGTTAACCAGAACAGAACCTGAGTAAACGCTAGAACCCTTCACCTAGATAGAGATATTGGACCATCAATAAGGCTATTTGTACAGAGTTTTTTCTTTTTCAAATCTTAAGAAAATCTTAAGTGATTCGTTTAAACAGAGGCAGGTCTTTGGCTACTTTATCCTGCCCTAGCGATCGCATCCCTCTGTCATACCGCAGTCCGATTTTCGCTGTCTCAGAGTTAAATACGTCTGTTTTGAGAAGTTGTTTAGCTGGATCCTATGAATAAGACTATTTTCGAATTAAACAATATGCGGATATGCTGACCCAGCCTTGTCCTAGCCGCGCACTTGGGCGGTGTATAGACGCCTAAGAGGCGTCTGAGCGCATATCGGCTTCAATGGCATCTAGGGTTTTAACAATTAGCCGTTTAGCCTCCAGCTTCCAGCCCCACGATTGCACACCAAATGCCAGATAAAAGCCCAGCCCTGTCGCAATAAAATCCAAAGGTTGTTGCATAGCTACCCCCAACAGCAGCCCCAAACCACCGATGCCCCAGAAAGGAAGGGCTACCATTTGCCGATCGCGCTCGACAATTTTGGCAAACATATGGGTGGGAATGTCGGCAAGTATCTGCTCTTTGACATCCTTTTGCTGAGGATAGGGTACGGTCAAACCTACCTTGGGCCGCAGTTTTTCAATTTTGCGTGCTTCTGTACTGTATTGGGTCAGCTCGTCCTCGGCCATGGTGATGAGCTTTTCGATAGGAGTCATAGGGCAGCAGGTATCTTAGGGAATATGCATCAGACGCATCAGGTTAGCCGCTGTAGCTTAAAGGCTTTCAGGAATATGAACTGCCCTAACTAACCTGACAAAAGTTATATTAACTACTCAAGTATGTCACTGCTGGTGCAGCCGTCCGCATCGGGTGGTTTAACTCACTGTTGAGGCTTGGTGGCGTCTTTTTTATTCTTGAGCTGAGGCAGAGGGGTTGCTCTCTGCGGTTGGCTAAAGTAGCGTATGGTTTCTAATCTCCCGGCATCGGATACAAGCTTTTTACCTCGGTTTTATCGGCTGTCTATCGTTGGAATGTTTTCTAACATGATGGTGCCTTTGGCCGGTCTGTGTGACACCGCATTCTTGGGGCATCTGTCTGATATCCACTATTTAGCCGGGGTCATTTTAGGCAGTATTCTGTTTGACTACCTCTATCGAATTCTCAAGTTTTTACGCAATAGTACGAATGCGCTGACGGCTCAAGCCGTGGGCGAAGAGGACACCACAGGGGTTTTGGTAGCGGTTTTACGCTGTGGGCTGGTAGCAGCTGCGATCGCACTCGTAATTCTATTGCTGCAGTATCCCATTCACCAGCTGGGCTTTACGATCTTGTCGGGGGCACCTGAAACCGAACAGGCCGGTCTAGCTTACTTTAATGCTCGCATCTGGGGTGCTCCAGCGGTCTTACTTAACTTTGTTTTTATTGGCTGGTTTCTCGGTCAAGAAAAGAACGGCATTGTATTTTTAATCTCCCTTATGGCCAATGGCTCCAACGTCCTGTTGGACTACGTGATGATCAACCGCTGGGGGTGGGAGAGTACTGGAGCGGGACTGGCTACAGCCCTGAGTCAATATTTGGGGCTGGGAGTAGCGCTGCTAGCCATGGCTCTCACCATAGACTGGGCAAATCTGGGTAAGGCCCTGAACCAGGTCATGGACCGTCAGGCGTTGGGGTCTACCCTGATTCTGAAGGGCAATATTTTGGTGCGATTTTTGGCCCTGATTTCTGCCTATTCCATCTTTACCAATCTGAGCGCCACCTTTGGCACCGTTTCCTTAGCAGAAAATGGTCTGCTGTTGCAAATTGCTCTGCTCAGCCAGTTTACGGTGCAGGGGGTGGGGATGACGGCCCAAACCCTGATTGGTAATTTCAATGGTCAAGGGCGCACCGACCAGTGCCTACCGGTGCTCAAGACTGCGATTCTGACCAGTCTGCTAATCGCTTTAGGATTTGCCCTATCGGTGATTGTCTTTCCAGAAACCATGTTTGCTCTGCTGACAAGTCACACCGAGGTGAGTCAGGCCATGGGGAGCTATGCAGCCTGGCTAGTACCGTTACTAAGCATTACGGCAGTGGCCTTTATGCTAGAAGGCTACTTTATTGGACTAAAAGAAGGGGCGGTTTTACGTAACGGGGCGCTGTTGGGATTTGGCGTGGGCTTTACTCCCCTGGCGCTGCTGGCGATATCGTTACAAAACAGCTATCTACTGTGGACCGCTCTCACGGCCTATATGACGGTATTGATGCTGTATTTGGTTTATAAGCTAGTGAAGATGCCGCTGCCGGAACCGACAGCGATATCATCGTAGGATAAGTTTGACAGCATGAGTTTGGGCCGTTGCGATGACTTTTGACAATCCTTGGCTGGCTGCAGCTGTTCTCAACACGCTGCTAATCGGTGTGGCGTTTGTCAGCCCTAAAAAGCTCCTCACTCCCATGGGGTATCTCCATGCATGGGTACTTGGGGTGATTGTTTGGGGATGTTTGGGCTGGCGGGCCTATGGGGTAATGCTGGTGTACTTTGCGGCCGGGTCGGCGGTTACCAAGGTAGGATTTGCAGAAAAAGCAGCGGCAGGGATTGCGGAAGAACGCGGCGGTGTGCGCGGACCGGGCAATGTGTGGGGGTCGGCACTAACTGCAGCTATCTGTTCGCTCCTGGTTGGGGTCACAGGTTTTGCCGCTGTCTCACTGCCGGGGCTGTCTACGGCTCAGGTGACCCAGCTGCTGATCTTGGGCTTTGTTGCCAGCCTTAGTACCAAGCTATCGGACACCTCGGCAACAGAAATTGGTAAAGCCTACGGTCAGCGGACATTTTTGATTACCACCCTGCAGCCAGTGCCCCGAGGCACTGAAGGGGCCGTCAGTTTGGAAGGGACATTGGCGGGTGTCGTCGGGTCGCTAATTCTGGCAGTTGCCGCCTGGGGAATTGGCTTTATCCCAGCGATAGGCATTGGCATTTGTGCGATCGCAGCCTTTATTGCCACCACTGTCGAGAGTTTAATCGGGGCAACCCTAGAAGATAAGCTGCCGGGTCTTACCCACGATGTCGTCAACATTATCAACACGCTAATTGGAGCCGTGGTGGCCATTGCGATCGCGTGGCTGCTGATATAGTTTCCTTTATCGAAGTCTGACCGTATGATGGGCCCAAGCTTTATTGACCGAAATCCATGTGCTCCGAGGCTGAGCTATCCAAATCCTTGACCGATGGCCCACTAGCAGCCATCGCCCAACAGTTTATTACCCAGGGAACAGTACGCCACATTCGTCCCCTGGGTAATGGCAACATCAACGACACCTATCTAGTTGATACAGAAACACCGTTTGTCCTACAGCGCATCAATACCCAGGTATTTCCCCATCCTGAGCAGGTGATGGACAATCTCTGCCGGTTTGTTGACCATGCCCGACAGCGGCTCCATCAGCTTTCTGGCCAGCGCTGGGATATTCCCACCGTTCTTCGCACATCCAACCATCAGCACCATTGGGTTGATCCTCACGGTAGCGTCTGGCGTGGTCTGAGCTTTATCCAGGGCACCACAACATTTGACACCATCCAGAGCCGTGAACATGCCACTGAAGTCGGTCACGGTCTAGGGTGTTTCCACAGACTACTCAGCGATTTACCCTCTGAACAGCTAACCGATACCCTTCCTGGGTTTCACATTACCCCCAGCTATCTTCAGCAGTACGACAACACCATACGGCTAGAGCAGCTGTCAGCAGCCGAGCGACACTGCTGCACGCTGATCGCCACCCATCGGCAGCGGCTGTCGGTTTTAGAAGAGGCCAAAGCCAAGGGCCGTTTACCCCTGCGCCCAATCCACGGCGACCCCAAAATTAACAACATTTTGATCGACACGGTAACCGGTCAGGCCGTTAGCCTCATTGATTTAGATACCATTAAGCCTGGGCTGGTCCATTACGATATTGGTGACTGTCTGCGCTCTAGCTGTAACCCTCTGGGGGAAGAAACCCAGCAGTGGCAGGACGTCAGCTTTGATGTAGAGCTGTGCGCAGCGGTGCTGCAGGGATATCTCGCCAGCGCCGGGTTTCTGGACGCGGTGGAATATAACTATATCTATGACGCCATTTGGCTGATTACATTTGAGCTAGGTTTACGATTTTTTAGCGATCACCTAGCAGGCAATACATACTTTAAAATCCAGCGGCCTAATCACAATCTGGAACGAGCCCTGGTGCAGTTTCAGCTGGCAGAGAGTATTCAGACTCAAAAACAAGCTATTCAAACCGTAATCGATCAGTTAAAAGCTGATTACTTTACTGAAGCAGGGTGTGGAGCTTAGAACTACTTAGTAGGGGGACGTGTCTTAAGTCACCCTTAGTCTAGGCAAATCCATGACTAAAGCGCTTGAGCGGTAGCTCTTTTTATTTGGAAACACGTTTTCCTGTATTAGTTCCCTAAATACCGATTTATGGCTATTCCCTTCCTATTAGAACCCTTTGAGCCCATATCCAATTTGGCTATTTCAGGTCGCGTGGTGCGATCGCTATCGTCACTGACCGTAGAGTACACCCTGACAGGCGCAATTGAGGATCTTAACGTTCCGCCTGCCAAAGATACTCCCCCCACCCGGCGTGACCATCTTTGGGAAGGTACCTGCTTTGAAGTCTTTATTGGTCTGCCTGACTCTCCCTGCTACTGGGAAGTCAACGCCTCTCCCAATGGAGACTGGAACGTCTATCGCTTTGAAGACTACCGTCAGGCGATGACAGCAGAACCTGCCTGCAAGAAGATTGCCAGCACCTGGCAACCGTTAACTAAGGGATACTATCTCACCCTAGAACTACCAACAGAAGAATGGTTGGCCGTCGATCAGCCCCTAGAGATTGGCGTAAGCACCGTCCTCAAAAAAGATGAGCTATCCCACTGGGCGCTTACTCATCCGGGAGAAGCCCCTGATTTTCACCGCCGAGACAGTTTTAAACTGACAGTCTAAACAGATTCCAAGTATCAGGTATGAGGCAGGAAGAAAGATTTTATAAGATCCAACAACAAACCCCCGACAATCCTGCCAGGGGCTGACTATTGAGAACCTGATAACGTCCTTTCAAGCTGTTATGCAGCTGCCAGATCGGTGAGCTCTCCTAGCGTGTAGAAACCGTTGGAGAATGTAAACTGCTCAACATTTGTCAAGCTCATGGTTGCACCACCAGCTGTAATATCTATCTGATTTGCAGCCGAGCTACCCAAAGAGACCATGCCGTCCAGGGCAAAGTCAAAGAATGCGCTGTCAGTACCTGCACCGCCTTCAACCGTTTGGGCACCAAAGCCAAAGAGTGCGTCATCACCTTTGCCAAGGTCAATCAAGCCAAAGCCATCAAAGCCCTTGAAGATATCCTGGCTAAGACCAATGATTTGATCGTTGCCACCGCCCAGCTCAATCACACCGCTGTTGTTTAAACCAACGCCATCGCCTAAGTTATCACCCAAGACAGTGTCAGCCTTGGCACCGGTTTGAATAAGGCCCGTATTTTGTAGCCCAACGCCATTACCAAAAACCTGTCCGTGGACAAAATCCTTACCGCCATCAGTGGTAATCGTATTGAAGTTGAGTAAGCCAACATTGCCGTTTCCAAAGCCCATAACCATGGCATCACCATAGATATAGTCCTTGCCAGCACCGCCCACAATGTCACCACTATTCAAAAAGCCGATATTGTTGCTGCCGTTGCCCTGGATATTGACCGTACCATTCAACCGATTTACACCGTTGCCAGCTAGCAGTTGACCACTATTGTTAATACCGAAGTTGCTCTGGCCATTGCCACCGATAACAACCGCACCCGTGGCCGTATCTGCCCCGGCCCCCAGGTTAATTTCCTGGGCGTTATCAATGGCAGTATTGGCGTTACCATTGGTCAAAGTAGCGACTTCAGCAAAGATTTCATCAGCACCGGCAGCAGTTTCTACAGTCCCAGCATTCGCCAGTGCTGTATTGGAACTTCCTTTACCAGCCACAGCAACCGTGGTGTAGAGGGAGTCTGAACCATTGCCCAGGTCGAAGTCACCAGAATTAGCAACGCCGCTATTATTATTGCTATTGCCATTAACCTGTACCAGAGCAGTCACAGCATCGGCATCAGCCCCAGTGCTAAAGCTATCACTGTTGACAATGCCGCTATTACCCCCCCGATTACCATCAATCAAGACAGTGGCCTTGACTTCATCCTGGCCTTTGCCAGCGTCAAAGGTGCCAGCATTATTAAAAGCGATATTATTTTTGGCATCACTGACAACGACCGCATCGATAAAGTCCCCCCCCTTACCGGTACTAAAGATACCAAAGTTGTCTAAGGCCACCCCCTTAAACGTTTGGGCATAGACATAGTCATCGCCTTGGTTGGTCTCCAGGGTACCTAAAATCTCTAGACCGGGACCATCGGAGGTTTCACCGATAAGCACGTCCTTACCTTTGCCAGTCTGAACAAATTCGCCAAAGCCAGCTAATATACCACCTACATTATTGACGACGAACTCTCCTGCATCAGTCCAAATGCCCGTATCAAGAGGGCCTTCCCAACCTGCAGCTGTTAGATTTGTTTGCGCCATTTGTTTAAATTACACCGGTTATGTTGCCACACAGTCTGTGCACAAATCTCTACTTACAAAAGCAGAGCAAATTGAGAGAACTATTTTTCATCTCTCAAATGTGCGTATAAAAAACGTCAGTCACCATGTACCGATCTGACAGACTCACAGAGTATTTGTTAGATCCCAGGCAAAACCGTAGTCCCCGGCATTCTGAAAAATTGTTCCTGCTATCACGCAAACAAACTCCCAAACGAGAGTCAGCGTTTAGCAAAGGATAGCCTTGACAGGCCCCAAAGGCTTCCACCTTATATCGGCATAATATTCCAGAAGTTACAGTTAAAAGTGCGCCGCTATCGGCTCACCACCTGACACAAAACATAGTAGATGCATGTAGTAGCGTAGCGTACAGTTTTGCCACACCTTCGTTAGATCTTCAAGAAAGAATATCAATGATTAAAGGAGAGTCAACAATAAAACAAGAATTATTGTTGCATCAAATAGTTAACTAATAAGTAGATAGCCATAAATAATCGTAGTTCTCCTAGGTTGTTAAGAGAGACGATTGAATCAATCGCTGAGTCTGAAAATTGAATCGCTTGATCTTGTAACCTGCTGATTGCGCTCGACGTCTGAGTCCTCCAATCACAC
>JBHJIL010000038.1:0-27288 GCA_050043465.1 Leptolyngbyaceae cyanobacterium
AGTACAGGGCAGTCTGCAGCGTGCGTCTGCACGTTTAGAAGCGGCTGAGAAGCTAGCGGGCAACCTGGATAACGTGGCTAAAGAAGCTTACGATGCTTGCATTTCTAAGTATCCCTACTTGAACAATCAGGGTGAGGCCAACTCTACTGACACGTTCAAGTCGAAGTGTATGCGTGACATCAAGCACTACATGCGTTTGATCAGCTACAGCCTAGTTGTCGGCGGTACGGGTCCTCTAGACGAGTGGGGTATTGCCGGACAGCGTGAAGTGTATCGTGCGCTAAACCTACCCACTGCACCGTATGTAGCTGCACTGAGCTTTGCTCGTAACCGTGGCTGTGCGCCTCGTGATATGTCCAATCAGGCATTGACTGAGTACAACGCCATGCTGGACTACGTTATCAACTCCCTTTCCTAAGGAACGTTGTTAACTAGCCATAGTTACTAGCGATTGTTAGTAGTTTTTAGAAGACCTTTTCAAATGAAAAGGTCTTCTATTTTTTTGGTCGCGATTGCCGATTTAGGAGATGGGCCGTGGCTAACAGGGTTTTATCCTTAAAGCCATCTTGAGGATCGACAATGCCGTTTTATCTAACGACGACGCCACTTGTTAAGACGAGCTTCTCCGATAGTGGCTAAAGCACGTGCTTCCATCAGTTCTCCCTGTAGCCGTTCGATCAAAGCTGCTTTGGTTTTTGGGCTATATCCATCTGAGCTTGTTTGGGTAACGCCTTTACGTAGAACAGACCTGCCGATATTGGCAACGGTGCGTAGGTCATCTAGCTGCTGCCGAAGCTTGGCAATAAGCGCATCCTGTTCATTAGACGGCGCTGTCGATTGGGCTGGAGCCGCTGGTGTGGGAGGTGTTGCTACAGGAGTTCGTCGGAAGAGGTTGCCTAAGATGTCTTGGGCATCGCGGGACTGGTTGAGTTTTCCAGTTTGATTCCTTAGAATTTGGTTTGCTACACGGGGGGCATTGTTCGCTAAATTCTTATCACTGCTAGAGATACTTTTAGTCAGCTCCATCATGTTGGTAAATCCCAACATGGTTTGCCCTGTAACGGTTCGGTAGCCTCGATTGTAAGGAACAATATTTTCACCAAAAGCGTTGTTATACTCATCGCTGTCAATGTAGCTATCGATGTCAGCCTCATAGCCTTCTGTATCTAGGATGTTGCTGTGGGCTCTAAGCTCTTCGAAGCTTTGAGGAGCCCGCCCTAGCAAATGTTTAAAATTTAGCTCCATCGTGCGATAGCGGTAGCAGCTGTCTGCAAATAGAGAACGATAAAGTTCAGCTATGGCCTCGCTGCAGACAAACTCACGGCCGCTAATTTCCCCGTATTTTAGCTGGGACTCTGGAACCACCAAACGCTCGCTTTCCATGACGTGGGCGTTACCCAAGACTTGTCTATAGACGGCTCGAATAATTACCTCGATTTTCTCTAGAGAATCATTCGGCCATAGTTCAAAGGGTTCTGTGACATTAAAGATCTGGGCGCCCGATTTGCTGGCGGAATTTGTAAGCGTACTGACCATTTATCATCTCCAATTGTTATTGCTGTAAGATTGATACAAGTCTGCAGATTGTTGAAATAAGCAGAAATCTTGTTCACTCTGACATGGTGTGTTTTTCTTATTTTATTAAGATTCGAGGCTGTAAACCTTGTGGAATTGTTACGGCTTAATCAAACCCCTATAGCACCTGGCGCTGTGGATTACTTTGAGTTGTTTGGGTGAGGAGTCGCACTATGAATCTTCAAGAGACTCCTGCGCGAGACGACAAAGCAGCGGGGCAGTCGCTGGCTCAGCTGCATATGCGGCTCAATCATAGTGATAACCCTGAGGCCATCCGGGCCCAGATCAGAGCGGCTCTACCAAGTGTTGATACGGCCAGAGCCTAACCCCAGAAGAAGACTCCCGACGGCAAAACCGATGTTTTGCATATGAACTACATGCGCAGTCGAACAGACGCAGCGGTTGAATTTGAGCATCTGTTGTTTTTTGCCAAGACTGCTCAGACATTGGGACTGCGTTTGGAAATTTTAACGGACAAAAGCTGTCAGACAGAGCTTGAACAGGTACTAGAAAAAGATGATTACAGCTCTTTGGACTACGCTATACCTGTGGGCCAGAGGCCTGTGGCTAAATGGGCAGAGGATAGCGTAGAGTATTTGGCCAATGGTCAAGCCGTACTGACGTCGTTTGATGACGAACTTCTACGGTGGGCTATGACTGCCGGGCGCCGGCAGCGGTGGCAGCAGAAACTTACTCCGGATGATTTGACAGAGGTCTTGCGGGACGACCACCTATGGATTCTTCTGGGAACCGGAGTAAATACCTTAGGGATGTCTCTAGAACGTGAGCGGGTGGCTCGATCAAAGGGACAACCGGTGGGCCACATTAGAGCCTATATAGAAGGCGGCAATATGATCACAGGAGAGAATGCGGCGGGCAGCCCTGTCATTCTGGTGGGAAAAGATGCGATCGCAGCCACCGCTAATCTCTATCAGATCACCAATGACGAGGTCAAAACGGTGATTGCTGAGGACTTTGGGCTAGACGCCCCCGAGCAGGTGATCGGTGTAGAGCAGCCGGGAAAATTTCATTTAGACATGGGCATGTTGTTTATTGGTAAGGGCACTGTAGTTGTTAACGACAGCAGCATCGCCCTAAAAAACGCCTTAGAGATGGCAGAATTAGCTCCCTGTATAACAACAGAAAAAATGGCGGCTAAGCTACAGCTACAGTACGCTCTGGAGAACGATGCTGCCAAAGATTTAGCTACTAATGGGCTAGAGGTACTAAGAGAGCAGCTAGCAGAGGCAACGTTTTATAACTTCTTTAATGGAGAGTTTGTTCGCGGTAAAGACGGTGCGGACTACTACATCACTAACGGCGGCTTAAAAATGCAAGAAGAGAGATTTGAAGCACTCATGTGCGATCGGTGGAATGTAGTCAAAAAAGTCTTTTTTAGTCCTCAAGCGATTGCCCAAAAGAGTCTTCAAGAGCGAGGTGGCGTGGGCTGCCGACTCAAAGGCTCCAGGAGGCTTGCTGGGGCTTAGAGTAAACGGTCATAGCGGGTAATTTGAACAGTATTGATATCCAATCTGTTGAGTATTGTTGTCAAAATAACCAGTGCCGATAAAACAATATCGGCTCGGCTCCATCTGCGTGACTATTGCTTGCTCGCCACCTCGGTCCCAAAGTAAAGAACCGCTGCAGGAGAAAAAGACTGAACTGAATAGTTTTATAATCAAAGACTTGAGCCTGATAGGTTTTTCTATGGCTGGTATAGATGGCCTGCCGGTGGCAATCAGATTTTCACCGCACGATATCGAATTAACGCTGATGTCAATGGCTGTACTGACGATAGGGTCTTTTGCGCTGTACTGACGATAGGGTCTTTTGCGGGTTGCGATCGCACAGAGCCGATCTTCATCAAGTTACGTTGCCTGCAAAAGATAAAATGCAATAAAAGGCAACCGAACTCAACAAAAATCAGCGGGTTGCCCTGAACTGCAGGAAAATTTCAGCTTTGGCGACAGTCCTTGGAGCTGGCTGGTTTATGGTTTGAAAAATTATCCCTGGGAGCAAAAAGAGTATTAAGGGTTTCATCCTAAACCAAATTTCAGCGCCAGAATGTTTGGTGGACTTGAAGCACTCTCGTCGAAAATTATGCGCCCGATTCGCACTTTTAACGTTACGCCCACTCTGCCCCCTTCATTGGCTCCCTTGCGTCAGCTTGCTGAAAACATCCATTGGGATTGGGATGTAGAGACTATTGAGCTATTTAAGCGATTGGACCCAGACCTTTGGGTTTCCAGTCGGTACAACCCGATTTTGATGCTGAGCACCATTAGTCAGGACCGGCTGCAGGCTGTCGCTGACGATGGTGGATTTATTGCTCAAATGAACCGCGCGGTAGAGCGGCTGGAGCAATACCTCAATGCGCACTCCTGGTACAACTCCAATCGAGCCAATCCGACGGCTGATGAATGCTATGCCTATTTCTCGATGGAGTTTGGCCTGACCACATGCTTACCGGTTTACTCGGGTGGTTTGGGTGTGCTGGCGGGGGATCACCTGAAGACGGCTAGCGATTTGGGACTGCCTTTGGTGGGAGTCGGTCTGCTGTATCAAGAAGGCTACTTTGCTCAGTACCTGAACGCTGATGGCTGGCAGCAAGAGCGCTATCCCATCAATGATTTTTACAATATGCCTCTGACCCTGGAGCGAGATAGCCAGGGTAATGAGCTGCGTATTTCCGTAGACTATCCGGGACGTAAGGTTTATGCTCGCGTCTGGCGCGTCAACGTCGGTCGGGTGCCTCTGTATCTGTTAGATACCAATATTGAGCCTAACGCGCCCCACGATCAGGACATTTGCGATCGCTTATACGGTGGCGACATCGACATGCGCATCCACCAGGAAATGATGCTGGGGATCGGCGGTGTTCGCATGCTTAAAGCGCTGGGGCTAAAGCCTTCGGCCTATCACCTCAACGAAGGTCACTCTGCATTTTTGGCCCTTGAGCGGATTCGGATGCTGATGGATGACAAGAGCCTGAGCTTCACCGAAGCGCAGCAGCTGGCTCAGTCCACTCAGCTATTCACCACCCACACCCCTGTACCCGCTGGTATTGATCTGTTCCCAACAGAAAAAATCTTCCATTATCTAGGTCACTATGCGGCTCGCTTTGGTCTGTCCCACGAGCATTTCTTGGGTCTAGGTAGAGAAGATGACGCTAACCATGATGCTCCCTTTAGCATGGCGGTCCTAGCCATTAAAATGGCTTCCTTTGTCAACGGTGTCAGTAAGCTCCACGGGGCCGTATCCCGTACCATGTTTGGTGGTCTGTGGCCAAATCTGCCCGTAAATGAGGTGCCGATTACCTCGATCACCAACGGGGTTCATGCCCGCAGCTGTGTGGCTAAGTCCACCCAGGAACTCTACGATCGCTATCTAGGTGCTGAGTGGGATAGTGCCGGTGTGGACGATCCCCTGTGGGATAAAGTCAGCGCCATTCCCGACGAAGAAATCTGGCGTAACCACGAGAGCTGTCGCTCCCATCTGGTCGTCTCGGTCAGGGACCGGATGTACAAAGCGGTGAAAGAGCGCGGCGGCTCCCATTTAGAGATGGAGTGGGCCCAAGAAATTCTAGACCCCAGTATCCTCACCATCGGCTTTGCCCGTCGCTTTGCTACCTATAAGCGAGCCACGCTGTTCTTAAGAGATGTAGAACGTCTGCGTAAGATTGTTGAAAACTCTCTGGGGCGTCGGGTTCAGTTTGTGATTGCCGGTAAGGCTCATCCCAAGGATATTCCTGGTAAAGAGCTGATCCGTAATATCATTCACTTCACCCGCGACGAAGGTCTAGAGCGTTCCATTGTGTTTGTTCCCTACTACGACATTCACGTGGCGCGCTGGATGGTGTCAGGCTGCGATGTGTGGCTGAACAATCCTCGCCGACCTCGTGAAGCCTCGGGTACCAGCGGTATGAAGGCGGCGATGAATGGTCTACCTAACCTCAGCGTCCTAGACGGCTGGTGGGATGAGGCCGACTATGTTCAGACTGGCTGGCCCATTGGTTCTGGTGAAGACTACGAGGACCAAAACTACCAGGATGAAGTAGAAGCCAACGACCTCTATGAGCTGTTGGAAACTGCTGTCGTTCCTCTCTTTTATGACCGTGACGGCAACGGAATTCCTCGCAAGTGGGTCGCTAAGATGAAGGCGGCTATCCGGTTAAACACCCCGGCCTTTAATACCGCTCGTATGCTGCAGGAGTATGCCACTCTGGGCTACTTTGCCGCGTCAGATCGCGGTCGTCAGCTAGGGGCTGATGGCTATGCGCCGGCTAAGGCCCTGGCCCAGTGGCAGTCGGAGCTATACCAGCACTGGCAGCAAGTTTCCATTGCGGAAATCTATCTGTCCCACGATGTGGCGCTACAGGTCAACGAGCCGTTGGAGGTAACAGCGCGGGTCTATCTGGGGCATCTTCAGGCTTCGGATGTCTCCGTAGAGTTCTACCAGGGTGGCATCGATGTGGATGGAGAACTTCAGGGCGGACAGGCGACTGAAATGGTGCATCGTGGTCAGGATCCTGACGGCAGCAGCCTATACAACCTGAATGTGGCCTATGGTCAAAGTGGTCTACAAGGGTTCTCACTGCGGGTGCTACCAAAGCATGAGTATTTGAGCAGCTCCTATCTGCCGCGCCTGGTTCTCTGGGCCGATCCAGACCATGTTCGGATTGTGATTGGCAATGTGGAGTCTCCTTCTGTTGCTCACGCGACCGCCTAGATGACATTGGCAATGAAGCCAATGTTTCTAAGCACCCATAGCAGCCTCAATAGTGGCAATTACTGATTGTCCTAAAGACTGATAGTGATAGCCCCCCTCTAGTCCAAACAGGACTCGGGGGGTTATTTTTTTGCAGGCTGTCGTAAACACACCGTAGTCGGATGGGTTGAGGCTGACGCTGGCTAGGGGGTCGGCGGCGGTAGCATCGTAGCCTGCGCTCACCAGCAGGAGATCCGGCTGGAACCGTTGGAGAAACGGTAGAACCTGCTGCTCAAACTGGTTTTGATAGTCCTGGAGAACGCTGCCAGGGGCCATGGGAATATTGCACAGATTGTTGTAGCTGCCGGTTTCACTCGCCCGACCGGTGCCTGGATAGGCGGGCATTTGGTGTAGCGAACAGTAGGCAATTTGAGCATACGGACTGACCAGCTGCTGGGTGCCGTTACCGTGGTGAACATCCCAATCTAGGACTGCCACTCGGTCTATGCCAGGTCGCTCTAAGGCATAGCGGGCGGCAATGGCAGCGTTGCTCAGCAGACAAAATCCCATACCTTGAGCATGTTCGGCATGGTGACCCGGAGGGCGAGCCAGGACAAACCCGGAGTCACCCGTGGTTAATACATGGTCAACTCCGTCCAACCAGGCGGCTACGGCTAGTAGGGCGATGTCGTAGCTGGCGGCTGAAACCGGGGTGTCAGCATCCAAGCGACCGCCTCCCCGTTGGGCAATTTGCTGTAGCGTCAGGACATAGTCCGGGTCGTGGACCGCGTTGATCTGGGGTAAGGGGTTGCGATCGCAAGGCTCTACCCACTCTAAATACTGAGCGATGGGGTCGGCGCTGAGTGCAGAAACATCGGCGTTTAACCGGCCTGCATTCTCCGGATGACCGGGCCCCGTGTCATGGTCTAAAAAACGTTGAGAATAAATTATACGAAAAGGCATTGCTGACCCAAGATATTTTTTCTTTCGAGAGTTTTTAAAAGCGCGTTGATCTGGCTGATTAAGCTGATTTTAGACTGTCTTTGTCACCAGAATGTTCTCAGCGCAAAATTCCCTGCTGTCTGTTCCGGAAAAATCTCTCTCAACCCCTATGTTTAGTAGGGTTACAGTACTCATCAGGAATGCTGATAATATGCTAGAATTTTAGACGTTCTCAACGTTCATTTCTCTGAAAGATTCCGCTTGGTTTTGATCGGTTAGAAGATTTTTGAATCTTCTAAATCTGTGTCGGACTGAGCGCTGTTTTTTTTCGGAGTCTTTGGAGTCTCCTTTCTGTATGAGTAATCCCCAAGAGCGGATTGTATCCACCAATCTGCGCAACGAGATGTCCCGGTCCTATCTAGAGTACGCCATGAGCGTCATCGTGGGACGAGCGCTACCGGATGCCAGGGACGGTCTCAAACCCGTGCATCGTCGGATTCTTTATGCCATGCATGAGCTGGGATTGACTGCAGATAGACCGTTTCGAAAATGTGCCCGTGTTGTGGGTGAGGTACTAGGTAAATACCACCCCCACGGAGATACAGCCGTGTACGATGCGCTGGTGCGCATGGCCCAGGACTTTTCTATGCGGTCACCGCTGATTGACGGTCATGGTAACTTTGGCTCCATTGACAACGACCCGCCAGCGGCCATGCGATACACCGAGTCGCGGCTGCACGCATTGACCAGCTCTGCGCTGCTGCAGGACATTGAGTCTGAAACCGTTGACTTTGCTGACAACTTTGACGGATCTCAGCAAGAGCCTACGGTAATGCCGGCGCGGATACCGCAGCTGTTGCTTAATGGCTCTTCTGGAATTGCGGTAGGGATGGCCACCAATATTCCCCCTCACAATTTAGGTGAGCTGGTGGACGGTGTGATTGCCCTCATCCACAATCCTGAGATTACCAGTCAGGAGCTGATGGTGAATCATATTCACGGACCTGATTTTCCCACCGGGGCTCAGATTGTCGGCAGTAACGGTATCCGTGACGCGTATCTGACCGGGCGAGGCTCAGTCACTATGAGAGGTGTGGCCGCCATTGAGACCCTTGAATATACCGGGCGTCCCGATCGTGAAGCGATTATTATTACCGAGCTGCCCTATCAAACCAACAAGGCGGGGCTGATCGAGAAGATTGCCGACATGGTCAACGATCGTCGTCTAGACGGCATCTCTGATATTCGCGATGAGAGCGATCGCGACGGTATGCGGGTCGTTATCGAACTCAAGCGGGACGCCTATCCCAAGGTGGTGCTCAACAATCTCTACAAGCAGACACCGCTGCAGAACAACTTTGGTGTTAACATGCTGGCCCTCGTCGATGGTGAGCCTCAGCTGCTGACGCTAAAAAGATTTTTAGATGTCTTTTTAGACTTCCGAGTCGAGACCATTACCCGGCGCACTCAGTACGAACTCCGCAAGGCTGAAGAGCGAGATCATATTCTCCAAGGGTATTTGATTGCGCTCGCAAATCTTGACGCTGTGATTGCCCTGATTCGTCATGCGGCCGATGTTGGGGCGGCAAAGCAGGAGCTAATGGAGACCTATGAGCTGTCGTCGGCTCAGGCAGACGCCATTTTGCAGATGCAGCTGCGCCGTCTCACTGCCTTAGAAGCTGACAAAATTCAGCAAGAACATGAGGCCCTGCAGGAAAAGATTGCCGACCTTAGAGATATTCTGGCTCGTCGCGAACGGATTCTAGCCATTATCGAAGACGAGCTACAGCAGCTCCGGGCGGCCCACGCTAACGAGCGGCGTACCGTGATTGAAGCGGCTGAAGATGAGCTAACCGATATTTCCCTGATTGCCAATGAACAGGGCGTTATTTTGGTGACCGAGCAGGGGTATATCAAGCGGATGCCCGTGTCTACGTTTGAGGCGCAAAACCGGGCGACCCGAGGTAAGTCGGGTACGCGGATGAAAGATGACGACGCGATTGAGCACTTTATTACCTGCTGTACCCACGATCATGTTTTGTTCTTTACCGATCGCGGTGTGGCTTATACCCTCAGGGCCTACCAGATTCCGGAAGGGTCTCGGGTCGCTCGCGGGAATCCTATTGTGCAAATGCTGCCGATTCCCCGTGAGGAGAAAGTAACGTCGGTACTTGGGGTGCAGGAGTTTGCTGAAGATGTCTATCTGGTAATGCTCACCCAAAACGGCTTTATTAAGAAGACCGCACTGTCTGCTTTTAGTAATGTCCGGGCGAACGGGTTAATTGCCATCTCCTTAAGCGAGGGAGATCAGCTGCGCTGGGTACGGTTGGCTCGGGCCGAAGACAGCATCATGATTGGCTCTCACCACGGTATGACCATTCACTTTAGAACGGACAATACCCAGCTGCGACCGTTGGGGCGTCCGACTCGTGGGGTGAAGTCCATGTCTTTGCGAGACGGGGATCGGATCATTAGCATGGATATTTTGCCAGCTGCAGTGACTGATCAAGTAGCGGCATCCTCCGACGCGTCGGCAGACGATAGCGATGTGTCTGATGATGCAGAGGCGATTGTTGAAGAGGACGGCGGGCCCTGGGTTTTGATTATTGCGGCAGGCGGTTTAGGTAAGCGGGTGCCCGTGGATAACTTCCGTTTGCAAAATCGGGCCGGTATGGGACTGGTGGGGATCAAGTTCCGTAAAGAAAATGATGAGCTGGTGGCCCTGCGGGTGGTCAATCCTCGCGATGAGCTGATGCTGGTAACTCAGCGCGGCATCATTATTCGTCAGGCAATTGATGCAATTTCAATTCAGTCGCGGATGGCAACCGGTGTACAGCTGCAGCGGCTTGATGGAGACGATGCGATCGCAGCTGTGGCCGTCGTCCCCGAATTAGAAATTGATGAGGAAACAGATGCCGATAGCAGCTCGGGCGAGATTTTAGAAGACGGCGATCCCGGAGACCTGCCCAATGCTGTTGTCGTTGAGACGGCGGTCGTTGACGCGGTTACCGACGTTGTTGTTGACGCTGATACGGACACCCAAACGACTGATGAGACTGAAGACTAGTGGACTGACCTACTGGGGTATACACCCATCGGCCTACGAAAATCAGCTAATTTTGGCTTGACAGCCAGAAATGCAGTCTGAAAGTCCAAAGTTGTACATAGAAATACAGGGGTTTCATTACAAAGTCTGCTATTAGTAAGACTCCCGGAGAAAAAAATTGATATTAAGCGTTACTCTAGTGCAAGCACGATTTGCGCTAGAGTGTTGCGCTCGGCACATGTAGATGTTCAGTAGGCATAAGAGAAAAAAATGACTCAACTCCACGGGGTGATTGAGTTTGCCTGGCCCGGCTTGAACCCAGTGTTCAACCTGGCGTTTGCAGATTCGATACCACAGTTTACGAATAGCATCAGTAGTCAGCTAGGTAACTTTTTGCCTGGGCTGCTGGGTGCATTTTTGCTACTGATTGTGGGCCTGGTGGTTGCCACAGTTGCTAAGGTATTTGCCAAGTTTTTGCTCAAGCAAACCAATATAGACAATCAGTTGGCAACCAAGGCCGGTCTTGGAGACGATGCCCCGATCGAAAACACGGTAGGCAGCGTCGTGTTCTGGGTGGTGATGCTCTTCTTTATCATCGCCATTCTAAATGCGCTCAAGCTGGATGCGGTTTCAGAACCCATTAGCGGTCTGCTGCAGACTGTCTTTGAGTATGTACCTCGCCTGGCGGGAGCGGCACTCATCCTGTTTATTACCTGGGTGATTGCTAAGGTTGCAAAGGCTGCCGTTATCAACGGTCTTGGTCGCTTTAACTTAGATGAGCGTCTGTCTGAACAAACCGGTGTCGATGCCGAAGGGAACACATTTCAAGTTAATGAAACCCTGGGCAACGTTGTTTACTGGTTTATCTTTTTACTGGCGCTACCCCTGGTTCTCAGCGCGCTGCAGCTACCAGGTCTGCTGGGTCCTGTAGAGGAGCTGCTCAACCAGTTCCTATCGGCTATTCCTCAGGTCTTGACGGCTGCTATTGTCTTTGGCATCGGCTGGCTGGTGGCCAATATTGTTAGGGGGATTGTGACTAACCTGCTGATGGCGACCGGGGCTGATAGCTTTGGTGCTCGGTTTGGTCTGGCATCTCGACCGACGGACGGTGTTTCCGTTTCTAGCCTGGCGGGTGTTTTAGTCTATACGCTGATCCTGATTCCCGCTGCGATCGCAGCGCTCAATGAGCTCAATATCGAAGCGATTTCAGGTCCTGCTGTGGACATGCTAGAGCGCGTGCTCTTTATCATTCCTCAGGTGCTAGCAGCAGGTGTGGTCCTGACCATCTTTTACTTCATCGGTCAGTTTGTCTCTGATCTGGTGGTCAGTCTGCTATCGGGGATTGGCTTTGATAACGTCACCAGCATCTTGGGTCTCCCCGAACTATCTGTTGATACGACTACGGCCCCCGTATACGACGAGCCTGTCATTGCTACAGACGATCCCTACGCAGTCCCTGGAAGTACTCCAATGCCTGCGGTAGAGCCTCCTCGCAAGACTCCTTCTGAGATTGTTGGCGTTATTGTGCTGGTAGGTATTGTGCTGTTTGGTGCTATCACCGCAACGGAGATTCTAGGCTTTCCCGTCCTGACTCAAATCGTTAGAAGCATCATGGCTGTTTCAGTCCGTGTTCTTAGCGGTATTGTTGTCTTTGGTATCGGACTCTATGCGGCTAATTTGGCATATCGTCTGATCAACGGCATGGGAATGTCATCCTCGGGCACCCTGGCCCAGGCTGCTCGGATCGCTATCATTGCCTTTGTTGGCGCGATGGCTCTTCAGCAGATGGGTGTGGCGACCAGCATCGTCAATCTGGCCTTTGGTTTACTACTGGGAGCGATTGCGGTGGCGATTGCGATCGCGTTTGGTCTTGGCGGACGCGATGTCGCTGCCGATAACCTGCGCGAGTGGGTCAATACCCTCAAGCAGTAGCTTCTTGTTTGATCCTCTAAATCTGTTCAGATAAACTGTTCAGGCCCATAGGCAAAATTAATGGCCTCACTAAACCCGCAGAGAGAGACGCATGCCGTTTCTTCCCTGCGGGTTTGTTGCTTCCCTGGAATAGAGCGTCATAACTTTCGGTTTTTAAGTAAGGTAAAGAAAGTAGTCAAAAACTGCACTGCTGCCTGATGCGGCTTTCCCTTGTACGGGACTGTCAAAGCCCACAGACCGGCCCATTTTCCGGATTAGCAGTCGAGACTACACCTGATATCGGCGTTTTTCCTTTACTATCTTCTGAGACCGCTCATGAATAGCAATGAATTAGCAAAGTACATCGAAGCAACCGACGGTATCAGCAAGCCCTGGCTACTGATACAGCTGCGCCTCAAAAAGCTTCAAGAACGTCGTCATCAGCTATCTCCCGATGACTATGCTAAGCAGGTGGCCGATATCCACACCGATCTAATGAAGCTAGGCGAATGGTGGGTGGGACGTGAAACGGATGTTTTCTAAAGCGAACCAGAGATTAGGATACTAAAAATGCTGGACAAAAAAGCTAAAAAGAACTCTTCTAGACCAGTAGAGACCACAAGCAACAAAGAAAAGGCTCCAGCAAACATCAACCTAAATTCGTCAAAGTACTATATCAGTCGAGAATTAAGCTGGCTCGCGTTTAATGAACGTGTACTGCATGAGGCGCTTGATTCCCGGACACCCATGCTGGAGCGGCTAAAATTCTTAGCCATTTTTAGCAACAACCTGGATGAGTTTTTTATGGTGCGGGTGGCCGGACTTAAAAAACAAATTGAAGCCCAGGTCAGTCGTCGGACCCCTGACGGTCGGACCCCTGACGAACATCTGCAGGCAATTGGCCAAAAGCTGAGACCCGCATTTGCCCAACAGCAGGAATGCTTTCTCCAAATCAGCGATCAGCTGCACCAGCACGGCATCCATCTGCTGAATTACGACGACCTCAATAGTAAGCAAGTTACCTATTTACAGTCTTATTTCGAAGAGCAGATTTTCCCAGTGCTCACTCCCCTGGCGGTTGACCCAGGGCATCCTTTTCCTTACATCTCCAACCTCAGCTTAAACCTGGCGGTTGTCGTGCGTGAGGCCGATTCTGAAGAAACTCACTTTGCTCGGGTTAAAGTACCCAAGGGTCTACCCCGATTTATTCAGCTGCCCAAGTCCTTGCAAGGTAAAAAAACGCTGTGGTCCGCCGTGCCGTTAGAGCAGGTGATCGGTAAAAACCTGGCATTTCTGTTTCCTGGCATGGTGATAGAGGAATACTATACGTTTCGCATTACTCGCAATGCCGATCTGATTGTTGAAGAAGACGATGCTGACGATCTGATGTTGGCGCTAGAGCAAGAGTTGCGAAAACGTCGGCTGGGGGGATCTTTAGTTCGAGTAGAGCTGCAGGCAGATACCTCTCCCGAAGTTCGCTCCACGCTGCTGACCGAGATGGATGTGATCGAGGACGATATTTATGATGTGACCGGGCTAATCGGTCTAGGCGATCTGATGACTCTGATTGGCCTGCCCCTACCGGAGCATAAAGACCCTGACTGGTCGGCTGTGGTGCCTTCTCCCTGGAATCGGCTGAACATTGATGACCCCGATGGTGAGGGCGATGATGTATTCTCCATTATTCGTCGTCGCGATCGCATGGTGCATCATCCCTATATTTCCTTTTCAGCGACGGTGCAACAGTTTATAACTCAGGCGGCGGCAGACCCCGATGTACTGACAATCAAGATGACGCTGTATCGGACGTCAGGAGATTCCCCTATTATTAATTCGCTGATTTCAGCGGCAGAAAATGGTAAGCAGGTTGTTGCGCTAGTCGAGATCAAGGCGCGCTTTGATGAAGAGAACAACATTAACTGGGCGCGTACCCTAGAAAAAGCTGGCGTTCATGTGGTCTATGGTCTTCTAGGACTCAAAACCCACACTAAAGTTGCCTTAGTGGTCCGAAAAGAACACGATGGTATTCGGCGCTATGTCCACATTGGCACTGGCAATTACAACCCCAAAACTGCTCGAATATATACCGATTTAGGGCTGCTCAGCTGCCGAGAAGAACTAGGCGCAGACCTGACCGACCTGTTTAATTTCCTTACGGGCTACTCTCGACAAAAAGCCTATCGTCAGCTTTTGATTGCACCGATTACCCTCCGAGATCGGATGCTGGCGCTAATCAAGCAGGAAATAACCCACGGCACCAAAGGACGGATCATCGCCAAGATGAATTCCCTAGTCGATCTTGAGATTATCCAAACGCTATATCAAGCATCCCAGGCGGGCGTAAAGATCGACCTAATCGTACGGGGTACTTGCTGTCTGACGCCAAATGTCAAAGGCGTGAGTGAAAATATCCAAGTGATTAGCATTATTGGTCGTTTTCTAGAACATTCTCGTATTTTTTACTTTCATAATGGCGGAAACGAGCAGTTTTATATCGGTAGCGCCGACTGGATGCCTCGAAACTTAGACCGCCGGGTTGAGGCGGTAACACCCATACTGGCTGACCACCTACGCCGCGATCTACGCAACTTGTTAGATGTTTGTCTGAGCGATAATCGTCAGGCCTGGGAAATGCAGGCAGATGGCACCTATATCCAGCGTCAGCCCCAGACCGATGAATCAGAGCAGAGCACTCATGTTCAGCTGATGCAGCAGGCCAAAGCTAAAACGGTTTACTAAGGGCCCAGCATCATTAAATAGATGGTAAGCATACTGCTGACTCCTGTCAGCGATCGCACCGTTGTTAAGACATTTTTTATAAAGTCTGTCTTTTCTTGTCAGGATATCTCTCGGAAAACTTGAAAGAAGGTGGGAAAATACATCAGCGTATTACTGCAATAAAATGCAATTTTATCGGCAAAAATGCTGATGCTTTTTAAGCTAATAGATGGGGTCAAAGCACTGACCGTCTGTTAGAAATGAGTCACGCGCTTACGGACATCCCGTCTATCATATGACCTTGATCCAGGGTGCCTGGGAACCGTTCAAACCGCCGAATAGTCTCAAGACTATCCTTGATGACGATGGCTAATAGAACAATCGATATGAATTACGTACGTCTCCGGAAGGTGCATCAATTAAAACACGAAGCTTTAAAATTGGATTTATATAAACTGACGAGGCTAGGGATATAAATTTTCGACCAGTTTCTATGCAAATACTTGCACTTTAATAGCAATTGATTGAAATTGGTCAATATAGCCAGGGAGATAAACCGTTTAAGTCTGTATTCTTTAGCTGTCGCTAATGTCAGCCCAAAAGATTTTCCAGAGAAATACGGTTTGCATTTCCAGGGCCTATAGGTTTAATTTTGAGCGTTACTGATTTATAAGGATGAGCCATCGGTTAGAGATGATATTTTCATCATTTTGCAGATAAAATCACACCGGCGGTCAGCAACGCATCATTAGGTGTATCTACTAGATTGTTAATTACGTTTTCATCTTTATTTATATCAAGAGAGTACAAAACAATTGACCTGGCTGTTACTGCAGATGTCGGTTGTTTATAGGATAAAAAGAGACGTTGATAGTCTAAATCTATTAACTGAGGTTAGCTTTTAACTCTTAATCTAATCTGTGCTCTATCTGATTTTTACCACTTCGAATACCGTTCTCTGACCGGAACTTCTCACATGGTTTTAGCAGGCACTATTACACAAAAAACACTACATCCACTGACTTTGCTGGCACAGCTTGTAGGCCGTCAGGTTAGTGGTGAACTCTTAGTCGTTTCCAACGATGTTCGATGGTCGTTGTGGTTGCAGCGAGGCAAACTTTTGTTTGCAACAAGTTCTCAGAATGGATTTGATGCTCTGAGATTTGAGGGACGTCAGCTTTTTCCTGAGACAATATCTGATTTAGTTCTGGCGCAGCTACAGCTTTATCATCGGCAGTACACGCACCAGGGCGATGACTTAACCGCAGACTATCGGGCGGTTCGCTGGCTAGTAGAACAAGAGCACATTACGTTTGAACACGCGGGTCAGCTGGTACGGGCACAGGCGGTGACGACTATAACCTCACTCCTACGGGTAGCCCGCGGCAGCTATGAGGTAAACGGGTTTAGTGACATCGTTGACTATCCGGCTTTTTGTACCCTAGATATTCGCTCTTTAGTAGAGCAGTGTCATCAGGAAACTGAATCGCTAACAGCAAAGCGTAGTACTCCTGCAAGCAAGGCTATTTCTACGCCTAAAAGCAGTCGTGCCATTCAAGATCTGCCGACGCCAGAAAATAATATCAAGTCGCTGCTAAATCAGGCGTCTACGCCATCATTTGAGCAGTCTTTAGCGGTTGTCAGCCCGGATACTCCATTTCGACCGACTCTTCAAGACAGTGTTTCTCCTTGCTATCAGCTCGTATGTATTGATTCTGACAAACAGTCTCTGCATGAGCTGCGAGTTTTCTTAGAAGATACTGTTTTCTCAATTACGTCTGTTGATGATGTGGCGACAGCGGTTGCGGACCTTGCTAAGTGTCAGCCTGATTTGATTATGCTGACAACGGCGATGGATGGTTTAGACGGATTTGACCTCTGCTCCCATCTACGTCGGCACCCGCAATATAAGGATGTCCCCATTGTTCTGTTGGCTAAGAAAACTACCCTACTGGGACGTATTCGAGCCAAGCTCTGCGGTGCTTCCTTTTATATTGGTAAGCCCATCAATCGGACCAAGCTGATGGTTAAGCTATTTACGCTGCTGGTTTAGGTCATATTCGAGCGGTGGGTCAGATAGCTAGGTGAGTTTTAAAGGAGGTAGGGCATTAGCTCCACCTCCTTTATTTGTGAGGCATTGGCTAGAAATTGAATCTTAGCGCGGTGTCCAGCTGGTGAGCTGGTCTTTTTCCTGATGTCGAGGGACAGGATGATGCCCTACAGGTTCAATAGAATGGAAGTGGTTGTAGTCAACGATAGAGTGACCTGATTCACTCGTAGAAATGATATCTACAAATTTGTGATCCCAGAAAATGTCGTAAGCGCTGAAAGAATGGCGGGCATGGATAGTCTGGGATAGGGTTTCGTCAAGACCGGTAAGGGTAACAATAATTTCAGCTCGTCGCTCTCTGAGGCTTTCTGGAGTTTCTCCATAAAAGGGGCTATCGCTAGTAAGACGATGCATGGCAGTCCAGGACAGACTAAATACAGGCGTGTGGGAACGCACCAAAGGCAGGTCGTGAAACCGCCGAATGTATTCCCCTTCTTCGGTGGTTTCATCGCGGACCAGAGTGACCCACAGCTGGGCTTCTAGAATATAGTTCCGGCGTTCGTTGGCGGTGCGAAACATCAGCGTCGGCACCCCATTAAACGGGGCGATAACGGCGACATTGCTGTACAGAATCCGAGCAGTGGGTAGAGAAAACCGGGCAAAGACTAACCCGGTGGTGACGGCCACAAAGAATAAGCCAAAAATGGCTTCAATGACTACCAGCGAGTGGGTATAGGTAGTTGTGGGATACATGGCACCGTACCCAATGGAGGCCATGGTTTGTACGCTGAAGAAAAATAGATCTTGAAAGTGATTGGTCCGAATATTTGCGATCGCGCCTGGGTCTAAGCTATAGGCAACCGCAAACAAACCATTGACCGCCAGATAGAAGCCGCTAACCAGCAAAATAAAAGCAGGCCAGGAGATCGTCAGCAAAATATGATACAGATCTCCCCAGTAAGAATGGGTAACGCCGATTCTTTCAATATTGGGGTAGCGATCTTCTCGGTACAGCAGGAACCGTCTCGAGGCACGGCGGAGTCGAGGTCTAAGCATACGATCGTGTAGGGATAGGACGGTTCGGAGTCAGCCGAGGACACCTAAATAAGCTAGAACCTACGGCAAACTAGAAACATAAAAAGCGCGAAAGCCTCTCCATGTCGGATATTAGGTGACACAGTTTGCCCTTAATTGCCGGATGAGCTTCAGAATCCAGGCGTTGAGCATTCAAACGAGAGCTGCTGAGCACCTAAAGGCAAACACCTAAATTGCCAACAATATCTCAATCCGAAAAACGTTACAAATTTTCACGCTTTATATTTTTGCCTATTGTAGCTAAAAGCGACGAATTTCCTGGGGGGATTTAGGCTGAGGCGTCTACACGTAGATACCCAGCGATACACAACAGGCTCCTCACACTAACTTTATACAATAGAGATTTTCTACCGGATTACATCTGCTGCTAGGGTTGAATGCCTTTGTTTCCTAAGCGAATGATTTAATAGAAATACTGGAGATATTCGGCAAAACCAGCCGTAATTCTACCGAGCTAGAATGTTGTATTTGATAAACGCGATTTAGGACAACAGCACATGAGCATATTGGGGTTACTCACCACGACTCGTCGAACCACTCAGCTCAGTATCAAGCTGTTGATAGGTATCGGCTTATTAGGCGCACCAGCAATGGCGCAGCCTGTTCAGATCCCTGTGATCGTGGCTCAGGCCCAGAGTCTTAGCGAAGGTAGCCGAGGACCGGCGGTTGTGCAGCTACAGCGACGATTAGATCAAAACGGACTTTTTCCTGCCCCTATTGACGGTGTCTATGGTTCGGCTACCACTCAGGCTGTACGACAGTTTCAGCGAATTCGTCGGCTGCCAGTAACAGGGGTTGCCGATGCCCAAACCTTAGATCTGCTAGGTATCGACATTGACCGGTTGCCGGTTGGGCTGACGCATCCTGTCCATGGAACGATCGAGGCGGAGAGTATCACGGCTAATTCAAGTCGAGACGATGTGGTAGCTCTGCAGCGAGTGCTGCGCTCGTTTGGCTTTAACGTTTCTGTAGACGGTGTTTACGGTAGTCAGACCGTTCAATCGGTTAGAGCCTATCAGCGCACAGCCGGTCTGCCGGTAAACGGTGTTGCCAATAGGGATACGTTAATCGACATGGGATTTCGCTCAGGCTCTGCCAGTGGTGGCCGTACTGCTCAAGGACGCTATGTAGCGGCTGTCATTGCCGGTCGTTCCGACCTTAATCGAGTGCGGCGCAGCTTTCCCAATGCAACGGTCGAAACCAACAGTCTGGGGGATTACATCAGTCTGGGGCGTTTTACAGAACGCTCTGATGCCACTGCCTGGGTAGAGTCTGCCCGAGAGCTGGGGTATGAGGCCAGGGTGTTGAGAGACTAACGATTGAGTGTCGCGGCGATTGTGTGTCAGCTGTTGTCATTCAAGCCGTTGAAAGAGACAAAACGCGTCTAATTAACCTGATGACGGTTACATTTCGGCTTTAGTCAGTACATTTTGTCAATCATTCGCTAATATAGACGCCATCTAGCCGGATCGGTATATACGTATCCGCTCTGTGATCTAACTGGGCCAATTTGGTCTGTGTCACTAGCTAAGCCGGTTTAGCTAGGCCAGAGTTAGCGCTAGAGCCTGTCAGCGTTATATCAAGGAATTTTGTCATGCCCAGGTTACTGACCACTGCCATTGTGAGTGGTGTTTTCCTTGCCTTGGGACTACCAAGCCATGCCCAGCAGCGTCTGCCACCTCCGTTTGAGCCGCCGCCACTGCCCAGCCCTAGCGGATTTACTGGAGACCCCAGCACCGGCCGCTCTTTGGGGCCAGGAGATGTGGGTAGCGACGTTGAGGCACTGCAGCTAGCCTTGGACCGCAACGGGATTAATCCCGGTCCGATTGATGGTGACTATGGCCCCATGACCAGCGCCGCCGTCCGACAGTTTCAGCAATGGTACGACCTGCCTGTAACTGGGATAGCTGGCCCAGAAACATTAGATATTTTAGGGATTGAGGAAGCTACAACTAGTATCGAGATTGCGGTTGATGATAACCGTCCCTATGTGGCTGCTATTACTGAATCTACCCGTAACCTGGGACAGGTACAGCGATCGTTTGGCAACGCTACCGTAGACTCTAGCCGTCAGGGAGATTTTATTAATATTGGTAGCTACAGTACTCGCTCAGCCGCCGCCGAGCGAGTACGAGAAGCCCGTCGATTGGGGTTTGACGCCCGTACGCTATACCAGCGCTGACGGGCGTGATGGGATCTAGTCTGCGATACCGAGAGCCTGACCCAGGCTCGGTATCGCTTCACAGTGCTGAATGTAGCTGTAATACACTTCCTGGGCTCGTTCTAGATTGAGATGAACTCCCAAATTGGTGCCGAGGTCAATCAGTCGCTTGATGCCTTGTACTGCCAAAGGATTAACATTCAAAATGCAGTCCAAACGGGTCGCCTCTGGCTCACTGCGTAATGTCTGACGGAGGGCCTGTAAGATCAGCCCTTCTAGCAACGGCACAGCGGCGGGGATTGTGAGATGACAGTGGAGGTGGTTGGCCTCAATGGCGATTCCCTCTAGCTCGCCCAAGTAGCCAGTGCTAATGGCCACAATATTCTCGTTAATATCGCTGAGGTCTTGCTCTAGATGTCGCAAAACATCAATTGTGCGATGGCTGAGGGTAATTTCAGCGGCAACCTGTAGTTCCCGAGGCACATCCATGTTGTCCCGGTGGAAGGCCATCAGCACACCGTAGTTTTCTCGGTAGATTTGGGTGTATAGCTGATTCAGCTGGTGCAGGGTGTTCTGACTGAGCAGCTGCATGATGTGCTGCCGTTCTTCACTAAACAGCTGCTGCAGGTTAAAGGTATACTCACCAAACTGAGTTTGAATCGCCGCAATGGTCTGGACTACGCTTCCCTGGGCAAAGGTTCTGAGCACCGCGTCCTTAGCGCGGGTGTAGGCCAGCCGATTTTTGAAGGGGCGAATACCACATAGAAACTCCTGCCCTCCCAAGTGGCAGACCGCAAAGATATAGTTAGCCTTTGCTTGGGTGATTTCTGACACGATACTCACTTGACCCAACGCCAGGGTGAGTACCCCCATGGTTTGCTTTTGGTAATCTTGGTGGGTCAGTGTGTGGCAATATAGCTGCTGTTCCCGGTGGTAGCTGTGGAACAGGGACGACATGGCATAGTGGGCAACTACCTGCTCAGCGCTAATGCGAGCTGTTTGTACCTGAGTACGATAGACGCCTGCACCATTTTTGAACTGGGGAATATTGCTGGGGGCTAAGGCGAGCTTTTCAATAAAGTCGGCTTCTAGCGATTCTTCTTCGCCGCAGATTTTCTCTGCCAGTTCGATAGCGCGGGCGGCATAGCGCAAAATTTGGGTGCCTTCGGGGCGAGAGATCTCTTCAAAGAACCAACCACAGCTGGTGTACATCAGCATGGCGTGGCGCTGCATCTCTAGAAGATAGAGGGCATCGGTACGCGCAACCTGAGTCAGCTCATGGTGCTGATGCTGTCTAAAGAACTGCTCCAGGGTAAAGGGAGTGCGATCGCACACCACATCGACATAGCTATCCCGCGCGGCCCATACATCCTTAAACAGCTCTTCTCCAGTGATTTCATAGATTTCAATCAGCTCATCTCTCAGCCAGTCTAGGGCCTGACGCAAGGGAGCCCGCCACTGCTGGTGCCATTCGCCACCGCCGCCGCAGCCGCAGTCATTCTTCCAGCGTTCGACACCGTGGGAGCAGCTCCAGGCGGTGACCGGTTTTAGCTCGACTTCCCAGGTCGGTGGAAACAAGCTGAGATAGCGGGCATAGCTAACCACCTGCCAGCCCCGGTCAACAAATTCGTGCTGTAGCGCATAGGCCAGAGCCCGTTCCGCACCGCCGCGATGATGACCAAAGGTCTCTCCATCGGTGGCTACCGAAATTAGCTGAGCTTCGCGATGGTCGCCCCGCACAGCCTGCCCAATGCGGTCAGCAAAAGATTGAGACGACTGCAAAATGTCGCTAAAGCCCATATCGCCGGAGATCGGCCCATCGTAGACAAAAATGTCGATGTAGTTTTGACCGGTGGGTAAACCAGGAACGTAGCACCGATAGGGTCGGGTGGGATCAATTTGACCTCCGCCCACTTCATGCCAGTCAGAATAGCTGGGCGATATTTGACGACAGCGCTGCACCTGGGAAGGGGCCACAATGGTAAATTTGATCCCTTCCTGGATCAGTACCCGCAGGGTGTCCTGGTCGACGGCGGTTTCTGCTAGCCACATGCCCTCAGGGTCGCGGTTAAAACGCTTGCGAAAATCAGCGATCCCCCAGCGAATCTGGGTGCGTTTATCCCGCTCATTGGCCAGGGGCAAAATGATGTGGTTGTACACCTGGGCAATGGCGTTGCCGTGACCTTCGTTGCGATCGCAGCTGCGTTTGTCCGCGTCCAAAATCCGGCGATAGGTTTCAATATCGTGGCGAGCCAGCCAGCTCATCAGCGTCGGCCCAATATTAAAGCTAATAAACTCGTAGTTGTTAACGATCTGATGAATCTGACCGTGGTGGTCCACAATCCGTGCAAATGCGTTGGGACGATAAGACTCTCGTAGAATGCGCTCATTCCAGTCGTGGAAAGGAGCTGCACCCGGCTGACGTTCCACCGCTTCTAGCGAAGGATTCTCTCGGGGGGGCTGATAAAAATGCCCGTGAACGCAGACATATACCTCGGACGAAGGTATATCCGGAGACTGTACCTCAGCCAGCGGCATCAGCTCATTAGAGACTGATGCCGCCACAGAATGGGAATTAACCATATTGTGTGACACTGCACTGTAGAAAAGATCTAAAAGAGAACGGCGACACCCTGCCAGTGGAACTCACCATATCCATCGGGGGCAGAGTCAGGAGCTTGGCCTATCTATGGAGTAACCGCTCGCTACGATATCAGGATTTCGAGCGTTATTCACTGCTACTCTAACGGATGCCGTATTATCTATCCGGAGACGTTATGTTTCTCAAAACAGCGTTACGTAAAAAAATATTTTCTAAATCCCATACGCGTCTGAACTGATGTGCAATCAACCAGACGCTAGAGCCACAGGGTTGTTCAACCGTTCTAACTCGATGGGGATCGCTGTTTTGACGTTGTTTTGTTGTATAAAAATTTTCTCTTACGAAAGATCCCCAGTCCATAACAATACTGATTGTCACAGCCGGGGATCTCATGGGATCAAGGGTTATCGACTGAATTTAAGACAGCGGCACCCCTAGATATGTCTTAGATAGGTAGTTGGCCAGACGCTTAAAGTTATTGCTAACAGCCGGACGCATGCGTTCTCCGGGAGCAATGCCCAACAGCTGAGCAAACGCTTCATCGGAGAGTGCGCCGTTTTGATACTGCTTAAATGCCTCAACCACTGATAGCAGCTCACTGCTAGAGAACTGATAGCCCATTGATGCAGCTAGTTCAGTCACTTTAGGAGCGCGCTGGCTCAGAGCCTGGGATTCCTCGGGATCAAGATTGACGCTGGAGCTAATATCTCCGTCTCCACAGCCTAGAAGCTGTTCGAGCTGCTGTTGGAGAGCGGTATTATCAGCGGTCTTTTGCATAAACTGCAGAACAGTTTGGGTAGTCATAGGCGGCCTCTGGGGTGCGAACGATTTAGTAAATCCAAGCCCATAGTGAGTCACCGACTCTAAGGGCCTAGTCCTATCACTAGCTATAACAACTCTCACGCCGAGTGAACGTTAACAAAAACAGAAATTTGCGATCGCTGACCTAAAAGACAGCCCTTTAGCCGCGGCTGACGTCAGCGTGAGAATCGGCAAGTTCTATCTAGCTCCGCCAGAACGGGTACGGCTCGGCTTGCCAGCAGGTGCGGGAGTATACCGATGACGGTTACGACGCTTTTGACGCTTATTAGCAGAAAGGTAAGCCATGATCCAAATGTCCTTTGTCTAACGTTGAAATTAAAAATAAGCAGCTGCCTATAGGGAGTTATTCAAAGAACCGTTCGGATTTCCGCACGTCGTCATCTATTTTCTGTAGAATCATGACCTGTCTAAAGAGACATCTGTACTATGGGGCGGCCAGATCACATACCACAATCGCTGATTATGATTTCATGAGTCATTAGATTGATCCCACTGATGGGGAGTCCTAACTATAATCTTAGGTAAGACATTATTAACGCCGTCATGATTGATCTCGCCGTCCTCGCCAATAGACTCAAAACCGGCGATCTAAAGGATAAGAAGCTATCCCTGGCTGCTTTGCGAGATGTTCCTAGTCCTGAGGCACTACAGCTAATCAAGCTGGTCTTAGACGATGACAATCAGCAAGTACGCTCAATGGCCATTTTCGCTCTGGGTGTAAAGCAAACGTCAGAAAGTTTTCCGCTGTTGGTCAAAATTTTAGAGGCGGACCCAGACTATGGTATCCGAGCTGATGCGGCTGGTGCTCTAGGGTATTTAGAAGATCCTCGCGCCTTTGAGCCACTGATTCGCGCCTTCTATGAAGATACGGACTGGCTGGTACGTTTTAGTGCGGCAGTCTCCTTGGGCAACCTTAAAGATCCCCGTGCCCATGACGCGCTGATTCAGGCACTACACAGTCCAGAGGTGATCTTACAGCAGGCTGCCATCGCTGCCTTTGGTGAAATTGGCGATCTCAGCGCCATTGATGAAATTCTGACTTTTGCCCAATCGGATGACTGGCTAGTGCGACAGCGTCTGGCGGAAGCTCTAGGAAATTTACCCAGCGAGAAGAGTCGATCTGCCCTACGCTACCTGGCCAAGGATAACCATGCTCAGGTGGCTGAAGCTGCAGAAATTTGCCTAAAACGTCTAGAAGAAGGCTCTACAGTTCTTGAGAGCAAGTAGCAAATTTTTTAGGGGCAGTTCACTCATAACTTAGCGAGGGGGCGTCTGGGTGCTTGTGAAGCAAGTTATTGTTCCAATACTTTTTTGATAGCGTCTTCCTCATCTATGGGAAAGAGCAGGGCTGTAGTCAAGATTGTTCCAGCTACGAGTTTTATGCAGACTGTATCTGGAATCCGTCCATCAGAAACTTACTGTACCCATCGATCTAGCTCGCTATAGTCGGGGAGGGTGGTGTCGATTTGTTTCCCCTGACGAAGGACGACTCGATTCTCTTGATTTCTGGCGATGAGTTCATTCAAGGTGCGAGCCTTGAAGCAGATCAAATCAGCCGGGCTTTCTGGCGCTAAGGTACCTATGTCTAAACCCATGAGCTGGGCGGGACGGCGAGTGATACTTTGAGGCCAGTGGTCAAAGGGGCGATCCAGGTGCCCAATGCGGACTGATTGCTTAAACACGTCTAGGCCATCGTGGTCGCCATAGGCAAAGAACGGATCGCGGCAGTTGTCGCTGGCTAAGGCGACTGGGATCTCCTGCTGGTGTAGCTCGTGGAGAATAGTAACGCCTCGATACCGGGGCGTTTGTTCGGGCTGGCGATCCTGCAGATAGAGATTACACATGGGCAGGCTGACGATACCGATATTGGCGGCTCTAACCAGCGCTAACGTTGCTTCTACCACCTCAGGTGTCTGTACCGACAGACTGCAGCAGTGACCGCAGGTAATAGCCCCCTGGAAATCGTGGCGTAGGGCTGCTTTGGCGACATGGCGCAGGGTGATGTCGGCGGGGTCTAGACTTTCATCGGTGTGAAAATCAAGGTCGAGGCCGTAGCGTTTTGCCAGGGTAAAGACTCGATCGAGCTGGGCTGTAATGTCTTTGTTCATATAGGCGACCCCCCCCAGCACACCGCCAAATTTAGCTACAGTCTGGGCAAGGGAGTCTGCTTCTGGTGTCAGAAAATAATCCAACGATACGAGGCATACGGCCTGCAGATTTAGGCGACCTTGCCACTGCTGGCGCAGTTCGTTGAAGACGGTGAAATTGATGTTTCCCAAAGGCCCAAAGCTGTCGAGATGGGTACGAATGGCCTGGGTGCCATGGGCGTAGCTACACCTGAGGCCAAACTCCATGCGATGGTAAAGTTCGTCGGCCTGCCAGTTACTGTGGTCGTTACGCACGGTTTCCAAGGCCCCTGCAAAGGTGCCGTCAGGGTTGGGACAGCGCGGCCAGATGTGGCCTTTGTCTAGATGGGTGTGCATGTCTACAAAGCACGGCCAGATCAGTCCTTGAGCCAGGTCTACGGTCGGTTTGTCGTCTAAATCAACTGTGTTAGGGGGAGCGATCCGCGCGATCGCACCTGCTTTGATCTCCATATCCACCGCCACTAGGTCTTCTTGGTGAGGAAATGCCTGTAGTGACTGAATGGGCTCTAGGGACACATCTAGTAAACACTGGGGAACGCGCCCGTTGGTTAGCCAGTAGTGGGTTGAATCGGGAACTGTGAGAAATCCAGACATGGTTTAATTCTCTCGTCTGACGGCGCTCTCATGCCAGTGGTCAAGGAGTCGATCCGACAATACCGTCAGTCCGACAAAAATGGCTACCCCCAGCGCCGTTGTCATCAGCAAGGCGGCAAACATGCGAGGAATTTGTAAATTAAAACTAGAAATCAAAATCTGATAGGCAATGCCAGAGCGAGTGCCCCCTGTCCCGGCCACAAATTCAGCCACTACGGCTCCAATCAAAGCCAGCCCACCGCTAATGCGCAGCCCGCTTAAAAAGTAGGGTAGGGCGCTGGGAAGCCGTAAATATATTAGGGTTTGCCAGCGGGATGCACCATAAATTTCAAACAGGTTGTGTAGCGTATGGTCGGCGCTGGTAAGACCTAAGGTAGTGTTAGAAACAATGGGAAAAAAGGCAACAATCCAGGCGCAGACCACCAGGGCCATAAAAGTGTTGTTTTGCAGCCAAATAATGATCAGGGGTGCGATCGCAACAATAGGCGTAGTTTGCAAAATCACCGCATAGGGGAAAAAGCTGCGCTCTACCCACTTACTTTGAGCAAACAACACTGCAATGACCAAGCCAGATATGGCAGCGGCCACAAAGGCGATCACCGTAATCTGAACGGTTACCAGCAGCGATGGAAATAAATCTCCCCATTCTTCTATCAGAGTTTTGACTACCAGCCCCGGCCCCGGCAACAGATAGGGGGGCGTATGAGTAACTCGGACAAAAAGGTCCCAGCCCACCACAGCAGCCAGCCCTACCAGGGTGGGGGCAAGCCAGGTCCATACCGATTTTGACGGTCTTATGGATATCACTGATTTATCCATGAGCTGATGTCTGCGGTTCGGAACCCGACAGCGCTGTCATAATCTCTCGACAATGGTGATTAAACTGTGACGAGGTGCGAAAAGCCTCTGTTCTGGGGT